>CAIOHZ010000230.1 GCA_903858165.1 uncultured Pseudomonadota bacterium
AACAGCGCTGCCACAGCCGCAAGTCCAGGAGGCGCCTCGCGCGAGTCGGTCGCGCGGACACGGACCCCATGCGCTACCAACCAGCGCACGGCAGAGACACCGCTCTTACCGAGACCCACTACAAGAGAAGCCGGGATAGGCTGCTGGTTCATTGGGATCAGCGTAGCTTCAGGGCGGCAAGGCCAGTCAGCACCAGCACGAAGGAGATAATCCAGAAACGCACGATGACCTTCGGCTCGGCCCAACCCTTCAACTGGAAATGATGATGGATCGGGGCCATTCGGAAGATGCGCTTACCGGTAAGCTTGAAGGAGGCAACCTGCAAGATGACGGATACCGTCTCCAACACGAACACGCCACCCATGATGAACAGCACGATTTCTTGACGAACAATCACCGCCACCACGCCAAGCGCGGCACCTAGCGCAAGTGCCCCGATATCTCCCATGAATACTTGTGCCGGGTAGGTGTTGAACCAGAGAAAGCCAAGCCCGGCGCCGACCAGCGTGGCGCAGAAAATGAGCAACTCACCACTACCAGGAATATGGGGAATGAGCAGGTATTGTGCGAACACTACGTTGCCGGAGGCATAAGCGAATATACCCAGCGCACCCGCCACCATCACGGCCGGCATAATGGCCAGACCGTCGAGACCATCGGTCAGGTTTACTGCGTTGCTGGTACCGACGATGACAAAGTAAGTCAGAACCACGAAGCTGACGCTGCCCAAGGGGAGTACGGCGTTTTTGAAGAAAGGCACATACAAGCTGGTCGAAGCATCCACCGTGCCACTGACCAACAAGAAAAATGCAGCCCCCAAGCCAGCCACACTCTGCCAAAAATACTTCCATCGCGAAGGCATACCGGCGGCGTCGCCCTTGATGACCTTGAGATAGTCGTCATAGAAGCCCACGGCACCAAACACCAGCGTTACAGTGAGCGCCGTCCAGACAAAGCGATTCGCCAGATCCGACCACAGCAGGGTGCTGGAAGTCATCGCTACCAGAATAAGGGCACCACCCATCGTGGGGGTGTGGCGTTTGATGTTGCCGCCAGTCACCGTTCCACCTTCGCCACCAGCGGGGACATAGTCGCGCGGGTCGTTACGCACCCGCTTGCTCTTCAGCCACTCGATAACCCGCGGCCCAACCAGCAACGAGATGAGCAGCGCAGTCAACGCCGCCAGAATCGCGCGCAGCGTGAGGTAGCTGAACACCTTGAAACCGGTATGGTACTGGGTCAGCCAGCGCGAGAGCTCAAGCAGCATTCGTTACCTCTTCCCCCTGCCCGGCCAGCACTGCGTCCACCACCTTTTCGAGGCGGTTCATCCGGGAACCCTTCACGTAAACCGTCAACTCATGCGGCGCACCGTACGCGCGCAAGGCAGTGACCAAGGACGGCGTAAGCGTCTCACCCGAGGCATGACACTCGGCACCTATCCCAAAGGCCATAGCCGACAACTTCGTCGGTGCGCCGAGGGCAAACAGACGGGACACGCCCGCAACGCGCGCCAACTCACCCGCCGCGGTGTGTGCCGCTGCGGTGTGTTCCCCCAGTTCGCCCATCTCGCCAAGCACCAGCCAGCGCTCACCGCCATAGGAGGCCAACAAGTCCAGGCCCACGGCGACACTGCTGGGGTTGGCGTTGTAGGTATCGTCGATGAGGCGGGCGCCGCCAATAGCGGTACGCATGACAAGACGCCCCGGCACTGCCTCGACGGCAGCGAGCCCCGCGGCAATCTCGTCCAGCGAGGCGCCAGCGGCCAGCGCTGCGGCGGCAGCGCCGGCGGCATTCACGGCATTGTGTCGGCCAAGCAACGGCAGTCGAACGGCTACCTCACCCGCGGGCGTGACGAGCGTGAAGGTCTGGACGCCATTCACTCCGGCGTCCCAGTCGACAATACGCACACCGGCAGCCGCGCCAAATCCGAAGTCCACGCGTCGCGCCTTGCCGCGCAACGTGTCCCAGAGGCCGGCAAATTCGTCGTCCGCATTGATGACGGCCGTGGCCGTATTCGCCAGGCCTGCGAACAACTCCCCTTCGGCCCGTGCCACGCCCTCAAGACTGCCGAAGCCTTCCAGATGCTCTGCACCAGCATTGGTCACCAAGCCTACTTGAGGCCGGACCAGCGTCGTCAAGAAGGCGACTTCGCCAGGATGGTTGGCGCCGACTTCAATCACTGCGGCCTCATGGGTGGCATCCAGCGACAGCAAGGTCAACGGAACGCCCAAGTGGTTGTTCAAGTTGCCGCGCGTGGCCAGCACGTGCCAACGTCGCGCCAGAATGCTGCGAACCAGTTCCTTGGTAGTGGTCTTACCGTTGCTGCCCGCTACGGCCACCACCGGACCATCGAAGCGCGAACGGTGGGCGGCCGCGGCTTGCTGCAGCGCCTGCTCGGCATTCGCAACCACCACTTGAGGCATGGCGCAAGTAGCCAGCGGACGCTCTACTACCGCACCAGCAGCACCGGCCGACGCTGCTGCAGCCACATAGTCGTGACCATCCACATGCTCACCGCGTAGGGCGATGAAAAGGTCTCCCGGCTGCACCTTGCGGCTATCAATGCAGACTCCGGACCAACGGGTATCCGCACCCACCAAACGCCCGTCCGCGTCAGCGCAGAACTGGCTGAGAGTGCGATTCATGCTGCCTTCTTGGCGGCAGCAGCCACGACAGCATCGTTGAACGGGTGGATTTCCGAACCGATGGTCTGCGTCGACTCATGGCCCTTGCCGGCGATGAGGACGAGGTCGCCGTCGACAGCCTGCGCCAAGGTACTCTCGATGGCGACACGCCGATCGCGACAGACCCGGACTTTGCCGGTAGCAACAGCCGCCGGCACGCAGCCAGCGAGTACCATCTCGGCAATAACGTCCCCATGCTCCGAGCGCGGGTTATCGTCGGTGATGATGACCCTATCTGCCAAGCGACTGGCAATCTCGCCCATTTGCGGGCGCTTGCCAGCGTCACGGTCGCCACCACAACCGAATACCACCCATAGGTTTCCAGCACAGTGCTCACGCGCAGCAGCAAGTGCCTTGGCCAAAGCATCAGGGGTATGTGCGTAATCGATGATGGCCTGCGCGCCACCATGCGAAGTCACCAATTGCATGCGCCCCGGGGGTGGCAGGGCGGCCGCAAGCGCCGCAGCCGCTCTGTCCGCAGTGACGCCAAGTGCCAATAGCAAACCAATGACGAGGGCCAAGTTCTCGGCATTGAAACGCCCAATGAGCGGCGCCGTGAAGGCCACCTCGCCCGCGTGAGTGTCATAAACAAGCGCCAGCCCCTGCGCGCGCGGCTCAATAGAGCGGCACTGTACGAAAGAACCCGCATGGGGAACCTGGCTACCCGGAACCGCACTGACGGTCGTCAAAGCCGTCGCGACGCCAAGCCGCCGCACCACCGTTCGCACCGCACTATCTTCAATATTCAGCACCGCGTGGGCCAGACCAGCGACGCAGAACAAGCGGGACTTGGCAGTGGCATAAGCCTCCATGGTCCCGTGATAGTCGAGGTGGTCACGCGTGAGGTGGGTGTAAGCAGCAGCGCTGAAGCGCACACCGTCCACACGACCTTGGTCAAGCGCATGCGAAGACACTTCGATGGCCGCCACCGTGGCGCCCGCCTTACGAAAGGCCGCCAACTGCGCATGAACCGAAAACACGTCCGGCGTAGTGTGGGTTCCTGGCAGGACAGCCCCAGGGCGACCAGCACCTAACGTGCCAGCATAGGCTGCAGGACGACCCACCTGCTCCAGCGCGGCTGCCAGCAACCAAGCCGAGGTGGTCTTGCCATTGGTGCCGGTGATACCCACCACCTGCAAATGTGCGGAAGGGGCGCCATACGCACGATCTGCCAGCAGCCCGATATGGCGACGCAAATCGGGTACGCCTACCAGCGCGCAAGTAACCGGTAGGACCGGCGCTTGCGGAACATCGGCCGCGTCGCAAAGCACCGCTACTGCGCCTGCGTTAGCAGCATGTCTCGCGTGCACCAACCCGTGCTCGCGAATTCCCTGCAGCGCCACGAACACATCGCCGTCACCTATCTGGCGACTGTCTACGCATAACTGGCGAAAGGCCAAGGCCGGGGCCTCGGCGATACCAGCCAGCAAACTCCCCAAATCGACAGGCCGCACACTCATGGCGCCGCTGCCTGCAGTAAGGTGCCAGGCTTGATTCCAGCGAGGTTGTCCGGGGGAACCCCCATCAACCGTACCGCGCCCGACATAAGCTCGGCGAAGACCGGAGCGGAAACTGCGCCACCGTAGTAGCGACCACCCCGAGGATTGCGAATGACCACCACGGCCGCCAACCGGGGATTGGAACTGGGCACCATCCCAGCGAACAGCGCAACGTATTGGCCAGCCTGGTACCCGAGAGGCCCGCTACTCAGACGCGCGGTGCCGGTCTTGCCAGAGACCCGGTAGCCCTCAATCGCAGCACGCGCGGCGGTGCCGTCATTGGAAACGACGTGCTCAAGCATGCCAACCACTTCGCGGGCAACCGTCTCGTCCATCACTCGTTCGCCACGCACAGGACCATCGACACGACGGAAGGTGACGGGACGCCGCACGCCGCCACCGGCCAAAGTGGCGTAGGCGCTCGCCAATTGCAGCGGCGTGGCATTCATGCCGTAACCGATGGACAGCGAGGCCACGGCAGCCGGCCGCCAGTAACTGAGAGGCGGCAAGAGTCCCGCAGACTCTCCAGGAAATCCGCTAGCAGAACCGATACCGAAACCAACGCCGCGCAGCATGTCCCAGATGGCCTCAGGGCGCTGTGCCAAGGCGATGCGGACGATGCCACGGTTCGAGGATTTGGCAAGAATGGCACCCGGCTGTGCCGGGCTATCAAGTTGGTGATCCGCAGGATCAGCCACCTCATTCGGGCGACCAGGCACCTTGACGTTGGTAGCCACGTCAATCAGCGACGCGGGCGTCAATGTGCCACCCTGCAAGCCCGCAGCGACTACGAACGGCTTCATGGTCGAACCCGGCTCCATCACATCCATGACGGCGCGGTTACGGTAGAAATTCGGATGGAACTGACTGCGATCGTTCGGGTTGAATGCGGGTTGGTTGGCCATCGCCAGCACTTCACCCGTATTCACATCCAGTACCACCACCGAACCCGAGTCGGCATTTGCTTCCTGGACGGCCGATTTCAGCGCACGGTAAGCCAGATACTGGATACGCAAGTCGATGCTCGTCTCGAGATTTTTTCCAGGGCGAGCAATCTTGATATTGGCCAGGTTCTGGACATTGCGCCCCATGCGATCACGCTGAACGCGCTTTGCGCCGTCCTCGCCACCAAGCGATTGGTCGTAGCCGAGTTCCAAGCCTTCCTGGCCATGGTCTTCGCGACTATTGAAGCCAAGCACATGCCCCACCACTTCACCGGCGGGATAGTAACGACGGTACTTGCGTTCGGTCGTGACCCCGGGAATCTTCATTTGCATCAGCGCTGCTGACTGCCCCGGCTCGAGCGTTACTCCAATCGGCAAGCCCTGGCGATCGGGTGCCTCAGCGAGACGCTGCTTCAGCCAGTCTTGCTCCCGACCAACGGCATCGGCTAGACGCTTGATGGCGCCGTATTCAGCCAACAAGTCACGTGGATTGACGATGACCAAATCGACCGGCGTACTAACAGCCAAGGGCTCACCAAAGCGGTCCACGATAGAACCGCGATGCGCCAACACTTTTTCCACCCGAACGGACTGGCCATTACCGCGCTTTTCCAGGAAGTCCTGATTGATCCACTGGAGAAATAGGGCTCGCCAAAGGATGGCAACCGCACAAACGGGCAGCAGTATCAGCGGCCACCACAACCGTAACGTGAAGCTGCGCATCTCAGGCGAAACCTGCGCGACGGGCTTGCGCGGTACCGGCCTCACGGCGTCACCAAGCGCACTTCATCAGCCCGGGGAATAGCCATGCCGAGGCGCGCCCGGGCATCTTGCTCCACCACACTCAGCGTTGACCAACTACTCTGCTCCAACTGCAGGCGGCCCCATTCGATATTCAATCGGTCGCGCTCGACGACCAAGCGCTCGTTTTGTTGGAACAACATGGAGGAGTCGTGCTTCACCTTGACGGCTTGTGCAGCCGAGGCCAGCACCAGCAACCAGAGGCAGGTCAGCAGCGCGACCATCCAGCGAGGATTCATGCCGCCCCCTGCAAGCGACCAGCCTGCGGCCAAGTCCGCTCCTTGCGGGCGACGCGGAGCGTTGCGCTACGCGAACGTACATTGGCTGATACTTCCGCAGCACCGGGACGAATAGCCTTACCCACCAGCGACAGCACGGGGCGCGCATGCTCCGGCATCTCCGGCAGACCACGCCATACCGGGTCACCATCCGCCTGTCGACGCATAAACTGCTTCACTGCACGATCTTCGAGCGAGTGAAAGCTAATGACCGCGAGGCGGCCACCCACCGTCAGCAACGCCAAGGCTTGCTCCAGACCGTCGTCGATCTGGGCCAACTCGCCATTCACCGCCATGCGCACGGCCTGAAAGGTACGCGTCGCCGGATGCTTGCCAGGCTCGCGCGTGGGCACCGCACCGGAGACGACAGCAGCCAACTCAGTGGTCGTAGTGAGCGGCGCTACCTGTCTTGCCGTCACAATGGCCCGCGCCACGCGACGGGCAAAACGCTCCTCGCCATATTCAGCGATGACACGCGACAGTTCGGCCTCGGGCACACGCGATAGCCAGACCGCAGCGCTGGCTCCAGAGGTCGGATCCATGCGCATGTCCAGCGGACCTTCCCGCAGGAAACTGAAGCCACGCGCGGCCTCATCTAGTTGGGGCGAGGAAACACCAAGATCGAACAGCACGCCATCGACGGCACGGTCACCAAGCGCTTCGCGTACCAGCACGTCCAGATCACCGAATGCACCGTGCACGACACGCACACGGGAATCCGCGGCGAAATCGCGGCGCGCTACCGCAATAGCCTCGGGGTCACGGTCAACGACCACCAAGCAACCCGCTGCGCCAAGCCCCGCGAGCACCGCACGCGAGTGACCGCCGCGACCGAACGTCGCATCGACGTAGCAGCCATCAGGACGAATTGCGAGGGCTTCGACCGACTCAGCGAGAAGGACCGGGGCGTGGAGGGCAGCTTCCATGTCGCAGCGCTCCGATTAGATGGAAAGGTTGCCGAGATCGGCAGGCATGTCCGTCGGCAGCGCGGTGTCCTCGGCGAGCCAAGCATCACGACTCTGGTTCCAGCGGGGCTCGTCCCAAAGTTCAAAGCGGTTGCCCTGACCGACGAGCACAACATCGCGTTCCAACGCGGCAAACTCGCGGAGCTTCGGCGGCAGTAGCAGACGCCCAGCGGCGTCCAGTTCCACATCGGTGGCGTGGCCAACCATCAGCCGCTGAAGCTTGCGGGAGGCCTCGTTCATGGTGGGCAGGCGCATCAGTTTGCCTTCCAGCACCTCCCACTCGGGCAGCGGGTAGAGCAGGAGGCAGCGGTCCCGGTCGATGGTGACCACCAACTGGCCTTGGCAACGCTCCAGAATTCGCTCGCGGTAACGCGTCGGCAGCACCATGCGGCCCTTGGCATCCAGCGTGACTTGCGTTGCGCCCCGAAACATCGTCTGGTGATGGGGCAAAACCCCATTTCCTCCCACTTTTTCCCACTTCCCGCCACTATAGGCTGCGCACACGGTGAAAGCAACGCGCGGAAGGAGAAAATTTCAATGGGGACAGGGACTTACGCCTTTAGGGCAACTCCTTAGAAGAGCCATTCGAACATCGTAAAATCAATGAGTTAGCGTCATCACTTAAACTGCTGGTAACGAATATTGACGCACCGCCGCAAAAGCGGCTCGAGGTGGGAGAAAAACCCCACCAAACCAAAAAAAGAGGGAGCCAGCCTGTAAGCCGGGTTCTGTCGAGGGCAACCATTCCTCTAGGACGTACGTCGCCGCACGCCTCAAGCAACCTACCCGGAGGCGGACGCGGGCCGCGCCTTGCCCCTTGCGGGGCGTACCTCCCTATTTGGTCTTGCTCCAGGTGGGGTTTGCCGTGCCGTTGCTGTTGCCAGCCCCGCGGTGCGCTCTTACCGCACCGTTTCACCCTTACCACGCCTGCCTTGCGACAGCGTTCGGCGGTTTACTTTCTGTTGCACTTTCCGTGGGCTTGCGCCCCCCAGGCGTTACCTGGCACCTTGCCCTATGGAGCCCGGACTTTCCTCCCCGGCGCAGGGTTTCCCCTTTGCCGCAGCGGTTGCCCGGCCAGCTCCCGCGGTCAGTCTACCGTGTCGGTAAGGACATCGCCGGAGTCTTCAGGGGCAGACAGCGACAAGGCCAGGGTATAAACCGCTTGTCGACGCAACCCGAGCCCCTCCGCCACCACGGCGGCCGCACGTGAAGGAGCGAGGTGCGGCAACAGGATGCGCAGCCATCGCAGCGCCTCCACGGGCAAGACTTCACCGCCCGCGACAGGACGGTGTCCTTGTACCAGCAACACGATTTCGCCTCGCGCCAAGTTGGGCTCCTTGGGTGCCATCGCAGCCAATTCACCAAGCGAACCTCGGTAAACCGTTTCGTGCAGTTTGGTCAATTCGCGTGCCACTACCGCCTGTCGATCCGCGCCGAATGCGCCGAGGGCATCCGACAAGGTGTCGACAATACGGTGGGGAGCTTCGTAGAAGACCAGCGTGCGCGCATCATTGGCGAGCGCCTCAAGAGCCTGACGTCTGGCCATGGTTTTAGCGGGCAGAAAGCCTTCAAACGAGAAGCGCTCGGCAGGCAAACCCGCGACGCAGAGCGCGGCCAGCAGCGCACTGGCGCCAGGCAACGGAGTGACCCGCAGGCCGGCGGCCACCGCCGCGCCGACCAACCCCGCGCCCGGGTCGCTCAGTAGAGGGGTACCCGCGTCGCTTACCAAAGCGACGTTTTCCCCCGCTTGTAGCCGCGCTATAAGCGCTGGTACGCGCGCGGCCTCATTGTGTTCATGCAAGGAAACCAGCGGCCGCTCCAACCCCAGATAGCGAAGCAGTTGCGCAGAATGCCGCGTGTCCTCGGCAGCAATCACATCGGCCGTAGCCAAAGCCTCGCGGGCCCGCGGGGAGAGGTCCGCCAGATTGCCGATAGGGGTTGCCACCACGCGCAACTCACCTGGCACCACCGCAGAGACGGGTATCGTGCCGGACACGCTGGAAATGGCTCGAGAATGCGTCACGGGCGCCGCCTATAATCTGAACATGAAACCGGACGCCATCCTGCCCATGCACCCTGCCCGCACGCAAGCACCAATGCACCGGCCCCGGCGTTATTGGCTTGGGCAGGCAGTTTCCGTTCGCCTTACCGTTTCCGTGTGCGGACTGGCAGTCCTGCTCGCCAGCGGCTGCAGCCTCACCACACCAGCACCGGAACCGGCCAAACGCCCCGTCTTGGCGCCGCACGCTGCGACGACACCAACCCGCTCGCCCCTCTCACCGGAGGCCGCTCTGTCCATCGCACGCGGCGCCGAAGCCCGTGCTGCCAGCCTTGCAGGCGAGGCGCGCACCGGAGCGTTAGAAGAGGCCGCTGCTGCTTGGGTGGCGGCCGGGGATGGTGGCGCTGCGGCGCGGGTCTTCGCCCAACTGCCCCCCAGTAAAGTACCCACCGAGCCACGCACACTTCTCGCAGCCGAGATAGCGCTTGCCCAGGGGCAACCAATGCGCGCGGCACAAGCACTCGACCGCCTCCCGACAACCAACCCTTCCCCAGCGCTGCGCTGGGCGCGTGCCCGCGTCGCCTTCACTAGGGGACAGGCGGCGCTCGGGTTGCAACTCATGGCGGACGCTCCCCTCCAAGCAGTTCCACGTGAAGGTGGCGTCAGTAGCGAAAGGCTCTGGTCGCAACTTCGCGGCGCCGCAAAACGGGGTGCAGACCTCGCTGCACCCGCTGGCAGTTCTGCTGCCGTCGCGGGTTGGCTGGACTTGGCCCGCACCGCACTTCGCGCCGAACAATCCCCCGCTGTGCGGGCAACCCTGTTTCAGGACTGGCGGCGACGCCATCCTGCCCATCCGGCCAATGGCCCACTGGTGGTTTCCATGATCGAGGCATCCCCTCCATTGCCGCCCAGCACTGGCCGCATCGCGCTCCTGCTGCCCCTTTCCGGTCGCGCCCAAGCAGCCGGTACGTCGGTGCGGGATGGCTTTCTAGCCGCTTGGTACGCACGTCCCGTGGCAAACCGGCCCAAGGTAGAGATTTACGATACGGGCACGGATGCCTTGGCTGCCTATCGACGCGCGCTCAGCGAAGGAGCTCAGGCCGTGGTAGGCCCATTGACCAAAGAGGAAGTCGGCGCCGTCGCCCGCGGCGCGGCGCCCGGCGTCCCGCTGCTGGCCCTGAACTTTCTGCCTGAAGGCACTCCGGCATCGCCGCTGGTGTTCCAGTACTCGCTCGCCCCGGAAGATGAGGCCATCGAAGTGGCCCGACGCCTCGTCGCCGAAGGACGCCGGCACGGCATAGCGTTGGTGCCCACCGGCGAATGGGGGACGCGGGTCCAGCGCGCTTTCGAGGAAACCCTGCGCGCCGGTGGTGGTCGACTCATCGCCATGCGTACCTACGCCCCGGATACCGCCGATTTCACGGCTCCCATCCTCGAACTGCTTGGCGTGGACGATGCCAAACGTCGTTACCAAAAATTAGCGCAAGTGCTGGGGACCCCGCTCGAATTCGCCGCTACACGGCGCAACAACATCGAGTTCGTGTTCATTGCCGGTCAACCCCAAGCGGCGCGCCTCATCCGTCCACAGTTGCGCTTCCATTACGCCGGGGACCTGCCCGTGTACGCCACCTCCGACGTGTACGACCCCAGCCCGAAGGCGAACCTCGACCTAGAAGGCGTCATGTTCCCGGACATGCCATGGATGATCGACCCGGACCCGACAGCCGTGGATGTACGCAACGACCTGCGCACGGCTTGGCCCGAACGCTTGCGTCGTCGCGGTCGCCTGTATGCACTGGGCTTTGATGCCTACGCAGCAGTGTCCGAAATCATGACGAGTCGCCGTCCATTTCAGACGCCGCTTTCAGGAATGACGGGGCGACTGACCGTCGACGCAGAACGACGCTTGCACCGCGAACTGGAGTGGCTGCAGGTTCGCGGCGGCGAACTCCGTGCCCTGCCGCCGGCTGGGCTGGCGGCGACTGACACGCCCTGAACGACGGCCATGGTTGACGCTCGGCATGTGGCGGGGGCTGCTGCCGAACAGCGCGCGCTGGAACACCTGACCTCAGCCGGACTTCGCTTACTGGAGCGCAACGCGCGCTTTCGCGTCGGTGAATGGGACCTGGTGATGACCGAGGGGGAAACCCTCGTCTTCGTAGAAGTACGCCTCCGGCAGCACCGGCAATTTGGCGGCCCCTTGGCAAGCGTGGACTGGCGCAAACAACGCAAACTGGAGCGCGCCGCGGTACTGTGGCTACAACGGCACCCAGAGCAAGGTCAGCGTCGCGCGCGTTTTGACGTTGTAGGCTTTACCAGCACGACGACGGCACCTACGTGGATCCGCGATGCTTGGCGGGCTACTTGACGACCTTGAAACGGGCCCTGCGTTCCGCTGCCTCACCACTCGGGGGCATAGGCGGCACGGGCGGTGGCTCCGGTACCACGTGCCCCGCCAAGTCTTCAGCCGTGAACACGATGCCTTCGCCGGTCTCATTGGCATAGACGCCAAGCACTGCAGCAATAGGGACAAGCACGCTGTGCGCAACGCCACCGAAACGGGCACCGAAAGTCACTTCGTCGTTACCCAATCGCAAACCATTGGTGGCACCCCAACTACAATTGAGCACGATCTTGCCGTCACGGACAAACGCCCGCGGAACCTGCACACCGGGAAGTTCCGCATCGACGACCAAGTGGGGCGTGAAGCCGCTATCGCAAATCCACTCGTGCAAGGCCCGCAGCAGGTACGGGCGACGCGGACGACTGACCGGGGGAGTTGTCACCTCAATCGAGGTCGATATCGCCGGCCACGGCGGACACCAGCCGTCCCGAGGTGGTCAGGCTAGCGCGGAAGGAAGCCCTCGCGAACTGACGCTGCGCGTAACGCTTTACGTCTGCACCGGCATCGCCGAGTTCGATACCCAGCATGGGCAAGCGCCACAACAGCGCCAACACGGCAGTGTCAACAAAGCTGAACGTGTTGCCGAGGAAGAACGGCTGCGCCCGGAACAGCGGCGTAGCAGCGAGCACCGCTTCACGCAGGTCACGATTCGCAGTGGCCATGGCCTTGGCATTGCCATCGAGACGGGCCGCTGTTGCCTTGGCCTCCAGCGAGAACCAGTCACGCTCAATACGCGATACGGCCAGACGCAGACGCGCCCGCTGCGTAGGCTCCAGCGGCCATAGCGGCGGGTGCGGATGTCTTTCCTCTAGGTACTCGAACAGCACCCGCATATCGTAGACGGCGAGTTCGCGGTCCGCAAAAGTAGGAACCTCGTGGTACGGATTCAGGTCCAGCAAATCCTCAGGAGGACGTGCCGGATTGACGTCGACGATATCGACATCAAGCGCTTTCTCGGCAAGGACGATGCGCACAGCGTGGCTGCGCGGGTCGTCCTTGCGGGAATATAGAACTAAAGATGCGCGCGCAGCTGCCATGGCATTACTTCACGTCTTTCCAATACTCCTTCTTCAGGAGATACGCGAACCCGGTGAACACCAGCAGGAACAGAATGACCCAGACGCCGAGGTCACGGCGCTTGGTCTGAATCGGTTCGCCGATGTATTCGATGAAGTTCACGGTGTCCCTCACGAAGGAAGCGTATTCCTCCGGCTGCAGCGTGCCAACATCACCAGCTTCGAGTTTCTCCACCGCGCTGACAGCCTTGCCGTCCTCGCCCGTATGCGACTTCATCACGGCCTTCTGCACGCCCTGCAGGCCAGACAACACGTGCGGCATGGCCGTGCCAGGCAGCGCCAAATTGTTTACGCCATGGGGACGGGTGTCGTCCGCGTAGAAGGTCATGAGGAAGGTGTAGATGTAGTCCGTACCACGCGAACGGGCCAGCAAGGACATGTCCGGCGGGGCATTGCCGAACCAGCGCTTGGCGGACTCAGCAGGCATGCCGCTCTGCATGGTGTCGAAGGGCGCCGTTCCGGTGAACTGCAAGGACTTCAGCTCTCCGTCGGGGATGCCAAGGTCGGCTCCGACACGGTTCCAGCGAACATACTTGGCCGAGTGACAACCCAAGCAGTAGTTCACGAAGTTGCGTGCGCCGCGCTGCAGGCTCGCCTTGCTGTAGATGTCGTTGCCAGCATCCATCAACTCGACGCCTTCAGTGCTGGCCAAAGCACCTTGTGCACCAAACATCATCAGGCCCGCCGCGAAGGCGGCAAGGAACGTCTTCTTAGTGAGCATCGTAGGTGACCCTCTCCGGCACCGGCTTCGTGGAATCCATGCGAGACCACCACGGCATCAGCAGGAAGTAAGCGAAGTAAATGACCGTGAACACCCGCGCCAGCAAGGGATAGATGCCGGTCGAAGGCTTCAGGCCAAGGTAGCCCAGCATGACGAACGTGACCACGAAGATGCCGAGAGCAAGCTTCGAGATGGGTCCGCGATAGCGGATGGACTTTACTGGAGATTTATCGAGCCACGGCATCAGCGCCAGCATGACGATGGCGCCGAACATGGCCAACACGCCCCAGATTTGCGTACCGAAGAACGACGGCACCGCGCGCAAGATGGCGTAGAACGGCGTGAAGTACCAGACCGGGGCAATGTGCGGCGGCGTCTGCATCGGATTCGCCGGCTCGAAATTCGGCGCCTCGAGAAACAGCCCCCAGCCGTCAGGCTTGAAGAACACGATGGCGGAGAACAAGGTGAGGAAGACACCAAGACCGAAGAGATCCTTCACGGTGTAGTACGGGTGGAAGGGAATGCCATCCAGTGGCTTGCCGTCAGCGCCCTTGGTTTTCTTGATCTCGACGCCGTCAGGATTGTTGGAACCCACTTCGTGCAACGCCAAGATGTGCGCCACCACCAAACCCACCAGCACGAACGGCAAGGCTACGACGTGCAGCGCAAAGAAGCGGTTCAGCGTGATGTCAGAGATGTAGTAGTCGCCGCGGATCCATTCCACCAGGCCGTCACCAACCACGGGGATGGTGCCGAACAAGGAGACGATGACCTGCGCACCCCAAAACGACATATTGCCCCATGGCAGCAGGTAGCCCATGAAGGCCTCTGCCATGAGCACCAAGTAAATCCCCATGCCGAGGAGCCACAGCAATTCGCGGGGCGCCTTGTACGAACCGTACATGAGCGCACGGAACATGTGGAGGTACACCACGATAAAGAACGCCGAAGCGCCCGTAGAGTGCAAGTAGCGGATGAGCCAACCCCACTCGACGTCACGCATGATGTACTCAACGGCACCGAAGGCATCGGCGGCCGAGGGCTTGTAGTTCATCGTCAGGAAGATGCCCGTGACGAGCTGGAGGACCAGCACGAACAAGGCCAACGCTCCGAAGTAATACCAGACGTTGAAGTTCTTGGGCGCGTAGTACTCAGTGACATGCTCGCGCAGCATCTTGTCGAGCGGGAAACGCGCGTTGATCCAGCCGCTTAGGCCGCCCTTTTGGGCTGCGTTGTTGGGTTCAGTCGAGGCCATGGTGGGTGCCTGCTACTCCAGAAAAGGGACGGGGCGACAGAACGGCTTATGCCGCCTGCGCGCCCTCCGCGCCGACGACAATCTTGCCATCGCCAACAAAGGCATACGGCGGAACTTCTAGGTTTTTCGGGGCGGGAACGCCCTTAAACACGCGACCGGAAAGGTCGAACTTGGAACCGTGACAGGGGCAATAGAAGCCACCCGGCCAACCCGCCTCAACCTCGCCGATGGCGAACTTAGAGATGGGCGAGCAACCCAGATGGGTACAAACACCCAGCACTACGAAGTATTCCGGCTTCTGTGCGCGTGCCGGGTTCTTGGCGAACTCCGGTTGCTTGGAGCCGTCGCTGGCCGGGTCGAGCAGGAGTGGGTCGTGGGCGCCGAGATCCGCCAGCATCTCCGGGGTACGGCGGACCACCCAAACTGGCTTGCCACGCCACTCGACCTTGATCATGGAACCGACGTCCATGCGGGAGATATCGATCTCCACCGGCGCACCCAAGGCCTTGGCACGCGCACTAGGCTTCCACGAGGCAAGAAAAGGCGATACCGCAAGACCGGCACCGATGGCACCTGTCGCGGCAGTAGTTGCCGTCAGCAACTTGCGACGACCCAGATCAACATGTTCGCTCATTGATAAACCCCAAGGTTTTGTCACTGCGCCCGGACGACCGCCAAGTCGACCGGGGGCATCCTGTATTATACACACGCACCAAGGGGCACTTGCACCACTCCATCAGCACAGATTAAGTGCCCACCCCCTTGACACTCTGCTCTCGCACCGCGACGGTAGCACCACGATGCACCGCTCAATGAAACGCTTGGACCAAGCGGTCCGCTACGCCTCACCCTGGATCTCGCTCGGGCTCGCGCTGGCGTTGCTGGTGGTGTGGCTGCGTCCCGACGCAAGCCGCACGCGGACACCATCTCCGGCGAACACGGCGCAGCAACCGGCTACCAACGGCAACACCCCCACGCCAACCCCATCGCCAGCGCCGGTAGCAACTACACCGGCCCTTGCGCCAGTACCCGAATGGCGCGGAGCCTCGTCCTACGCTGCCGCCGTGAGCGCTGCCGCTCCGGCGGTCGTAGGGATCAGCACGCAAAGTTTGGTACGCGGCAGAGATGTGCCCAGCGGACTACCCGAGGAATTCATCCACCTAGTGCCCGAGACTGCGCAACGCGTTCAGGGCGCGGGGTCCGGGGTCATCATCGATGTGCGCGGCTATGTAGTGACCAACCAGCATGTCATCGCCAACGCCAACGAAGTAACAGTGCAATTGGCCGACGGCCGTTCAGCGCGCGCGCGCATCGTCGGCAGCGACCCGGATACGGATCTGGCCGTACTGAAGATTGCGCTACAGCCCCTGCCAGCGATAGAACTAGGCCGCTCGGATCGACTGCGGGTAGGCGATGTGGTCCTCGCCATCGGTAACCCACTGGCCATGGGCCAGACGGTCACGCAAGGCATCGTCAGCGCCACGGGCCGCGGACAACTCGGCTTGGCGATGTTCGAGAACTACGTGCAAACGGACGCAGCCATCAACCCTGGCAATTCCGGCGGCGCATTGGTCGATGCGAGAGGCCGCTTGGTGGCCATCAACACGGCAGTGCTGCGCAGGCAGGACGGCACCGAGGGTATTGGCTTTGCCATCCCGATGAATCTGGTACGTGGCGTGGTGGCAGAACTCATCGATAACGGCCGTGTGGCTCGCGGCTGGCTAGGTGCTGGCCTGCACGATGTCGAAGCCGTCATTCCGAGCGGCGGCAAACCCGCGGTGGAAGACATCATGCGCAACGCCGCCGGCGCGCCACGGCTCCGCGGCGTCGCCGTCGCGGGAGTATTGCCCGGTAGTCCGGCAGCAGCGGCGGGGCTTGGTCAGCGGGACTTGGTGTTACGGCTAGACGGGCACCGGGTCGTGGATGCGCGTGACCTGATTTCCCGCCTAGCGCAACGCCGTCCGGGCTCCAAAGCGCGTCTCGATGGCTATCGTTACGCCCCCACCGGATTCCGACCGTTCGCTATCGTTGTCACGCTGGGAGAGCGCCCGCAGGACGCGCAGGAACTGGCCGTGCGCTACCCCGGCTTGGTACCGGGCTAAGGCCGCGGGGCCGCTACCCACCAACACCAACCGCAAGGCAGTAGAGGCGTTAGCCCGGAACGCGCCGAATCTGGGCGCCTAGCGCACGCAGCTTTTCTTCGATGCGCTCGTAGCCGCGGTCGATATGGTAGATGCGCTCGATGTGCGTCTCGCCTTCCGCCACCAGCGCCGCCAGCACCAGACTGGCCGAGGCACGCAGGTCGGTGGCCATGACAGGCGCGGCCGTCAACTTCGCCACACCACGCATGATGGCCGTGTTGCCCTCGATACGAATATCCGCGCCGAGGCGGCGCATCTCGAGCATGTGCATGAAGCGGTTCTCGAAGATGGTCTCGACAATGGTGCCCACGCCCTCGCCCACGGTGTTCAAGGCGGCAAACTGCGCCTGCATGTCTGTCGGGAAAGCCGGATACGGTGCGGTACGAAGATCAACGCACTTCAGCCGCCGCCCACGCGCATCCACCTCGATCCAGTCCTCGCCCGTGGTGACCAGCATGCCGGCCTCGCGGAACTTAGCCAGTACCGCGTCGAGGTGGCCGACGCGCACGTTCCGCACGCGGACTCGACCGCCCGTGATGGCGGCAGCACAAAGATACGTGCCCGCTTCGATACGATCTGGCATGACGTCGTAATGCACGCCGCCATTCAGCTTTTCCACGCCTTCAATAGTGATGGTGTCGGTGCCCGCACCTCGAATGTTTGCACCCATGGCGATGAGGAACTGCGCCAGATCCACCACCTCCGGCTCCCGCGCGGCGTTTTCCAGTACCGTGGTGCCTTCGGCCAGCGTAGCCGCCATCAGCAGATTCTCGGTGCCGGTGACGGTAACCGTATCCAGCACAATGCGCGCGCCGCGCAGGCGGCTCGCCTGAGCGCGGATGAATCCATTCTCGATACGAATATCTGCGCCCATTTGGCGCAGCCCTTCCACATGGATATTGACCGGACGCGCACCAATGGCGCAGCCACCAGGGAGTGACACGTCAGCGTGACCGAAACGGGCCAGCAACGGGCCGAGCACCAGAATGCTGGCGCGCATCGTCTTCACCAACTCGTACGGCGCAACGCAATCACGCAGCGTGGTGGGGTCGACCCCAACGCGCAGCTTTTCGTCGATGGTGACACTGACGCCCATGCGACCAAGCAGCTCGTTCGTGGTTGTCACATCCTGGAGGTGGGGAACATTACCCACTGTCACCTGTCCTGTTGGCAGCAAAGTGGCAGCAAGGATCGGCAGAGCCGCGTTCTTGGCGCCCGAAATGCGCACTTCGCCCTCCAGCGCCACGCCGCCGGTGATAATCAGCTTGTCCATGGCTTCCCCCTCAGGTAACCACGCCGGCGGCCGTGGCCTCTTCCGGCGTGTAGGCGGTGATCGACAACGCGTGCACCTCACGACCGACCTCATGGCCGACCGCGCCGTAGACGAGTTGGTGACGTTTCAATGGCCGCAGGCCCGCAAACTGCGGGGCCACCACTAGCGCCTCAAAATGGGTATTGTCTGCGGTTACTACCTGCGCCTTAGCGCCAGGGAGACCGGCCTCGATACGGGTTTTAACTGCTGCTGCGTCCATGGCGCAGCAGTTTACGGGAAAGTGTGCCGGCGCGTGTCCCGGTGCGCAGCGGCCGGTGACCCGGCGCCCGGGCGCGCTATGATGGAGCCATGACTGCGCCCCTCGACGATGCCCGCATTCTGGCCGCCGGCCGTGCCGCCCTCGCCACCGAAGCTGCGGCCGTGGCCGCACTGGTGGAACGGCTGGATGCCACATTCGCTGCCGCTTGCCGTTGCCTCATCGGCATCCGCGGTCGCGTAGTCGTCACCGGCATGGGCAAGTCCGGGCACGTCGGCAGCAAGATAGCAGCCACCTTGGCCAGTACCGGCACGCCGGCATTCTTTCTGCACCCGGCCGAGGCCATCCACGGCGACCTCGGCATGATTACCCGCGATGATGGCGTCATCGCCTTGTCGAACAGTGGCGAAACGGCGGAAGTGTTAGCGCTGGTCCCAACGCTGCGCCGCCTTGGCATTCCCGTGGTCGCGCTTACGGGCAATCCGGCGTCCACACTCGCCACCGCGTCCTCGGTACATCTTGATGTCGCAGTCGCGGCGGAAGCCTGTCCGTTGAACTTGGCGCCCACGGCCAGCACCACGGCCACGCTTGCCATGGGCGATGCCTTGGCAGTGGCCTTGCTGGAACTGCGGGGCTTCACCGCCGAAGATTTCGCTCGCTCTCATCCCGGTGGCAGCTTGGGCCGACGCCTGTTACTCCACGTCGCCGACGTCATGCGCAAAGGTGAGGCAATGCCCGTGGTAGGGCCGGAGACCCCGCTACGCGATGGACTGCTGGAGATGTCCGGTAAGGGCCTTGGCATGACCGCCGTCACAGATGCTACCGGCAGACTCCTCGGCATCTACACCGACGGCGACTTGCGGCGCACGCTGGACCATGGCCCAGACCTTCGCACCCTCAAGATGCATGAAGTAATGACGCCAGCGCCCAAAGCCATCCTGCCCACCGCTTTGGCTGCCGATGCGGTCAATCTCATGGAGCAGCATCGCATCACTGCGCTTGCCGTCGTGGATGAGAATGGTTATCTCGTGGGCGCCTTGAACGTCCACGACCTGCTCCGCGCGGGGGTCATGTGAACCCGGGCGGGCGTTCACCAGCGCAGAGCACGCCACTCGCAGGCATTCGCTTGCTTGTGCTCGATGTGGACGGCGTGCTCACAGACGGTCGTCTTTACTTCGGCGCTGAAGGCGAAGCGCTGAAGGTCTTCCATGTGCGCGATGGGCATGGCTTGAAGTTGTTGCAGGGCAGTGGCCTGCAACTCGCCGTAGTCTCTGGCCGCCGCGCCACGGCCGTGGACGTGCGCATGCGCGAACTCGGCATTGGCATAGTCCACCAAGGCGTCGCCGACAAAGTAGCCACAGTCACCGCCATCGCCACTGCTGCCGGCATCCCGCTTGCCGCCGTGGCGTGCATCACCGACGACACCACCGACCTGCCGCTGATGGCTGCGGTGGGGCTGGCAGTTGCCGTGGCGGATGCACACCCCACAGTGCTCGCGGCTGCGCACCACATCACCACCCTCCCCGGTGGGCAAGGCGCGGTACGGCAGCTCTGCGATGCCCTATTGGCGGTTCGCGGCGAGATGCCGTCATGACCACCAGCCGCTGGCGTCAAGCCGCTGCGCTGAGCGGCTTCGGCTTGCTTGCTGCCATCACGGCGTGGTGGGGTTATCGCCCGGAAGAACTGCCCGAGGCCGGTAACCAGTCCTTGGCAGCTCCCGCCTACAGCCTGCGCTCGGCGGTATTGGAAGAAACCGGCCCCGACGGTCGCTGGCGTCTCCAAATCAAGACCGACACCGCCAGCGAATCCGCTCCCGGCAGCGGTGAAATCGACCTGCAGGGCGTGCACGCGCTGTACCACCCGGGCTCACCGGATGCGTGGCGCCTGCAGGCCAAGCAAGGGCGCCTTCCGCCAGGCGGCCATCGCCTCCTCCTCAGTGGTGCGGTGGAACTGGAACCTGTTGCCAGACGGAAAACCAACTCCCCGAGAATCTCCACCGCCAGACTCGCTTTGGACCTAGAACACGAGCGCGCCACCACCCCGGCGCCGGTCACCATCCACTTCGGCCCACACGCTCTCGGCGCTATCGGACTCACGGCCGATATGAAGGGCGGGACGCTACGGCTAGAATCGGCACTCCATGGCACGTTCCAACATTAACCTCTGGCGCAAATCTCTGACCGCCGTACTGTGTGCCTTGCTGGCACCCGCCACGGCGCTGTGCGCCCCTGCGTCGCGCGCCAGCCAGCCCATCGCGCTGGACGCGGCCTCTTCCGATTTCGATTACAAGAACAACTCCCTGCACTTCCGGGAAATTCGTCTGTCGCAAGGCGTCCTGCGAGTAGAAGCGACAGAAGCACTCGCCACGGGCCTGAACTTCGACAACAGCCAGTGGACTTTCCGCGGCGCCGTCAAGATCACCACGGCGGACGGCACCCTGACGAGCGATACCGCGACGGTGGACTTCCGCGACAACACGCTGGCACGAGCGCTAATCAACGGCAGCCCAGCCACGTTCTCCCAGCAACGCCCACCCACCGCGCCTGGCAGCAAGCCGCGCCAAGTGCATGGCGCCGCCGGGCGCATCGACTACGATCTGGCAGCAGGCACAGTCCGTCTCAGCGAATCCGCCACACTCTCCGATGGCGCCAATGAGATTACGGGCAAAACCCTCGTATATGGTCTACGCGACCAGCGCGTGCTGGCTAACCCGGGTGAGCAATCCGCTGAACGAGTGCGCATCACCATCCAGCCGGGTACCTTGGGCGACAAACCGGGCACCAAGGCGCCGGAGCGTGTCAAAGAGGGACCGCCGTGACCGTCCGCCTGCAGGCGACGGGCCTCTGCAAGCGCTACAAGGCACGGCAGGTCGTCAAAGACATCTCTCTCAGCGTTGGCCCCGGCGAAATCGTCGGACTGCTCGGCCCGAACGGTGCCGGCAAGACGACCGCCTTCTACATGATTGTCGGCCTCGTGCCTTGCGACGGCGGTAGCGTCACCTTGGGGCAACAAGATCTCACCACCCTGCCAATGCATCTGCGGGCGCGAGCCGGCGTTGGCTATCTGCCACAAGAGCCTTCCGTGTTCCGCCGCCTGAGCGTGGCTGACAACTTGCTCGCCATTCTCGAAACCCGTCCAAATCTGGATGCTGAAGCGCGACAGCAACGGCTAGAGGCGCTGCTCGACGAACTGCATATCGGCCACCTGCGCGACAACCTCGGACAAAGCTTGTCCGGTGGCGAACGCCGGCGCGTGGAAATCGCCCGGGCGCTGGCCGCCGATCCCCAGTTCATCTTGCTGGACGAACCCTTCGCCGGTGTCGACCCGGTATCCGTAGCCGACATCCAGCGTATCGTGGCGCACCTGCGCGACCGTGGCATCGGCGTGCTCATCACCGACCACCAGGTACGCGAAACCCTCGGTATCTGTTCCCGCGCCTACATCGTCAACCAAGGTGCAGTCATCGCCTCCGGTACGGCCGAAGAGATATTGGCCAATCCAGAGGTACGCGCGGTTTATCTGGGTCAGGACTTCAGGATGTGACGGCGCGCGCAGTGCCCGACACGCCTCGCGCGAGACACTGACGGAAGATGCTCAAGCCCTCCCTGCAACTCCGTCTTGGCCAACAACTGGCGATGACGCCCCAATTGCAACAAGCCATCCGGCTGTTGCAACTGACGGCACTCGACCTGCAGCAGCAGATTCGCGAGACGCTCGAGACGAATGTCATGCTGGAGGAGGACGAAGAGGCACATTACAGCCTCGAAATCCCGCTGTCTGAGGCTCGTACAGGACTTAGCGATGACGGCGACGGGGACCCCGCGGAACTGCCCGACGGGCGGGATGGCGCTATCACGGATGCCACCGACTCCGAGGGCATGGCCGAGAATTGCGACTGGGATGAGGGGCCTACGGCAGCGGCTAGCGAAACACCTTGGTCTGGTCCGGACGACCGCGACCAGGACTACTCCGACCCGTCCGGCAAAACCCTCAGGGACCATTTGCTCTGGCAATTGGAGATGACCCGCCTCGACGCACGCAAGGCGGCCCTTGGGCGCGCGCTCATCGATGCCGTGGATGACGACGGATACCTCCGCGACACGCTGGCAGAAGTTTGTGCGGTAGTGCACCCGGAGTTCCCCGAGGCGGACCCGGACGAGGCCGAAGCTGTCCTCATGCTGGTGCAGGCCTTTGACCCCCCCGGGGTCGCCGCCCGCTCCCCGGGCGAATGCATCGCGCTGCAACTGGCCCAACTGGATCCCGGCACGCCAGCGCTGGCGCTGGCCCGGGAGATCGCCCTGAACCACCTCGGTCTCGTCGCTGGCCAACAGATGGCCATGCTGCGCCGCCAAACCCGCGCTACGGACGCCGAACTGGAAATGGCCATCGCGCTGGTTCGCACCTGCAACCCTCGCCCTGGCAACGCCATCCACACGGCGGACCCTGAATACGTCGTCCCCGACGTTTATGTCCACCGTACGGAAGGTCGCTGGCAGGTAGATCTGAACCCCGGCGCACTGCCGAAAGTACGGGTCAACGAACAATACGCCGGCTACCTCACCCGCGCCGCTGACCATGCTCCCTTGCGCACCCAATTGCAGGAGGCACGCTGGCTGCTGCGCAGCCTCGAGATCCGTAACGAAACCTTGCTGAAGGTGGCCCGCTGTATCGTGCAGCGACAGGAAGGTTTCTTCGATAAAGGCGAAGAAGCGATGGTGCCCATGGTGCTGCGTGATATCGCCGAGGCCGTGGAATTGCACGAGAGCACCATCTCGCGCGTTACCACTGCCAAGTACATGCACACGCCGCGCGGAGTGCTCGAGTTCCGCTTCTTCTTCTCCAGCCACGTCGCCGGTACGGACGGCGGCGAACTGTCCTCGACCGCGGTTCGCGCCAAGATACGCAAGCTCATCGCTGGCGAGCAGCTTGGAACACCATTGTCGGACGCTCGGCTCGCCGAAGTACTGTCTGAGGATGGCGCACAGGTAGCGCGCCGGACGGTGGCGAAGTACCGTGAGGCCATGAACATCCCCACTTCATCAGAGAGGAAACGCAACCAACGTTGAACGGGAGGGCTGAAGGACGCACCTGCCCCGCCCCGAGAACCCACTTTCCAGGCCGCCTACGGGCGCCACTACAGAAGGAAGAGATCATGCAACTGATGCTCACCGGACACCATGTCGAAGTCACCCAATCCATGCGCGACTACGTCGGCAAGCGATTGGAACGTGTCTCGCGCCACTTCGACCAGGTCATCGACCTCCACTGCGTCCTCACTGTCGAGAAACTCGAGCACAAGGCCGAAGCCACTGCCCATGTCAGCGGCAGCACCCTGCACGCTGACGCCGTGGCCGAGAACATGTACGCCGCCATCGATGCCTTGGCGGACAAACTCGACCGCCTGGTGAAGAAACATAAGGAAAAGAAGGCGGACCACCACGCCGCCGAAGCGCCGCGCGGTCGCGCCGTCTAGGACGACCCGGCGGCCCAGACACCCCCGTTGGTGTCTGGGCCAGCCTTGGCGTCAAAGCAGCCTAATGGCGGGTAGCCACGCGCCACCCTGCCGGCGCGTTATCATTCCAGCAGTTCCTGCGGAGAATCCCATCATGGCCGGTTCGTTGCGTCTGCTTGTCATCAGCGGCCTGTCCGGCTCGGGCAAGTCCGTGGCGCTGCATATGCTCGAAGACCTCGGGTACTACTGCGTCGACAATCTACCAGCCGGCCTGCTGAACACCTTCGTGTCGCACCTCGTCCGGCACCCCGAAAGCAGCTACGCCCGCGCAGCCGTCGGACTGGACGCGCGCAACCGTGCCGCCGACCTCGCTGCCATCCCGGGCCTCATCAAGGACCTCCGCCAAGCGGCCATCGACTGCGACGTCCTGTTCCTCCACGCCGATGACGAGGCCCTCCTGCGCCGCTATGGCGACACCCGGCGCCGCCACCCCTTGGCGCAAGCGGGCCGTTCACTACGCGAAGCCATCGGCGAAGAACGTCGCCTGCTTCGGCCGGTCACGGACGCCGCCGACCTGGTGCTGGACACCACCCAGACCAGCGTGCACCAGTTGCGCGAAACCATCCGCCAGCGCGTCGACGCACGCCAGAGTGGACGCCTGTCCATCCTGTTCGAATCATTCGGCTTCAAAGACCGTTTGCCCGCCGATGTCGATTTCGTCTTCGACGCGCGCACCTTGCCCAATCCCTATTGGGACCCGACCCTGAAGCACTTGATCGGGCTCGATGCGCCGGTAGCCGAGTTTTTGGCCGCCCAACCGGCTGTGACGGAATTTCTCGAGGACGTCGCCAGTTTCATCGCGCGGCGCATTCCCGCCTATCAGGCGGCCAATCGTGGCTACCTCACCGTCGCCGTGGGTTGCACCGGCGGCCAGCACCGTTCGGTCTACCTCGTCGACCGACTCGCCGCACGGTTCGCCGCTGAATATCCTGGTGTTCTGGCGCGACACACGGGGCTCGAGCCGCGCTAAAAAGCCTTCGCCTGCTGGCGACGGCATTGACATTCCCGGCCACACGGGCAATCCTGACATATAAACATTTGTTACGATTTCGCCTCCGGCAGGGAACCCGACGACGATGGCTTACGTTCGCAACGCCTGGTACGTGGCTGGCTGGGTCCCCGACCTTGCCCGCGACCGCCCGACCGGCATCACCCTGCTCGGAGAACCGGTGGTGCTTTGGCACACGGGGCAGCACTGGGCGGCTTTCGAAGACCGTTGCCTGCACCGTTTGGCGCCGTTGTCGCTCGGCCGCTGCGAAGGCGCCCATCTCCGCTGCCTATATCACGGCCTGCGTTACGATACGGAAGGCCGTGTCGTCGAAATCCCCGGGCAAGAGCGCATTCCGCCGCAAGCCCGCTTGCGCCGCTACCCGGCGGTGGAGCGCCACAGTTGGCTATGGGTGTGGATGGGCGAACCGGCGAAAGCGGACGAAGCTCTCATTCCGCCCGCCGTCGGTTTTGACGACCCGGCGTGGATTCTGGGGCGTGGTCAATTGGACTATGCCGCCGAAGCCCGCCTCATCAACGACAACCTGCTCGACTTCTCACACCTGAGCTTCGTTCACGCTAACAGCTTCGGCGCTACGAGCGTTTGGGCAGAAGAACACCCGCGCATCACGCCGCTCCCCCGCGGCATCCGTTACGAGCGCTGGGTAGAAAGTTCACCGCCCATGCGCGGCCGCGAACACGCCGGCCGCGTGGATGGCTGGACACGCTACGACTTCCTCGTTCCCGGCGTGCTGCTCATGTTGGGTGCTCAGTACCCCGAAGGCACCGCGAAGGCCTGCGGGCAAGGCGAGCCGCCAGAGGATTTGCCTGCATTAGGCAAATCCTTCACCAGCCAAGCGGTGACACCGCTAACGGACAAGACCTCGCGCTACTTTTTCTCCTGGGGCCCACATCGCACTGTGGGCGATGAAGCCTTGCGCGACATTCTCATGGGCATCGCCGGGCAAGCCTTCGCCGAAGACAAGACGATGATTGAGGCGCAGCAGCGCGTCATCGATCAGACGCCGAACCCGCGCATCATGCCGACCGCACATGACCGTGCTATCACCTTGTTCAACCAACTGGTAGCGCGCATGGTGCGCGAAGAAGCCAGCGCCAGCCAAGAGACCGCAACATGAAGATTACCCGCCTCGACACGCCCCACTGCAGTGTTGGCGAAGGCCCGGTTTGGGATGTGGAAGAGCAGGCGCTCTACTCCATCGACATTCTCGGCAAGTGCATCCACCGCCACCACTTGGCAACCGGACACAACGACCGCTGGGAAGTACCCGGCATCATTGGCTCGATGGCCTTGCGCACCGGCGGCGGTGCCCTCATCGCCTTGAAGGATGGCGTCCACACTTACGACTTCGCGACGGGCGCCACCGCACCGCTCGCCTGTCCACCTGACCAAGATTCGCGCGTGCAGTTCAACGACGGCAAGACGGACCGCTTCGGTCGCTTCAT
This sequence comes from uncultured Pseudomonadota bacterium, assembly GCA_903858165.1. Lineage (GTDB taxonomy): Bacteria > Pseudomonadota > Gammaproteobacteria > Steroidobacterales > Steroidobacteraceae > CAIOHZ01. The sequence goes on from CAIOHZ010000230.1 coordinate 26,263, forward strand.
CGTCGGCAGTACGGACGGCACCATGAAAGAGCCCTTGGGCAGCATCTACTCCGTGGGCGCTAACGGCACGTATCAAGTGCTGGACAGCGGCATCTGCATTAGCAACGGTCCGTGCTGGTCGCCGGACAACCGCACTTTCTATTTCGCCGACAGCATCCCGAAAGACATCTACGCCTACGACTACGATCCGGCCACCGGCCAAGCGACGAATCGTCAGGTGTTCGCCAACACCGCGGCGTTCGGCGGCATTCCCGACGGCGCCACGGTGGACACGGATGGCTTGGTCTACAGCGCCATTTGCGAAGGCGGCGTCATCGCCGTGTTCCGGCCGGACGGTACCGTGGAGCGCACTATCCCCATGCCCGTGAAGCTGCCCGGCAGCGTCATGTTCGGTGGACCGAACCTGGACCTGTTGTTCGTCACCACGCTGGACCCTGCGTTCATGGGTCGCACGGATGGTGGTGAAGGTGCTGGCCATACGTTCGTCATCGAAGGGCTCGGCGCACGCGGCCTGCCTGAGGCGCGCTATGTCGACTGAAGCCCCCATCAACGCCGACGCACGCCCCGCAGCATCGCTGCCAACCGGGAGTTCGCCCTTACCGCAACGCAGCCCCTTGGGGCTGCTGCTCGTCGTCGTGTTCATCAACATCGCCGGCTTCAGTTTGGTGCTGCCACTACTGCCTTTCTATGGGCAGGCTTTCGGCGCCACGCCCTTGGGCGTAGCGTGCCTGTTTGCTGCCTACTCGCTAGGCAACCTCATCGGCGAACCCTACTGGGGGCGCCTCTCGGACCGTATCGGACGCCGTCCCGTACTCATCGCTTCCACAGCGTGCGCGGCGCTAGGCTATGTGGCATTCGCTTTCGCACCCAACCTGTGGTCCGCCTGCTTGTTACGCGTGGTCGGTGGATTCTTTGGCGGTACCTTGTCCGTGGTACTTGGCAACATTGCCGACGTCACACCGCCCGCCGGACGCGCCAGGAGCATCGGCTTCTTCGGCGCCGCCTTCAATCTCGGCTTTGTGGCCGGCCCGGCACTGGGTGGACTACTCGCCGCGCCTGAACTCGGGGCCGCAGGCTACCGTTTGCCACTGTTCGCCGCGGGCGCCTTGGCAGGCGCCGCCTCCCTTTGGGCCCTGCTGTTCTTGCAGGAACCCGTTCGAGCAGCACGTCCCGCCGCGACAGCTCCCGCCTCGCGGAGTGAAACGCTAGCCTTCGCCTATCACCACCCACTCATTAGCCGTCTGCTGGGGGTCGGCTTCATCGCCATCCTCACTTTCGCTTCCATGGAGGCGGTGTTCGGCCTGTGGACCAGCCTGCGCTACCAGTGGGGACCCAGAGAGGTCGGCTTGGCGTTCATCGCCATCGGCCTCGCCGGTGGCATCACGCAGGCCCTGCTCATTGGTCCGTTGGCACGCCGTTTCGGGGAGGCGCGCGTCCTGGCCGCAGGTGTCATGGTGCTGCTCATCAGCACCCTGCTCATGCCTTGGGCGCCGAACCCAGCGGTGTCGGTGGCGCTGATGGCGCTCCTCATGACGGGGCACTCGCTCACCTTCCCGAATCTCGGCGCGTTGGTGTCGCGCGCAACGCCGCCCGAAAACCAAGGCGCCGTGATGGGCCTGCAAGGCTCCGTACAAGCGTTGGCGCGCATCGTGGGGCCGCCGATCCTTGGCTGGACCTTCGGCGCCTTTGGCCCATCCATGCCTTTCCATGTGGCCGCGGTCTTGGTAGCTGTCGCCGCCTTGCTCGCACTGCGCATCGTGCGTCTGTCTTTCCCTGCCAACCCATAAACCGAGACCACCAGCCATGACCCGACCCAGCGACACTTCCTCGGGCCTGCGTCCGGCAGGAATGAGCGCCGCCACCTTTGCACGGGCCTTGCGCGCACTGGAACAAGCGGTAGGTGCGGAGCACGTGTTCGCGGCTGAAAATGATCGCTACGCCTACGCCGACCATTTCGCGGGCGACGAATCGCTGCACCAACCTTGCGGCGCAGTAGCGCCGGCGAACACGGCAGAAGTACAGGCAGTGCTGCGCATCGCCAACGAATTCGGTTTGCCGTTATGGACCATCAGTCGGGGCAAGAACTTCGGTTATGGCGGCCCCGCACCGGCCCTAAAAGGCTCGATGGTGCTCGATCTCAGTCGCATGAAGCGCTTCACGGTAGACCGCGAAAACGGCACCGTTCTGGTCGAGCCTGGGGTGGGCTTCTATGACCTCTACGACTACTTGCAGCGGGAAAAAATCCCGCTGTGGTTATCGGTCCCAGGGAATTCCTGGGGCAGCGTGGCAGGGAATGCCTTGGACCGTGGCGTGGGGTACACCACCTATGGCGACCACGCAGCGCGCATCTGTGGTTTAGAGGTGGTGCTTCCGGAAGGCGATGTCGTGCGTACTGGCATGGGTGCCATGTCCGGTTCTCCGAACTGGCAACTCTACCGGCCAGGTTTTGGCCCCTCGTGGGATGCCATGTTCTGCCAGTCGAATTTCGGCGTCGTCACACAAATGGGCCTGTGGCTAATGCCTGCGCCAGAGACCATGTTGGCGCTGGACTACGAATTCGACCAACCGGAAGACCTTGGCTGGGTCGTCGACACCCTGGCCCCCTTGCGCCGTGAGGGCGTCATCCAGCAGTCGCCTTCCATCGGCAACTGGCTGCGTGCCGCAGCCGTTATGACCACGCGCAACCAATGGAGCGACCAACCCGGTCAACTACCAGAATCCGCCATCACCGCCATCCGCAAGCGCTTCGGCATTGGCTGGTGGAGCGTGCAGTTGCGCTTCTATGGGCGCGAAGAAATCACCACCGCCAGCCAGCAAGTGGTGGAACGCGCTTTTGCCAACAAGCCCGTGCTATCGGTACAGAAGTCGCGTTGGCAGCAAGGCGATGCCCCCCCGCAAAATGCTTGGGCCGGCGCGCCCATCAGTTTTCCCTTGGCTAATGCCAACTGGCATGGCGGCCGCGGTGGCCACGTCGGCTATTCACCAGTATTGCCGCCGCGTGGCGACTTGGCGCTGGACCAATTCCATCGCACCGCGAAGCTCTATGCGGATTACGGCATGGATTATCACGCTAGCTTCGCCATGGGCGAACGCCACCTTACCAATGTGAACCAAGTGCTCTACAACAAGGACGACCCGGAGATGATGTCGCGTGTCGACCGCTTCTTCCGCGCGTTGGTGAAAGACGCCTCGGCACAACGCTATGGCGAATACCGCACCCATATCGAGTACATGGACTTGGTTGCCGACAGCTATGACTTCAACGGCCACGCCCTGCGACGCCTGAACGAACGCGTCAAAGATGCCCTTGACCCGCGCGGCATCCTGTCGCCGGGCAAGAGCGGCATCTGGCCTGCCAACCTGCGCCCCGCCCGCGGAGACCGGAAATGAGGTTCCCTCGCTTGAACACCAAACGCCCCGTGGCTCCGCCAACGACTCGCTTGGCAGCACCAGTGGTCACCTCGTTGGCTTGGCTATGCTTGGTGACCGCCGCGGTGTTAGCACCGAATGCCCTAGCCGCCGGCGGTCCGACTGAGCGCGGCGCCGCGCTGTTCGAGGAGAAATGCGCCATGTGCCACCGCGTCATGGGGATGGGCACCGTACTGCTGACGCGCCGTCGCGAACCGGCCACCGCACTGCTGGAAAAGCGTACCGACCTGACTCCCGAGTTTGTGGTGGCAGCAGCGCGTGCGGGACTCGGCAACATGCCGCGCATCAGTCGGGGCGAAGTCTCCGACACTGATCTGGCCACCATCGCCGCCTGGCTGGCAGTGCCGGCCGCAGCGCCAACTGTGGCCGCGCCTGCAGCAAATTAAAGAGGGGCCACCTTAGCCGCCTGTCCCACCAACGGTCAGGGAATCAATACGCAGCGTCGGTTGCCCCACGCCCACGGGTACGCTTTGGCCTTCCTTGCCACAGGTACCGACGCCCGCATCCAACTGCAAGTCATGGCCCACCATCGACACGCGCGTCAGCACGTCAGGGCCATTACCGATGAGCGTGGCGCCCTTCACCGGGCGCGTGACGCGTCCACCTTCGATGAGATAGGCCTCACTGGCCGAAAACACGAACTTGCCGGAAGTGATGTCGACCTGCCCGCCACCGAAGTTGACGGCGTAGAGCCCATCGCGCACTGACTCGAGAATTTCCGCCGGATCGTGGGGGCCGGGACGCATATAGGTGTTCGTCATGCGAGGCAGGATGGGGCTGGCAAAGGACTCCCGCCGACCATTGCCGGTGGGCGCCACTCCCATCAGGCGGGCATTCTGCTTGTCTTGCAAGTAGCCGCGCAACACACCGTCTTCGATGAGCGTGGTGCACTGGGTAGGCGTGCCTTCGTCATCAATGTTCAACGAACCGCGGCGTCGGTCCAGCGTGCCGTCGTCAACGACGGTACACAGCGGGCTGGCCACCTTCTCACCGATGCGTCCGGCAAACGCCGAAGTGCCTTTACGGTTGAAGTCCCCTTCCAGACCGTGACCAATCGCTTCATGCAGCAAGATGCCGGGCCAACCGGCCGCAAGCACCACCGGCATGGTGCCGGCGGGGGCCGCTACTGCCTCAAGATTCACTAAAGCTTGCCGCACGGCTTCGCGCGCCAAGGCTTCGCCACGTTCCAGCGTCAGCAGTTCATCCAGGCCGTACCGACCACCCGTGCCTTGGTAGCCTTGCTCGCGCCGGCCATCTTTCTCGACGATGACCGACACGTTCATGCGCACCAAGGGGCGCACATCCGCCGCGAGCGTGCCATCCAGCGCCGCCACCAGTATCACTTCGTGTGAACCGACGATGCTCGCCATCACTTGCTTTACCCGTGGGTCCTGCGCGCGCGCATAACGGTCGACGTGCTCCAGAAAGGCGACCTTGTCGGGGTCGCTGCGCGTAGCCACCGGGTCATCGGCGAGGTAAAGGCTTTTGCCTTCTCGCGCCTTAAAGGCCTGTACGGGTGCGCCCTGCCCACCTTGGCGGGCGATGGCACGCGCTGCACGCGCAGCCTCCAGCAAGGCGTCTCTGGAAAGTTCATCGGAATACGCAAAGCCCGTCTTTTCCCCCGTTAGTGCCCGCACTCCCACGCCTTGCTCGATGCTGTGCGCACCATCTTTCACCGTGCCGTCTTCCAGCGACCAACTTTCCGAACGGCCCGACTGGAAGTACAGGTCGGCGTCATCGACACCCGCGCTGGCGACCAACCCCAGCGCCTCCTGGAGATCGGATAAAGAAAGCCCAGCGGGCTCGAGCAAACGGGATTGGGCAAGTTTCAGCAAGAGGAGGACCTCGACAGAACGCGGTTTTGCAAACAGGGAAAGGATACACGCGTGGCTTGCTGGGCTTCGCGGTCCAGTGCGGCCAGAACGACGCCCTCGCCACGTGGCCGACGGGACAGTACACGCCCCCAAGGGTCGATAATCAGACTATCCCCGTAAGTCTCGCGGCCATTCGCGTGCACGCCACTCTGGGCAGGCGCCAGCACGAAACAAAGGTTCTCGATGGCCCGCGCACGCAGCAGCACTTCCCAGTGGGCACGGCCGGTGGGCGCCGTGAAGGCCGACGGAATCGTGAACACTTCAGCGCCAGCGGACACCATCTCGCGATACAGCTCCGGAAAGCGCATGTCGTAGCAGACACTGAGCCCCACGCGTCCAATGGGCGTATCGACCAGAGCGACCTTGCCGCCGGGCGAAATATGGTCCGACTCGCGGTAGCGCTCCGCGCGTCCGGGCAGGTCCACATCAAACAGGTGAATCTTGTCGTAACTCGCCACCGTTCGGCCTGCCGCATCGTAGACCGGGCAGCAGGCCGCCGGGCGTGCGTCACCCGCCACGGTGACAGGAATGGTGCCGCCCACAATCCACAAACCCAAGCGCGCTGCCGTTTCCGCAAGGAAGCCTTGGATGGGGCCGCTGCCTTCAGGTTCTGCTGCTGCACGGCGCGCCGCATCGTTACGCGGCATCAGCGCGAAATTCTCGGGCAGTACCGCCAGCACGGCCCCGCCGGCTTTAGCAGCGGCCAACCATTTGCCCGCCACCGCAAGGTTGTCGGATACCGTATCACCCGAGGTCATTTGCACCACGGCAGCCACCAAATTCATTTCGCGACTCCTTCTGCAGGTGATGCAGTCTCGCGCAACTCAGCTTCGCTCGCCCCAATCTGCTGCACAGTGGGCGCATCCCAAGTGCCCGTGATGCGGTAGTAGCCACGCGACATACCCGCGAGCGGCTCCTTGAACACCTTCGAAAACACCAACAAGGCAGCGCCCAAGGCCGGACCGCCGGCCAAGGTACCCGCCGCCACAATAGGGCCGCCCAGGTTGCCAGTGACTTTCACCGTCTGGTCATAGTCACGGTCGCGCAGGCCCGTACGGCCCACGATACCAATCTCCGCAGCTGGACCCTTCAGCACCAGATTCTTCGTGAAGGCATCACCGTCCCGCAACTCGAAATCGCCCGCCACCCGGTCGAAAGCCAAGCCCTTGCTGGTCAGGTCGGTGAAGTCGAGGGTAAGCCGCCGCTGGAGCGCGCCAAGGCTCATCAAACCCAAGGCACGACCACCAGCCCCCGGCTCAAGACCCAGCACTTGCCCGTCCTCCGCTTGAACACCAATACGGCCACCAAGGCGGGTCAGAAACTGGGCGTCCGGACCACCCGGCCAATGCACATCGATAGTCGCTGTCCCCTGGCGCGCGGCAATCGCTGGTGCCAAAGCGAGCGCCGTCAGCGTTTTCCCGACGTCACTGCTCTCCACCTGCAGTTGCACTCGCGACTCCACATCGCGACGGGTGCCGCGCTCCACCATCGACCAACTGCCCGAACCCAACACACTGAAGGAGGGAGCCTTGATCTCAGCGCGCGCCAAGCGCAGCCCGTCGGGCGTGCGCAAGAGGTCGGCGGTGAGTTGACCTAATTGCCGATGTTCAAACTCAAAAGAACGTACCGCCAGACGCATGGCGGGTAATTCGCGCGGGTCAACTTCGCTCGCCGCACTGCCACCGCGGGCATCGTTGGCGACCAACCGGTCAAGGTCTAGCTGCAGACGCCCTGCATGCAAATCGAACGGCACCAACACCCGGCCGCTGATAGCAGGGCCGGTTACATCCACTCGCCAACCTGCTTCGCTACCAGACAATTGCGCGCTGCTTTCAGGAAAGTCGTAACCCATGAACAAGAGATGGTCTGCAGTGACATCCGCGCCACGCAGCAACTCCTCAATCCGCAGCGGATGCGCACTGACCACGGGACTCTCCGGCAAGCGCAGTCGAATCCAACCAGAGGCATCAAGCGCCGGAGCGTGCCCTTCAATCCACAAGCGCGAGGCATCTTTCAACGTTGCCTCGCCGCCCCCCAGACGCACTGTGCCGCGCATGAAACGCCAGGCCGAACGATGAATCCATTCCATGGCAGCGCTGTCCGCGCCCCACTGCAGACGCGTGACCAACCGGGTACCCGTAGCCGGCGGCGACGCACCGACTCCAGTCGATAACGGCGGTGCCTCGCTGATGGCGAGTTCAGCCCGCAGTGGGCGCGCTTCCGTCGCCGGCTTGTTGAGTGGAGCGGGCAAGTTGACCGCGGCACCAGCAAAGTCTGTCGTCGCGTGAAAGGCTGCGCGGCCCAGTCGGTCCGGCTTACCATCCAGTGGCACGCGCCCCAGGAAGCGCCAATCGAAGGCACCCGACAACGCTGCTTGCGGCAGGCGCAAGGCGCCGGCGACCTCCTCACCCTGCGCACGCCCCACCGCCTCAAGTTCGTTCACGAGGCCAAGCGGCCCAGCCTTGCTCGCCATGAACCGGACAGGACCCCCGAGCCACTGCGCGGTAATGCCCGCCGTCTCCAAAGCCGCATTGTGAACCCGCAGCTCACCCTGCACCTGCGTAGCAGTCTCATCGAGTCCAGCAAAACGAACCGTGGCGCCCTGCAGTCGAGTACGGACATCGATATCCGGCCGTTTCAAGTCTCGCAGTGGAAGATTCAAGCGAACCTCGTACTGGCCCATGCCCTGTCCACGCAGGCCATTGAAAAGCGCACCCAGTGTTGGCGCCACCGGTGAAGACTGCACCAATCGCAAGGCTCGCCCCAGATCGCCTCGAGTACTTCCCGAAACCCTCAGCAGACCTTCCCGTAGGTCTGGAATACCACCACCGCCATTAGCAATCGTCAGGCCACCAACGGTGCCGCTGTACAGCCGCGTCTCCACGCCTAGGCTACCCAGATCGACGTCGGCCACCAGATTCTCGAGATCGGCCCAACCCTTCGCATAGTGAAGCCGCGCACCGGCAGTCCGCACTCGCACGCGGAACTCGCCGCCACCGTAACGGAACGGGAAGCACCTCATGTGCCCGGCATAGTCGATAGTTCCCTCGGTAACCTCGCCACTAACGAAGGCAGCGTCGAGCCAAGCCAGTGTTGTCGGCGGCAAATGCGTAGCGGAGAGAAAGCGGGTGGTGGAGTGCATGTCCACCGCGCGCAGGTCAGCATGCAAGGCCAGCACCGGTGAAGAACCATCCTTGGGCAGCCACAGGCGCGCGCTGGCCTCACCTTGCCCATCGGCACGGCGGATAGCAAAATCATCTGCCTGAATACGCAGGCCATCCGCGTCATATCGCCAACCCAAACGCCCAGCCGGTAGCTCGGCGCCTTCCGGTAGACGCAAGTGCTGCGGCATCAACAAATGGAACTGTGGAGAACGGAGCAGCAGCTCACCGGCAGCAGCCGTGCCCTTGAAGCGGCCATCCACGTCGACGATTCCCGGAGCACGGCCCACCGGACCAATGCCGAATTGGCGAAGTTCAGCACTTCCCTCCGGTCGCCAACTATTGGCCCGCCGCAAGCGCAGGTCCACCTTGCCTATCGCGCCACGCGGCGACAGGTTCGCCAGACGTTCACGCCAAGCTGCTTGCGGCAATAAGCCCGCCAATAGCACCAGCGGCGCCGGGCGCAGCTCGGGGCTCTCTAAATGGACTTCGGCAAGGCCAGCAGTGTCCGTCGTCCAGCCCAATCGGAGCCGACCACCACGCCATTGCAAGCCTCCCGTGACTACATCGATATCGCGAAGCGAAAGCTGTGTAGTGACGCCTTGGCGCTGTAACTTTCCAGCCATCGCCAAGCGCCCGTACTGCACCCACGCAGGCTGACGGTCGATACCGAGCTTCGCTAGGCTGGCTTGGTACGCGGCAGTCATGACTGGCACGTTCAATGCCGCCCTCGCGTCCGGCGGCCCCCAACCACAGGACTCCGCTGGCAAGGGCGCATTCGCCGCGACAAAAGCCGCTGGCGTAGCGGGCACCGGTGACGGCACCACCAGACCCAGTGACTCGAAGTTCCACTCGGCGTTTTCGAACACTCGGCCATGGCCGGAGGCGTCCAATGAGAGCGTCACGACACCCGCGCGAGGCAATGGCTGCTCCCCGGACAGGGTAGGTAACCACTCGCGCCAACCGGCGACCTGCAGCCCCCCAGCGCGCAACTGCAATTGCCATCCCAACTGCCCGGGCTGATGCAGCGGTCCGGCCAGTTCGAGTCGCGCATCCAGGCGACGCCCAAGTCGCGCCGGCAGATGCACACCAAAGCCTAGACTCAACTCGTCGCGGTCGCGGACGAGATCGATATCGACATCATCGAACTCGATGTGACGCTCGACGGCGCCGAATAGGCTGCGTCGGTCATTCACCCATACCTTGGCATTCGTAATGCGCAGGAGCCCCGTCGGCAGACTATCGAGCTCAAGCCGCGTGCCCTGTCCGCCCGCGGCAGGCTGCCCCACTACCCGCAGACCGGCGTCCGTCCACTCGATACCCAGCGCCGGCCCATCCAAGGTCACTCGCGCTGCGGCTCGGAAAGTGCGCACCATGCGGAACCAGTCGACACCCACGCGGCCCGCGCGCGCGCTCAGCAACTCGCCACCTTCGCGGTCAAGTACCCGCACCTGACTGAAGGCCAGTTCTGGCCCGAACCAACCTAGGCGCGCAGTCAGGTCGGCAAAGCGCCACTGCAAACCCGTGACCTGCTCTACCCGGGCCACGAGCTCGCCAGCGAGCGTAGGCGAACGCTGTAACCAAACGGCGAGTGCCCCCACCGCCACAGCCGCGAGCACCACCAAAGCGGCTAGCGCAAGGGCAGCTCGACGCAACCAGCGGCGAAGGGGTGGAAGGTATGACATGGAGCCCTAGAGGAGCACCACGTCAAACTGGTCCTGCGTGTAAAGCGCTTCGGTCTGGAGACGGATGGGGCGACCGATAGCCACCTCCAACTCAGCCATGGCCCCAGACTCCTCGTCGAGCAACAACTCGATGACGTCCTGATGGGCCAATACCATGAGCTCACGCACCTCGAACTGGCGCGACTGACGTAACAATTCGCGAAAGACCTCGTAGGACACGGTCTCCGGCGTTTTGACGTAACGTCGTCCGGCGCAAGTCGGGCAAGGGCGGCACAGCAAGTGTTCCAGGCTTTCGCGAGTCCGCTTGCGCGTCATCTCCACGAGGCCCAGCGGCGAGACGCTGCTGATATGCGTCTTGGCGTGATCAGCGGCAAGAGCTCGCTCCAGCGCCTGCAGCACTTGGCGGCGATGATCTTCGGTCTGCATGTCAATGAAGTCGATGATGATGATGCCACCAAGATTCCTGAGGCGCAGCTGCCGCGCGATAGCGACCGCCGCCTCTAGATTCGTACGGAAGATGGTGTCTTCCAGCGTGCGGTGGCCGACGAACGCGCCGGTATTCACGTCAATCGTCGTCATCGCCTCCGTCTGGTCAATCATCAGGTAACCGCCCGACTTCAGCGGCACTTTGCGATCCAGCGCTTTTTCTATTTCCTCTTCCACGCCGTGGAGATCGAAGATGGGACGCTTGCCCGCGTACTGCTCAATCTTCGCAGCACTCTCGGGCATGAAGGTGTGCGAAAACTCGGCCATTTCGGCAAAGGCCGTCGGCGCATCAACCAGCACACGGTCAACCCCATGGCCTAGCAGGTCGCGCAGGATGCGCTGATGCAGCGGCAAGTCCTCATGCACCAGTTCGCCAGCCGTAGCTCGTAAGGCTTTTTGTCGTACCACTTCCCACAGACGCTGCAGGAAGAGCATGTCCGCCCGCAAGGCCTCCAGCGGCGCACCTTCAGCTGCAGTCCGGACGATATAACCCCCCGTACCGACATGACCGAGGCTTACTACCTCGCGCAAGCGGTTACGCTCTGCCTCATCTTCGATGCGGGAAGAGACGCCAGTGCCGTGGCCCTTCGGCATATAGACGAGATAACGGGAAGGCAGCGTGATGAATGTAGTGAGGCGTGCACCTTTAGTACCTAAGGGGTCCTTCAGCACCTGCACCGGCAGATCGTCCCCTTCATTGACGAGGTCACGGATATTCTCGGTGCGCGGCAGCGCCGCCGCGGTATCGCCATCGATCTCGGGCTGAGCGATATCGGAGACGTGCAGGAAGGCGGTACGTTCGAGCCCAATATCGATGAAGGCAGCCTGCATACCGGGCAGCGTGCGTGAAACACGCCCCTTGTAGATATTGCTGGTGATGCCGCGCCGATTGGTGCGCTCAACGTACACCTCCTGCAGCACACCATTTTCCACCACCGCCGCGCGTGTCTCGCGCGGCGTGACGTTGACTAAAATCTCGGCGGTCATGGCATTGCCTCGCGCGGAATGGACAGGGCCGTGGGCACGCCCGCGGCCTGCAGCAACTGTGCTGTTTCGTACAAGGGCAAGCCCATCACTCCAGAATAACTGCCTTGCAAGCGACTGACGAACATGGCGCCAAGCCCTTGGATACCGTAGCCACCTGCCTTGTCTGCCGGCTCACCCGTCTCCCAGTAGCGCTCGATTTCGTCGCGCTTCAAGGGACGGAACGTTACTTCGCTGGTGCACAGCGCAGTGCGTAACCCTGCCGCAGAGCGCAGCGCTACGGCAGTCAGCACTGCATGGGGACGCGAGGCCAACCTAGACAGCATCGCCACCAAGGCTGCTTTGTCAGCGGGTTTTCCCAGAATATCCGGCCCACACACCACGCTGGTGTCCGCCGCCAGCACCGGGCAACGCCCGCCACTCGCCGCCCAGACGGCCTCCGCCTTGCCACGCGCCAAGCGCAACACGTAATCCGCAGGAACTTCGCCAGTTCGCACGGTCTCGTCGATGTCCGCCGGCCACACTTCGGGAATGACACCGATCTGCGCCAGGAGTTCTCGCCGGCGAGGCGACGCGGAAGCCAACAGCAGGACAGCGGGATGAAGCATTTCCAGTTCCGTCAGTTCACAGGCCGGAAGGCGAACCGGCGCGGTGGTAAGGGTGACCCTTCAGCAGACTGAAGGCACGATAGAGAGCCTCGGCAAGCACCACGCGAGCCAAGCCGTGCGGCAAGGTCAGCGGTGACAGGGACCAGGTGGTGTCTGCACGCTGCGTACAAGCGGGGTCCAACCCGTCCGGCCCACCGATGAGAAACGCGAGGTCCCGCCCATCCTGCAGACGGGCCGCCAGCCAGCGCGACAACGCTTCCGTCGTATGCGCCTTCCCACCGACTTCCAGCGCGACCACGAACATGCCGGAGTCGAGCGCCGCCAACATGCGACGCCCCTCCTCGGCCCGCGCGCGGGCAACGTCGCTCCCATGCCGTTGGGTCACGGGAATTTCCCGCAACTCCATTTTCAGTTCGCCTGTCAGGCGACCGGCATAGTCGGTGAACGCTTCATCGATCCAGCGGGGCAATCGCGTGCCTGCCGCCAGTACGCGCGCGCGCACTGGCGAACTAGGACCGCGACTTGACGGCTTGCGGAGCAGCCGGCGGTGCTTCCCAGAGTTTCTCGATGGCGTAGAACTCGCGTACGGCCGGCAACATCACATGCACGATGACCTCGTGCAGGTCTACCAGTACCCATTCGCCAGTGCGCTCGCCTTCGACACCATAGGGAGGGTGACCCGCCTTTTTGGCCGCGCTAACCACGTTCGCCGCCAGCGACTTCACATGGCGATCGGAAGTACCCGAAGCGATGATGAGCGTGTCCGCCACATCCATGCGGCCACGCACGTCAATGACGCGCAGTTGCTGCGCCTTCATGTCTTCCAGTGCACTTAACGCCAGCTTGGTGACGACAGCCAACCGGTCGGGAGTCTTCGCCGAAGCCTTCGGGGCCTTGGCACGCGCCGGCTTGCCATCGGGCGAAGGACTGGCCACCTTGGCAGCGGCCTTCTTCCGGGCCACCTTGACCGGCGCCTTGGCGACAGCCTTCGCCGGAGCCTTAACCGGAGCCTTCGCCTTCGCCTTCGCGCCAGCGGTAGTTGCAGTGGATTTGGTCATCCGTTTCCTCGGGAGTTTTTTGAAATAAATTCGTTCGCCTGCGCCCGACGCTGTGCGGCGGCGGCATAGAAACCAGAGCCAACCAGTACATCGCGGACTGCGTCAGGCATCAGGAACCGCGGGTCGCCGCCGGCGGCCAGCAAGGCACGCATGTCGGTCGAGGAGATCTCCAGCTGCGTCACGGCATGGACAAGGATACGTCCTGCGGGCGCCGCTTGCAGGTCTCCTGCCGTGGCAGCGCCGCGTTCGGCCAGCAACTGCCCCAAAGGTCCATCTACCGGGGCTTCCCAGCCTGGCCGGTGCGCTACCACCAGGTGGGACAACTCTAGCAGCCGCTGCCACTGGTGCCAGCGTGGCAGCCCCAGAAACGCGTCCATACCAACGACGAGGCACAAGGGACGCTCCCCGAGTTCAGCACGCAGCTCGGCAAGCGTTTCCACCGTATAAGACGGTGTGACCTTGTGCACCTCGCGAGCATCTACTGTAAAGCGGTCGATACCGGCGACCGCTGCCTGCACCATAGCCAACCGCAACGCTGCTGGCGCAAACGTGCCATCACGATGCGGCGGATTGCCGGCCGGCAGGAAACGCATTTCGGCAAGCCCCAGCACCCGCAGTACTTCGTACGCCGTGCGCAGGTGCCCGTAGTGAATGGGGTCGAAGGTGCCACCAAAAATACCTACCGGCTCAAGCACCGCCCGTACTCCGCAAGCCTGTGGCCACCGGCAAACTGACCGGGGCGCCCGCCAACGCCGCGGTCAACTGCGCAAAGGCGCCCCAAGCATCACCGGGACGCACGCCTTTGACGATGAGGTCGGTCTGCCCGGCAAACTGCAGCATCTGATAGAGGCGGGCTCGTTCACGACCGAGCCGCCTTGCCGCCTGTGCCAAGGCGCGCTGCCGCCGCGGCCCGCCGCGCCAAGTGCGCATAGGGCCACCACGGTCGCCGTTCGGGTTGAATTGCAACACGGCACGTACTTCCTCGGCCAGCGTCCACAGCACCAAGGTGGGCTCTTCGCCTTCACCGCGCAACCCTTCCAGCACTCGCAAGGCACGCTCGGGCTCGCCAGCCAAGGCGGCTTCGCCCAACTGCAGCAAAGTGAAGCGGGCACTACGCGCCACCGACTCAGCCACGGCGTCGACGGACAGGGATTGCGGTGCGGCGGGCGTGGCCCCTAGCACCAGCGCCAAGCGGGCAATTTCCTGATGAGCGGACACAAGGTTGCCCTCGCAGCGCTCCGCCAACAGTTCGGCAGCGCCCTCTTCGGGTTCCAGCCCTTGGCGAACCAACCGCTGTGCAATCCACGCCGGGAGCTTTTCCACGGCGACTTGCTCGATCTCGACGAACACGGCGGAATCATCGAATGCTTTGACCCATGCCGCTTTGCGCTCGGCCCAATCAAGGCCGCCCGTGATGACGAGGATGAGAAAGTCCGGCGTAGGCTTGGCGGCCAACTGCGCCAGAATTTTCGAGCCTTCCACGCCCGGCTTGGGGCTAGGCAGGCGAATCTCGAGAATCCGGCGGTCCGCGAAGAGCGACATCGCCTGCGTTTCCTGCAGGATGGCGCCCCAATCGAAACCTCGCTCGACGACGAACACGTCGCGACCGGTGAAACCCTGCGCGCGCGCCGCCGCCCGGATGGAATCCGTGGCTTCTTCCACCAACAAGGGCTCGCCGCCCGCCACCAAATAGGCGTGGCCGAGGGAACGCTGCAAGTCGCGACCGAGAGCTTCTGGAGGCAAACGCATGGCGACAGTTTGCCATCCCCCGGGCAGTTCGTGCCGTGAAAAAATGTTATGTTGTAACTGTGAAGCGTTTGTCTTACCGCTTGAGTGCCGTGCTCAGCCTCGCCTTGGTGGCTTGGCTGTGGTTGGCTGCAGTCCACTTTCACGCCGACGCCAGCACCAGCGCCAGCCACCCAGTTTGCGAACTTTGCGCCGGCCTCGACCGGGCTGCCGCACCGCCGCCAGCGGCCCTGCCGGCCCTAGCGCCGCAATCCAGCAACACCCCAGCTCTGCCTCCCGCCGTCGACGGAGCGCTCTCCAGGCCCTTCGCCCACTACTCGCCACGCGCCCCTCCCCAAGCCTGAACCCGCGAGCTTGCAACAGCCACCACGGCTGTCGACATCACGTGCTTTTCAGACTTGAGGATTTACCATGCTCCGTCCCCGTTCGGGACTGCCGCGCATTAGCGCCGCAGCCGTATTCATCATCCCGTTGTTCGCTGCCGCCCCCTTGGCAGGCGCCACTCCCCTAACCGACGCACCGCCCGAAGCGCCCCACGCTGACCGCGCCGCTGAGGAGATCATCGTCACCGCCACTGCCTTGCGCGAATCTCCACTGGATGTGGCGCAACCGGTCACCGTCATGACAGGGGAGGACCTGCGCCGCGCCATGGGTGCCAGCCTCGGCGAAACCGTGGCTGCCACGCTAGGCGTCACGGGCTCCTATTTTGGCGCCGCAGCCAGTCGTCCCATCATCCGCGGACAGGCGGGTGAGCGAGTACTCATGTTGGAAGATGGTGCGGACTCGCTGGACGCTTCGGCGTTATCGGCGGACCACGCCGTCAGTATTGAAGGCTTGGCAGCGGACCAAATCGAGATCCTGAAAGGGCCAGCGACGTTGCTTTACGGCAATGGCGCCGTTGGCGGTTTGGTGAATGTGGTCACCCACCGGATACCTACCGAGCGCACCGAAGGACTGACCGGCACCGTGGAAATCCGCGGCGATACCGCGTTGGCCGAACGCTCCGCCGCTACGCGCCTGGATGCCGGTACCGGCAACTTCGCCTTCCATCTGGACGCCTTTCAGCGCGACACCGGCGACCTGCGTATTCCCCAATTCGCCCTCACCCCAAGCCTGCGCGCTACGCTGGCGGCGGAAGGAATTACGGACACCACGCGCGACCGTTTACCCAACAGCGCCAGCAAGGCCCGCGGCGCGGCATTCGGCACTACGTGGTTTGGCGAACAGGGTTTCATCGGGATAGCGGTCAGTCGCTACGAAACTTTCTATGGCATTCCTGGCCCGGCGGAAGACGCGGACCCGGCCGCCACCCAGTGGTTGTCGGCCGATGGCCCGGCCATCGACATGGCGCAAACCCGTTTTGACCTGCGCGGTGAATTCCGCCCGAGCAATGGCTTCGGTGCCGGCTTCATCGACACGTGGCACCTGCGCGCTGCCTTGAACCACTACCGTCACGTCGAAACGGAACCGGATGGCGCCGTGGGGACGCGTTTCGACAACGATGCGCGTGACGTCCGCCTGCTGGCCGACCACCAATGGGGCGCCTTGCGCGGAACCTTCGGACTGCAGTGGCGCAAAGCGAACTTAGTGGCCGCCGGTGAAGAGGCGTTCGTGCCGCCCTCCACTACCACCAACACCGCCGCCTTCCTGTTCGAAGAATTGCCCTTGGGGCCCTTCACGCTCGAATTCGGCAGCCGCCTTGAAAGACAGCAGGTGACAGTACCAACCGCACAGCAGAGCGGCACTTCGCTAGGCTTGGCCACGGGTGCAGTTTGGAAGTGGAGCGACACCAAGAGCATCTCGCTGCAACTCACCCGCGCCGAACGTTTGCCCGGCGCCACCGAACTGTTTGCCAATGGCCCGCATGTGGCTGTCGGCCGGTTCGAAACCGGCGATGCCACGTTGGGCAAGGAAACCGCGAAAACCATCGACCTCACTTTCCGCAGCCACGGCACAGACGCCCAGCGCTGGTCCGTGGGCGTGTTTATGCAGGCCTTCAACGACTATCTTTATCTGGAGCCCACGGGCGCCGTGGCAGACGGCCTCGGTGTCTTCCGCTATCGCCAGCGAGATGCCTTGTTCAGCGGCGTGGAAGCGGAATGGATTGTGCCACTAACGGCGAATACTGCGGCAAACCCCTGGCAGTTACGGTTGGCAGGCGATTTGGTCCGTGGCCAGTTGCAACATGGCGGCGGACCCTTGCCGATGATGCCGCC
>CAIOHZ010000231.1 GCA_903858165.1 uncultured Pseudomonadota bacterium
AACAGCACCAGGATACCGAGGCCATTGACCCCGAGCAGCAAGGGTTGCAAGCGTGCGAAGGCATTCGCGTCCGCGGCGGTACGCGACATCAAGCCCAAGGCAAGGGTAACGAACGCCAGACCCAGCGAAACCAGCACCACCGGCAGGTAGCGCGTCCAAGCCCAGCGCGCAGGGCCCGCCGTCGCTTGCGTGCTGCCCTGCGCGGCGTTCACTGCCGGACCGTCCAGGTGTACCAGTCGGTGGTGCGCTGCCACTGCACCCAGAACATCAGCATCTTCAAGCTGTCCGGCATGCCGCCCACCTCGGCGATGGCGCGCAGTGAAGCTTCGTAGGTGGCGGAACCACGCAACAACGGCGCATCAATAATGGGTATGCCCCGCGGACGGGACAGGTGGTCCAGCGCCGCGGCCTGATTGGGCCACGAGGTCTGCAGGCTAGTGTTCAGGTGCGTGACCAACCAGCGGTCGGAAAGGGCGTGGTACTGCAAGCGCCAGCGCTGCTCTATCTCGGCGACTGACGCATCCGGCAGGAAGCGTCGCTTGCGGCGCAACTGGCTCTCGAGCGTCAGCGTCACCGGCACCCCATCGCGCAGCGCCTCCAGCGCCGTCGCCGACAAGCCCAGTTCCAAGGTGGCGTTCAGTTGCATGACACCATCGACCGGCTCTAGGTAAGCCGAACGCACTTCGAAACGCGCATCTTCCGCAGCCATGGCCTCCGGCGCCAGCGCGCACAGCACCAGCGCCACACAAAATGCGGCAGCAGCGACGAAGCGGCGATGTGGGGCGACAACTAGCATTGGTTAGGGAATCCGTTCACTGCTTTCCGTCAGTCTGACGCCGCAACACGGCGTAGCCGAAACCGTCTTGGTCCGCCGCACCGGGGAGCAGCACCAGCCCCGGCAGACCGGAGGACACCACTGCAGGCAGCGCTTCCAGAGTGAGCCTAGCAGACTCCGTCACGTCCACAGCTTCCGGGGTCTCGCGAAGGAACCGGCGCAAGAGCAAGCCGTTTTCCGCCTTCAGCACCGAGCAACTGGCGTAGAGCAACAGCCCACCCGGTGCCAGCAAGGGCCACAGGACCGTCAACAGGCGTTCCTGAGTGGCCACGAAACCGGCGATATCCGTCGGGCGGCGCAACAGGCGGATATCAGGGTGACGACGGATGACGCCCGTGCCCGAGCAAGGCACATCCAGCACGATGCGGTCGAACCTGCGGCCATCCCACCAAGTGGACGGCTCCGCAGCATCTGCCACCATTACCGTGGCGCGGCTTGCCAACCCCAAGCGGGCAAGGTTCTCGTCAATGCGCGCCGCGCGAGTCGCGTCGTCGTCCAGCGCTACCACCGTCGCGGTGGGGAAGGCTTCCAGCAGATGGCCCGTCTTGCCACCGGGGGCCGCGCAGGCATCCAGCACGTGCAACGGCGGCGCGGCGCCAGAGTCTGCGGCCAAGGGAGAGGTAAGCAGGTAGGGCGTTACTTGTGCGGCCGCATCCTGCACGCTGCACAAGCCTTCCACGAAGCCGGGAATGGCCTCAACCGGACAGGGCTCATCCAGCCGCACCGCACTCGGCAGCCACGCGCAAGGCGCGGCGCCAATGCCGGCTGCAGACAAACTCGCGAGAAACGCTTCGCGCGTCGTCCGCAATAGATTCACACGCAGCCACAAAGGCGCGCGGGCGTTGTTAGCGGTGAAGATCTCCGGCGCGCGCTCATGCCAGTCGCGCTCGATGGCCTGTACCAGCCAGTTCGGGTGCGCCGATTGTCCGGCCGGCGAACGGTCCGCCGCGAACAGCGCGCTCGCCCGCTCGCGCTGCCAACGCCGCAGCAAGGCATTCACGTAGCCCGCGGCCTTCGGCTGCCCCAGCACGCGCACAGCCTCGACAGTGCTCGTCACCACGGCGTGCGGCGGCGTCGCGGCGTCTTCCAGTTCAAACACACCTGTGAGCAGCAGCGCACGTACCGGCGCCGCGGTCTTGGACCAGTCGCGGTTGGCCAGCGAAGCAATAGCGGGCTGCAACCGCAACAGCGAACGGATAGTGCCGAAGGCAATAGCTTGCAGTGCGGCACGGTCGCCGGCGGGTAGTTCGCGGGCTGCCATGGCCACGGCAGATTCGAGAGTGTGACCCTTGTCGGTCACTTCCAGCACGGCGCGTGCGGCAGCGGCGCGCAGCAAGGTACTGCGGTCGGGGGCGCTCATGGCTGGACTCCAGTCGTAGAAGAAACAACAGATGGCATGCCGAGCACCCACCCAAGACAGGCGCCCGGGTCTCCCGGATGACGCGCCTGCAGGAATTCACGCACAGTGACCGGCTTGCGCCCAGCCTCCTGCAAACGCTCGAGGCGCAGGCAAGTGCCCGCGCCACAAGCCACCTCCATGCCCGCCGCGGAAACGCTGACCACGGTCCCGGGCACGGCGGCTTCCGTACCGGCCGGGCGAAGCACTGGGCTGGCCGCCCATACGCGCAGCTGCGCGCCACGCCACTGGGTTTCGGCCACGGGCCAAGGGTCGAAGGCACGCACCTGTCGGTCGAGTTCACCCGCCGGGCGCGTCCAATCGAGCCGCGCCTCGGTCTTTTCCAGCTTGCGCGCGTAGGTGACGCCGTCGGCTGCTTGCGCCACCAAGCGCGCGGTGCCGGCGGCCACTTGCTCCAGCGCCTGCACAATCAGCAGGGCGCCAAGTGCTGCCAAGCGGTCATGCAACTGGCTAGTGGTTTCGCGCTCGCCAATCGGCGTCATGGCTTCCAGCATCACAGGGCCGGTGTCGAGCCCCGCTTCCATGCGCATGATGCCCACGGCGGTGGTGGCGTCGCCGGCTTCAATCGCGCGGTGAATGGGCGCCGCACCGCGCCAGCGCGGCAACTGCGAGCCATGAATGTTCAGACAACCATGCACCGGCACCGCAAGCACAGCCGGCGGCAGCAGCAAGCCATAAGCCACCACGACCATCACCTCGGGGGCAAAAGCCGCCAGTTCCGCAGCGGCCTCTGGTGTGCGCAAAGTGACCGGTTGCAGCACGGGCAGGCCGTGCGCCACAGCGGCGGCTTTCACCGGCGAAGGCTGCAGCTGGCGGCCGCGACCCGCTGGCCGGTCCGGCTGCGTGTACACCGCCACCACCTCGTGCGCAGCAGCACAAAGCGCTTCGAGCGCCGGCACCGCGAACACCGGCGTGCCGGCAAAGACGATACGCACGGCGGCTACAGCGCGCGCGCGCGGCGGGATTTCTCGAGCTTGCTACGGATACGGCCCCGCTTCAGTTCAGAGAGGTAGTCCACGAAGAGCTTGCCATCAAGATGGTCGAGCTCGTGCTGGATACACACGGACATGAGCCCATCGGCCGCGTACTCGAATGCCTTGCCGTGCCGGTCCAGCGCCCGCACCACCACACGCTCCGCGCGGCCGGTGTTCTCATAGAACTTCGGGATGGACAGGCAGCCTTCTTCCAGCGGCGACAAGCCTTCCTTCGACACGATTTCCGGGTTGATGAACACCATCGGTTCGTTCTGCTCTTCGCTGCAGTCGGCCACCACCAGCCGCACATGCTGGTCCACCTGGGTGGCCGCCAGCCCGACGCCGGGCGCGGCGTACATGGTCTCGAACAGGTCGTCGACCAATCCCTGTAGCGCAGCGCCAAAATCCGTGACCTGGCGTGCCACCGTACGCAAGCGCGGGTCCGGGTATTCGAGAATCGTCAGGCGGGCCATCTAGGGTACCTTGGAGCTTGTTTCGTGACATTGGAGGCAAAAATGCGCGCTGGAGTTCCATCGCCGCTGCCTTTAGTGTCTCATTAGTATATTCGGCAGGCCGCAATGCCCGCACCTCCTTGGAGCCCCTTTATGGCCCGTACCTCGTTCCGCACCCTTCTCGCCGCTTCTT
>CAIOHZ010000232.1 GCA_903858165.1 uncultured Pseudomonadota bacterium
ATGCCCAGCGTGGGCGCGAGGCCACTCGCGTCGCACCAGGCTCGTGCCAACTCGTCGCCTCGCAAGGCGCGCGGCTGCCCGGCCGCATCCGTTGCCGCAAAGCGCACGCCAAAGGGCATCTCTCCGGGTAACAGGCGTGCATAAGCCATGCTGTAGGCATAGCTCATGCCAGACCACATGAACCCGCCCATGTTAAAGCCGCCTAGCTCAAGCGCTTCGCTACGCGCACCACCAGCGAGTAACTGCTCGCGGGCATAGGTCGCTTGCTCAGGTAACGTGGCTTGCGGCAGCAGCCCTGCGGCAGCAAAAGCACCACACCATTGCTGCAACACCGGTGCGGCCGCTGCCATGGCTGTGGCGAACGGCGCATCGCTCGGCAACCCATGCGCCAAGGCTGCGGGCTGCCACAGGAAATGCTCGGTGCCGTAATCAAACAAGCTCCGGCCCGGCGTTGCTATATCGCGCCCTTCACTCGACACCACCAGCCCTGCCGTACGGCCAGCAACAATCACGTTTGGTTCCGACACTGCCGCGCCGTTGATCCAACGCTCAGCATCGCGCTCTAGCGCGCGCAGCACCGTGGCGCCACCGTTTGAAATGCCGGTAGCGAGAATACGCACGGCAGACGGAGCGAAAGCATGCGCCGCCACACCTACCGGATACTCCTGCCGCAACCATTGCAACGCGGCATCGATGGCCTGCAGCAGATAGTCGCCCCATAACCGCTCGGGGTTCTGCCCGGACTGCGGGTGACGAAACAGTACGCTGTGCGACGCAAGACTAGCACTGGCGACCTCTGGCATGAACATGGCCCAAGGATCATCGCGGTCCGTCGTGAGAGTGCCGTCTATCCGTATGCCGGTACCAGTATCGACATCGAAGAGCCCCGACCCCGTGCCTTTGTCTGTGAGTACCAAGGCATAGCCACGTGCCAGCGCCCACGGCCCTGCAATCGGCAGCCCCCCATAGACACCGCGCGAACCACTGGCCGCGGCTGCCACCAAAACGGGTTGGCGAATACTGAAGTTTTCGGGAATAAGCAGGCAGACGGTGTGGCGGCCTTGCCCTTCAGGCCCTGCCAACGCACCGAGATATTCCACGCCACTGCAACGCTGGCCAGGCAGCAAGCCAAAGCAACGGCCATAGCCACCAAGGTCGCTCACCTCTTGCAAGCTACGGTAGTTGGCATGAATGGCACGGCGGCGCAGTTCGGCAGGCGTAGGCTGCAAGGCATCGGCAAAGCCAGGAGTCGGGCCGCGCAGACCTTCCAGCCCTAAGCCAGCAGTGAGCAAATCGTCGGGCGCTGCCACCGCGTTGCGACGGATGGGGCCGAGTAAGCGTGCGCGAGGGTTGGTGGGTGCCATGCCGGAATTGTAAACCGCTCGACAGTTAGCGCACCGTGGAGTGCAACACGCTCCAGCTGGTAGCGAACATGGCTAACGCCGCGCCAACCGCAACACCAAAGGGCCGCCAGCCCAGTTGCGGCAAGCGGCGAAAGCAAATGCCAAGCCCCACGCCCGCCATACCGATCGTGAGGGCAAACTCCGACGAAAGTGCGGCCCACTGCCCGACGTGTAACCAGGTTCTCGGTGGCAAAACACCCACCGTCACGGCCCAATCACCCAGATTGCGCAGCAGCACCATGCCCATGAACCACACGATAAAGGGCGGAATCGCAGCGAACCGCGGCGTCGCACCACCGACGGCCTCCCGGCGACTCCACAAGGCGAGCGCCGGAAGTAGTAGTACCAACGTTAGATTGCGCAGCAGTTTGGTGACCGTCGCTGCCGCCAGCGCACCGCTGTTGCCAAACGCTTGTTCGTAGACCAAGCCGGCGCCCACGACCTGCGAGGTGTCGTGGATGGTCGTCCCCAGCAGCAGGCCGGCGGCCACGAAGTCGGAACCGAACGCCGAAAATGCGAGCCAAGGGTAAACCAACATTCCTGTCATACCGACCAATACCACGCAGGCGAGTGCGTACCCGGTTTCCTCGCTACGTGCGCGAAGTAGCGGGGAGACAGCGACGATGGCCGTGCAACCACATACGCTGGTACCAATAGCCATCAAGAGTGCAAACTCGCGGCGCATTCCCGCCAACCTGGCGAGCAGCAAAGCCGTGCCGCAAGCGACCACAAAGCAAACGGCGACCAATGGCAATGCGCGAAGAGCGATTTCGGCACTACTCGCGAAGGAAAGTTTCAGACCCACCAGTACGATGCCGAGCCGCAACAACACGCTCGAAGCGAACTCCGCCCCGGTACTGGTGTAACGGCGCAGGGTGTCGGATTGGCCAATGGCCAGGCCACAAAGCAACGCGAGAAGAACCGGACCGACCGGCGAATGCGCCATGCCGAAAACCACACGGCCAACCAGCGCTGAAAATGCAGTCGCCAGCGTCGCTATCACTAAAGCGAGGGCCACGCCCGGCAAGCGCCCAGGCGCGGCAGGGCTTGCCGTCATTTGGCGTCAGCCGCGAACGACCCCTGCACGACCCTGTCGATAACCACTGCGCAGAGCAAGATGGCAAACCCGGCGAGAATTCCTCGGCCGCTGGCGGCGTACTGCAAGGACTCCAGCACCACCGTTCCAAGACCTTGGGCACCAACCAAGGCCGCCACCACCACCATCGACAGACACATCAGCAGGGTTTGGCTGACGCCGGCCATGACGGAGGGACGCGCCAGCGGCAACTCCACCCCGCGCAGCAGTTGCCAGTCGGAAGCACCATAGGCGCGAGCGGCCTCGCAGACCTCAGCCGGCACCTGTTGAATCCCCAGCGCGGTCAGTCTCACCATCGGCGGCAAGCCAAAACATAAGGTCGCCACCACTCCCGGCGGCGTTCCCGTCCCGAGAAAAGCGATGGCCGGAATCAGGTACACCATCGCAGGCATCGTCTGCATCAAGTCCAATAGCGGACGCACCAGCCGGAATACCCGTGGGGACCGACCGCACCAGATACCGAGCGGCAGGCCCAGCGCAACGCAACCCGCAGCAGCAGTTGCCACCAGCGCCACCGTCTGCATGGAGAGTTCCCACAGGCCAATGATGGCAATGTAGGCAACTGCGCCACCCGTCAACACGGCAACCCGTCGGCCTGCGGCATGCCATGCGCCCACCACGAACACCGCCATCGTCACCATCCATGGCGTGGACACCAGAACAGTCTCTAGCGCGTGCACCACGAACCGGATGACGTCGCGCATGCCGTCAAAGAACCCGGAGCCGTGGGAGTAGAGAGCGGCAAAGCCCGCGTCAATCCACCCGGCAAGTACCCCGGCCAACGCCCCCCCCACGGGAACGTGCAACAGCACCGAAGGTACCTCGGTGGCCGTAAACCGGAACACCGTAAGCGGATACATCATCATCAGCAGCAGCACCGCCAGCAGCAGCCGCCGCGTGTCGAAACCGGACCCCAAGGCCGGCCGCGTCCGCCACGCCACGTAGCGCCGCGCGTACAGCGGATTGGCAGCGATAGCGAAGGCAATGCGCAGAAACAGCCACAGCGAAATTCCCAACACCACGAGTCGCGGCGCACTGTCAGCTGCCTGTTGCGACTGAGCCAAGGCGTTGTCGGCAGCTGCGTGCAGGTTCACGGCGATACGGTGAAAGGTTTCCGCGGTAACGGAGTCGCCCGCCTGCAGGGCAGCCTTGGCGTCCAAGTCCCGTGTCTGCGCCACCGCTGCGAGTTTCGTGGCTTGCAACCGCGCATCCGCGCCCAGATCGCCAAACAAGCCACGCCCCAGCAACACCAAGGCGAACAACTCTGTGACGACCAGCGTCCAGAAACTCCCCCAAAGCCCTCTTGCCCCCGCCCACAGTGGGCCGGCCAGTGCCGCAGCCCCATTGAAGCCAAGGCGAAAGGCGCTCTCTCCATGAATTTGGGCGAACACCCGGTGGTAGTAGGCGCCATTTCGCCCAACAAATCGCCCCACCGTTTGCAGCGACTCGTCTTTCGGCGGAACTCCCGTCGTCATGGGTGTCGCTCCAGTTCGGCAACCAAACGGTCGCGGGCAATCCCCTGCACAAACGACCTGACGTAATCGTTCACCGGCCGGGTAACGATTTCCGCCGGCGTACCCACCTGCACGATTCGTCCGTCCTTCATGATGGCGATGCGAGATCCGATACGGATGGCTTCGTCCATGTCATGCGTCACGAACAACGTGGTCTTGCCCAGTTGCCGCGAGAGCGCCAAAAACTGGTCCTGCAAGTCCCTTCGAATAAGCGGGTCCAGCGAGGAAAAGGGTTCATCCATCAGCAGCACTTCAGGGTCCGAAGCGAGCGCACGCGCCAGTCCGACACGCTGCTGCATTCCGCCGGAGAGTTCGTGAGGAAACCGCTCCTCGTAGCCGGCGAGACCCACGAGACGCAGTTTTTCGGCTGCCACTGCCCAGCGGCGGGCCAGAGGCGCGCCGCGAATCTCCAGCGGATAGGCAACATTGTCGCGAACACTGCGGTGTGGCAGCAAAGCCATGTGCTGAAACACCATGCCGACGCGTTCTGCACGCAGACGGCGCAGCGCCGCAGCTTCGAGCGCCAGCACGTCCTGACCCAGAACCCGCACACTGCCCGCCGTCGGTTCGACCAGCCGATTGACATGCCGTAGCAAGGTGGACTTACCGCTACCCGACAGGCCCATGATGCAAAAAACCTCGCCCCGCAGGACGGCGAACGAGGCGTCCGCAATACCGACCACGGCACCGTGGCGTTCCAAAATGTCACTCTTGCTGGCACCGGCACGCGTGTCAGCCATGGCGGCTTCGACATTCGGGCCGTGAATTTTCCACACGCCCTCTAGTTCGATGACGGGTTCTCCGGTCATGCCTCACCCCCAATCAACGCAGCCATTCAGCAACCCTCGACTGATGCCGCGCAAGCCATTGCCGTGCCACCTCTTCAGGCTCATGCCGCAGGACCACTGCGGAGTAGCCGAACGATTGCAAGTCGCCCGCATCCAGATCCATACGCAGCAGCAACGCCGCGACCAATGGCTGGGAGCGGCGTAGTTCTCTTGAAAAAACCGGCTGGGCGCGCTGCGGCGGATGCGCCATGGCCACGCGTGCTTGCCGCAGATAATCAGGGCTATCTGCTTCGATGACCGGATGCCAGAGCGCCGGCACATTAGGCGGTTCTTCCAGAAAGCGGAGATCCGGATGCAGCAAAAACCGATGATGGGGCGAATAGCAGGAACCCACCCACGGGCGACCCCGCGCGGTAGCGACTGCCAACTGCGTATCCGCAAAACCCTCGTCCAGTTCCTGTAGGTCGAGCATGTAGCCATAACCGTACTGCTCGGCACGCACGCGGTCGATTAGCGTCACGGCCCACCCTGGCGCACCGTTGTAAAACTCGCCTCGGCCGTCGCCATCACTGTCGAGCAACTTCGCCTTCGCAGGGTCCGAAAGGTCTGCAATACCGACGATACCCGCCTTGCGGCCTGCACCGTTCACGCAAAAACCCTGGCGACCCACGGCAGGGTTGGCATTCACCTCGAGGCTAGCGCCGTATCGTTCCAGAAGTGCTTGCTGGTTCGGCAACCAAACCTCGGGGTGAATCTGCATAGCGCCGCGACTGATGGCCTCGAAGATAACGGGATTCGTCGCCGACTGCAGTTCGACCGAGAGTCCCAGACGTTCTTCGATCACCAACTTGATGATCCAGGCGCCAACCCGCACAGAAGGCCAGTTTGGAACGCCAACCACTAAATCGGCCGCTGCAACTGGCGCGGAAACGGCGAACAACCAAGCGCAAACCAGCCACACCGGCAGGCGCCGGCGGCACGTGAACGCGCGTCCACGTAAAGGGCGCGTCACATGCTGCGACGAATTCAACGTGGCTCCGCCGGACGGGCCGCCGACAAGTCGAAAGCTTCGTCGGGAAACCACTTTGCCAATCGCACGTCCGCCGCGCGCGCGTGCCCTTCCATGCCCTCGGCGCGCGAGATTCGCGCGCAGATGGGCCCCACCTCGCGATTTGCTTCACGCGTCAAACGCTGCCAAGTCACCGCTTTTAGGAACTTGCCGACGGAGAGTCCACCCGTGTAACGGGCCGCCTGGCGCGTGGGCAGCACGTGGTTAGGGCCAGAAATCTTGTCGCCGTAGGCCACCGTGGTTTCCGCACCAAGGAACAGGGAACCGTAGTTGCCCAAAGCGCTGTGCCACCAGTCTAGATCCGCGCACATGACCTGCAGGTGTTCGGAAGCGTATGCGTCCGAAACCACTACGGCCTCTTCCCGCGTATCCACCACCACCACCTCGGCATAATCACGCCACGCATGGTGGGCGGCGGTGCGGTTCGGTTCTGGCAAAGTCTCGATAAGCGCAGGTACTGCGGCGATGGTGGCTTCGGCAACGCCACGATCCAAGGCGATTAGCCACACCGGCGAATTGTGCCCGTGCTCCGCTTGGCTGACGAGATCGGCCGCAATGATGTCCGAATCTGCCGTTGCATCGGCAATGATTGCGGACTCGGTCGGGCCGGCGAACATGTCGATAGCCACGCGGCCAAACAGCGCCCGCTTTGCCTCGGCCACGTACTGGTTTCCGGGGCCAACGAGAATATCGGCAGGCCTCGTGCCAAACAGACCAAAGGCCATCGCTGCCACACCGGCGACGCCGCCTAGGTTGAGAATGACATCGGCGCCACAGACATCCATAGCAAACAGTTGGGCAGGATGAATACCCGTGGCGGTGAGCGGCGGAGAACATGCGACCACATGCTTTACGCCAGCGGCTTTTGCCGTCGTAACACCCATGATGGCGGAAGCGATATGCGCGTAACGGCCACCCGGCACATAACAACCGGCCGCCTGTAGCGGCAGATTGCGGTGCCCCGCGCGGACACCGGGGGCGACTTCGATTTCGATATCTTGAATGCCTGCACGTTGCGCCTGGGCAAACCGCAAAACATTGTCGCGCGCTGCGCAGATGTCCCGCTGGAGCGCCGGCGGCACCAATGACCGCGCCTCAGCGAGGGCGGCCGCGGAAACCACGATCTCCCCCCTCCAGTGGTCGTACTCGGCCGCTTGCCGCCGGGCCTCCTCTTCACGCCCCTCTTCGAGGGTGGCCAGCAGCGCGGCCACCTTGTCGCGCACACTTTCGTCGCCGGTCGAAGCGGTGCACGTCGCGCGCTTCAAGTAGTGGATAGCCACGCTTTCATTCCTCCACAGGCAGCATCGAACCGAGAATGGCGTCCACCAGCACTTCCTGCGAATCCACGACTGGCGCGCCACCGGACAGGCCGGCGGCAATCACAGAGAGTTCGGTGCAGGCAACCAGTAACACGTCGCAATTCGGCTGGAGCGCCCTCGCCATGTCATTGAAGCGAGCGCGGATGTCGTCCCCCGTGTCGCCGCACTTCACCAACCGAATGATGTCCATGACATCGCTTTGCTGCTCGGGCAAGCACAGCGCCAATCCATTTTCTGCTAGGGCAGAGTGATAGAGACCGGTTAAATGCACTGCCGTTGACGACAACAGGCCCACCCTTGCGCCAGGAAACCTGCTGACGAGGCGCGTTGCCGTCAGCTGCACCATGTCGAGCAACGGCACCTGCACCGCTTCCTGAATGGCGGGCGCATAGACATGAGCAGTATTGCAAGGCATGGCCAACAAGCTGGCGCCGGCCCGCTCGAGGTTTTTGGCAATGCGGACCAATTCCGGCGTTGGGTCAGGGCCGACACCTTCAATCAAATGGGCGATTCGAGAAGGAATACGCGGGTTACTTTCGACGATGACGTGCAAGTGGTCTGCATCGTCCTCCGCCGGAGTTCTCTCCACCAAGCGACGCATAAGATCAACGGTAGCCGCCGGACCCATGCCGCCGATGATTCCCAGCACGGGAGATGGACGAGTCATGAAACCTCGCGGGACGCGGCGGTAGGCGAAGCGACAGCCGACACCGATGAATCCGATCGCGACTGCGTCAATACGCATTCCCGAATGATGTGCCCAATCAATTCGCAATCCTCGAGACTGAAGGTCAGCGGCAAGCGCATATCAAGCAGCGTCGCGAGCACTCGGTCCGTAACGGGCAAGGCTTGTGCGGGAACATAGCGCCAACTGTGGTGATTGCTGGTGAATGCCACCGGCATACTGGCGCCGAACCACTTCAACTCCACGCCGCGGCTCAAGCATGCTTCGACCAGCTGTCTGATCGCGGAATCGGTGAAGCTGGGTAGCCGGAATTGAATGGAGCTGGCTACGTACTGCTCTTTGGCTGGACGACTGGGCAAATCAATACCAGGCGTCTGCCGCAGTATTCGTTCAACGGCCACGTAACGTTCGTTCCAGCGGCGGCAATTGGCATCCAACGTCTGCAATTGCGGACGCAAGATGGCAGCGCGGAGATTGTCCATGCGTCCCGAACAATTGGGCGTCTCGAGGGCTACCTCGGCGAAGTACTCGGCGGCCGGGCCTGCAGGGTGGCGTCCATAAAGCATGTAGGACCCGGAAAGTATGGTGGCGCGTGCCATCACCATGGGGTCGTCCGTGACCAGTAGCCCACCTTCACCGGAGTTCATATGCTTGTAGGTTTGCGTCGAGTAGCAGCCCAGCAAGCCGTGGCGCCCCGACTTCAGGCCATTCCATGCCGCACCCATGGTGTGGGCGCAATCCTCGATCAACACCAGACCGAGGCGGTCGCAGCGTTCGCTAAGCGCCTCCATATCGACTAAATGCCCGCGCATGTGGGAGAGCATCAGAAAGCGCGCACCGCACTCCCGGGCTTTTGCTACTAGGTCTTCCAGGTCAATGACCAACTGCTCGGTAATTTCCACCAGCACCGGACGCCCGCCGGCCGCAACGATAGCGCCAGGGACGGGCGAGAGCGTGAACGCATTGGTTAACACCGCTTCGCCCGGTTGCAGGCCGGCAGCGCGCAACGCGGTGGTCAAGGCGTAACCCCCGGAAGCTACGGCGAGGCAGTAGCCAGTACCGAGGTAGTCGCGAAATTCCTGCTCCAGCAACGCGACCTCTGCCGTCTCACCCGGCGCGGTGTTGTACCGATGCAGCCGACCGGAGCGCATCACGTCGACCGCGCGGTCGATCGCCGCTTCTGGAAGCGGCTCTTGCTGCGTGAAACTGCCGTTGAAGCGTTCCATGTCGATTACGCCAAGGGTGTATCGGTGAACGCGAAGTCGGCGGTATAGCCGAACAAACCCACACTGCCACCCGTGTGGATGAACACGACGTTTTCGCCCTTCCGGAAGAACCCGCGACGACACAGGTCGATGAGGCCAGCCATTCCCTTGCCGGAGTACACGGGATCGAGCAGGATGCCCTCCAACCTTGCCAGCAGCGAAATTGCCTCCAGCGAGCCGGGAGTAGAGAAACCGTAGCCGGTGCCGACATAGTCGCAATTGGCGACCACGTCCTCGCGTTGGACGGCCTCGCGGATGCCAATTTTTTCGCATGTCGCCAGCGCCAGCCGGTAGACGTTTTCTTCTTGGCGTTCGCGCGGTGCGCGAACCCCGATTCCCAGGAGCGGCACCCCGGAGCGGATACCGGCAAGACCGACGACCAGACCTGCCTGCGTACCAGCACTACCGGTCGCGTGGACCACGTGGTCTATTCTCAAACCCAGATCATTGGCCTGCGTCACCAATTCAATTGCGGCGTTCACATACCCGAGCGCACCCGTCGGGTTCGAGCCGCCGCCTGGAATGAGATAAGGCTTGCGACCCGCTGCTTCCAGCTTGGCCGCCACTTTCAGCAACTCACCGTTCATGTCAGGGTTCGCTGGGTGGCGCTCAATGGTGGCGCCATGCAGGTGGTCGAGAAACACGTTTCCTCCACCCGTGTATTCCTCCGCGGTCTTCAGCGTGCGGTTTTCCAGCAGCAGATGGCAGGCCATGCCCAATTTCGCGGCACAGGCAGCCGTCTGCCGAGCGTGGTTGGACTGCGTGGCTCCCTGCGTTAAGACAATGTCCGCACCTTGAGCCTGAGCTTCTGCCAGCAAGTACTCGAGCTTGCGAGTTTTATTGCCACCGCTTGACATGCCAGTGCAGTCGTCGCGCTTGATCCAGATTTCCGGGCCGCCCAGTGCGCGCGAGAGATTGGGCAGGTGTTCGAGCGGGGTGGGCAAATGAGCGAGACGAACTCGGGGAAAACGGGCGAGATTCATGAGTATTCCTTCTCAACCACGGACAAGGCTGAAATCAGCGTCATATTGGGCTTCTTCGACAACTACCGCGGGTACGCATTGCCCGAGGACGTCCACCACCAACTGGGTGCCCGGGGTAGACAGTTCCGGCGCCAGGTACCCCATGGCAAGGTTGCGGTTCACGCGGTGTCCCCAGCCGGCCGAGGTCACGGTACCGACCACCTTGCCATCCAGCATCATGCTGTCACCGGCATGTGCCGGTGCCAAGGTGCTGTCCAGCACCAGCGTCGCGAAGGCGCGGCGTGGCGCGCCTTGCTGCATGGCGACCAGCGCGGCCTTGCCCACGTATTCCTTGTCCAAGCGCACGAAGCGCGCCAAGCCAGCCTCGAAGGGGTTGAACTCCGTGACAAGGTCCGCCTTCCAGTGCCGGAAGCCTTTTTCGAGCCGCATCGACTCCGTGGCGTAAAGGCCGAAATGCACCATGCGGCAGGCCTTGCCGGCGGCTGCCAGAAGTCGGTAGACGCCGAGCAGCGCTTCGTTGGCGATATGTAACTCGTAGCTGAGCTCACCGCTGTAGCTGACGGACATCGCCACGGCTGGAAAGTGCCCGAGGTAAACGTTCTTCACCGACAGCCAAGGGAACGCCGCAGCGGACCAGTCCGTACGCGGTGCGACTTGCTGCAGCAGCTCCCGCGAACGCGGCCCTGCCACGACGAGGATGGTGTGGCTGGCCGTCAGCGAACGCAGCCGGATGGAACCGTCCTTCGGCAAATGCGCAGTCAGCCAGTCCATGTCGTGGAATTCGGCAGCGGCTGCCGAGCCATACCAGTAGCTGTCTGGTGCCAGCTTCGCCAGCGTGGCCTCCGCCTTCACATTGCCGTGCTCGGAAAGCAAATAGCACAGCCCTACCTTTCCGACCCGCTTCGGGACCGTAGAGCAGGTGAGTCCGTCCAACCATTCCTGGACACCGTGGCCGGAAATCTCCACGCGGTTGAAGCCGGAGATTTCCATGAGGCCGACAGCGTTTTGCACGCCGGCCACCTCCGCAGCCACCACCTCGAAGGTGTTGTTGAAACGGAAGCCGTGTTCTTCGTGAAAGTCTGGCGCTGGCTTGAAGTAGGCCGCGCGTTCCCAGCCGGCAACTACCCCGAATTCTGCACCGGCAACTTCCAGTGTTGTGTACAGCGGCGTCGTTTTCGCCAAGCGCCCAGCGGGCCGGTGCTCGTGCGGCAGGTGGAACCGGAACTCGTTCTGGTAGTCCTCGACGGCCTTCCGGGCCGTGAACTCCACATTGGCGTGTCCCGTGAAACGGCGTGGATCGAGGCACCACGTGTCGTAGCAAGCCTCGCCATGCACTATCTGCTGCGCCAGCAGCCAGCCATGGCCGCCACCCTCACCCAACCCGGCGCGCAAACCAGTAATACACCAGGCATTCTGTCTTCCGGGAATACGTCCCACGATAGGCAGGCCATCAGGGGTATAGGTAATCGGCCCATTCACTATCGTATGGATGCCGGTCACTTCAAGACAGGGCAGACGCTTGAACACGTTCTCCATGACGGGAGCAACGCGGTCGAGGTCGTTCGGGCACAAGGCACTGGTGAACGCAGGATCGATACCGTCCAGGCCCCAGGTTTTACATTCCTGTTCGTAGAAACCCACCAGCAAGCCCTGCGCATTCTGGCGGCAATAGAAGTCGTCAGTGGGGCAACGGATGAGCGGCACGCGCTTGCCGGTGCGTTCGGCAAACTGCGCAATCTCGGGGATAGCTTCCGTCAAGAAATACTGGTGCTCCATCGACGCCACAGGGTGCATCACACCCATCAGTTCGCCGATCTCGTTGCAGCGGTAGCCGCCGGCATTCACCACATGTTCGCAGGTGATGTTGCCGTGGGGCGTCTGCACCAACCACTCGCCATTGGCTTGCTGCGTCACGCCCGTCACCGGCGTCTGCCGATAGACTTCCGCGCCCATCGCGCGCGCTTTGCGTACCAGTGCGTGGCAGAGAGGTACCGGGTCGATGTCGCCGTCAAACGGGTCCCACAGTGCGCCGAGCAAGTTGTCCTGCGTGATGAGTGGGTGACGACGGGCGCATTCCTCGGCGTCGATGACCTCGAACTCGACGCCCATTCCCCGCGCCATCGAGACGAAGTGGCGATAGCCGTCCAAGTGATGCTGCGTCGAAGCGAGCCGAATGCCGCCATCGCCGTAGTGGTAACTGAAGGGATGTTCGGTGTCGTTGGCCAGTTCCTGGTACAGGCGAATGGAGTGGGACTTCAGACCCACCATGGTCTGTACCGCACCGAAGTTCGTGACTTGCGCCGCGGAATGCCAAGTGGTGCCCGAAGTCAGTTCATCGCGCTCCAGCAGCACCACGTCGGACCAACCCTCGCGGGTCAGGTGGTACAAGGTCGAGCACCCACCAATTCCGCCACCGATCACCACTACACGCGCATGCTGCTTCAAGAACACTCCCCTTCCTTCGTTGACCGGACGCCTTCATGGACGGTAGCGGGGGGGTGCTTCAGGGAGCAAGCAGCAAAGTCGCGCCAAAAGCCGCCGCCAGCCCCTGCTAGTGAACGGAGTATCCATACAACCCATTGATTCAAATGGCGTTATAAGACTATTAAGAAATACTTTCCCAGACGTTCGATTTTCCTTACGTACTATCCACCAACTGCGCCGGGCCGGAGTATCGTCGTCATCTACCGAGACCGCCACCAAGGACCCGCATGACATCCGAGGAAACCCGTCAGGGCCGTCGCCCCAACGCCCGCGCGGCGCGACTGCAGGCTCGCCTGGCGGCCGCCCCCGAAGTGAACCCCTGTCCGCCGGGCCAGCTCGGGGGTAGTTATCGCCCCCTGAGCGAAGCACAGCTGCAGGCCATCTACGGCACAGCCCTGCGGCTGTTGGCCGAGCTGGGCATGGGCGAAGTTCCGGCAGCGTTTCAGCAGCTCGCGCTTGCCCGTGGCGCAGAACTCAACCAGCACGGTCGGCTTACCTACCCGCGCGCGCTGGTGGAAGATGTCATCGCCAAAGCGGCCAAGTCGTTCGTGTTCCACGGCAGAGACCCGCGCCACGATTTCGAGATCGGCGGCGAACGCGTTCACTTCGGCACGGGCGGTGCCGCCGTGCAAACACTGGATATCGACACCGGTAGGTACCGCTCGTCCACGCTCGTGGACCTCTACGATTTCACGCGGCTCATCGATACCCTGCCAAATGTCAGCTGGTTCACGCGCTGCTGCGTTGCCACCGACGTGGAGGACGTTTTCGACCTCGACGTGAACACGGCCTTCGCCTTGCTGGCCGGCACGACCAAGCCGGTCGGTACCAGCTTCACGGTTGCCGCGTCCGTCGACCCCATCGTCGACATGTTCGAACTGGCGATTGGCGGACCCGATCGGTTCCGCGAACGCCCGTTTTGCAAAGCGCACATCTCCCCCGTCATTTCGCCCATGCGCTATGGCGAAGATGCGGTGGAGGTGACCATGGCGTGCATTCGCCGTGGCGTTCCCATCAACGCCATCATCGCCGCGCAGTCTGGCGCCACCGCGCCGGCCACCCTCGCCGGCTTCCTGGCGCAATCGCTGGCCGAAACTCTCGCGGCTTTGCTGCTCGTCAACCTCATCGAACCCGGTTACCCGATGATTTTCTCGAACTGGCCACTGGTCATCGACCTGCGCACGGGTTCATTCGCGGGGGGTGGCGGGGAAATCTCCGTGATGAACGCCGCGGCCGCCCAGCTCTCGAACTGGCTGGGGCTGCCCTCGGGCGTGGCCAGCTCGATGACGGATGCCAAAGCAGTGGATGCACAGATGGGTGCGGAGAAGGCCTTTTCGGCGCTCGCCGCCGGGCTCGCCGGAGCCAACATGGTTTACGAAAGTTCCGGGATGATGGCGAGCTTGCTCGGTGCCTCGTTTGAGGCATTCGTGGCAGACGACGAGATGTTGTCCCATGTGTACCGCATCCTTCGCGGCGTGGAAGTCAACGAAGAAACACTGGGCTTCGACGCCATCTGCACCGCGGTGATGGGCGAAGGCCACTTTCTGGGCGGAGCCCACACGCTCGCCGCGATGCAGCGGGACTATTACTACCCGCCGCTGGCAGACCGTGACGAGCCGCGCACTTGGATGAACAAGGGCTCAACCGACTTGGCGATGAAGGCGAAGCAGCGTGCCCGCAGCATTTTGGCAAGCCACTTCCCGGAATATCTGCCGCCCGACATCGAACGCATCATTCGCAGGCAACACCGCATCCTGCTGCCGCCAGAGCGGATGCGCCAGTCCTAGCGAGTCTCCGGCACCACGAAACATTCTTCCAGCAGCCACGGGGCCAGCGCGCTCGTCGCCGGCACAACTGACGCGGCAATCAGCTCGCGCGTGATCTCGGCGGTCTCGCGCGGCAACCCGCCCAACTCTTCGCGCCGCGTCACGACGCGAACGGTACGCTCCAGCCCGGCGAAGGGCATTTGGAAGCAGTCGACGGTGGCCGCGCTTTCTCCTGCATCCAGCACGCACAAGGGCGTGGTAATGGTCCACCCGCCACAGCGCGCCATCATCGTGAACACGGACCGACTGGCGTCGAAGGAAAACGGCGCTGACAGGTCAATGCGCAAGCGCTGCAAGTGCTGTGCTGCCACGCGACCAATCGGCATACTGGCGTTAAAGCGCACGAACGTTCGCGACTGCATCTGGGCACGCAAGTCGCTTGCGCCGTCGAGGCAACCTCGTGGCGCCACAATCATGAACGGCTCGCGAAAAACGGGCAGGTCCTCGTGACCACCAAGTGCTGTCGAAAGCGTCTCCGGCACGTGGCCAGTGACCACCAAGTCCACTTGCCGCTGCACGAGTGCATCACAAAGAACGTCTGAGCGGCCCGAAGTGACCGTAATCTGGCTACGCGGATAGCGGGTCCGCAGACGAGTAACCAGTTCCGGAGCCAGCGTCGCGTCCAGATCGTCGATGATGCCCAGACGAATCTCTATCCAGGAGCCGAGTCGAGGCTCCAGCAAGGCAGCACGCGCCTCACCAACTGCATGCAGAATCTTGTAGGCATGCTGCAGAAGCGTTTGTCCCAACGGAGTTAGCGCCACCGGGCGACAGGTTCGGTCGAGCAGTACCGCACCCACGACACGCTCAAGATTGGTGACTTGCTGCGACACCGCCGAACGCGTACCGCCTAGCCGCTCCGCGGCTGCCGTCAAGGAACCGGCCTCCGCGACGGCGGCGAATACTTGCAACGACCGAAGACTCAAATCCCGCAGGTCGGTGATGGCAGCGCCAGACGTCTGACTTCGTTTGCGGAACATGGCAGCTTCACTTATTCCTGACCGACTTTACCCGCGGATAGCCCGCTCTACGGCTACCGCAATTTCCTGCGGGGGTGCGCCCGGCAGAAAAGTGCGCAGCACTTCCCCGCTGGGCGATACCAAATAGAGCAAGGCCGTATGGTCGGTGGCTTTTTGGCCACCCAACACCGCACCATAGCTGTCGGCAATTTTTTGCAATAAACTAGGTTCACCCGTCAAACCGTGGATACGCGGGTCGAAACCAGCTACGTAATTGGCGAGCACCTGCGCGTTGTCGTTCTTCGGGTCCACCGTAATCAGCACTGGGCGAACCTGGTCTGCCACGTCGGGCGACATCCGCCGCATGGCAGCGGCCACCGTACTAAGCGTGGCTGGGCAGACATCCGGGCACTGCGTGAAGCCGAAAAACACCAGTTGCGGTGCGTCACGCAGATCGCCAGCTTTCAAGACAAAGCCGGTGGTATCCACCAGCCCTGCGAAATCCGGCACCTGACGACCGACACGCCGCTCTACCGTAGCCGAACTGTTGAGCAAGACGGCTACCGAAGCCGCGCCCAGCAGCAAGCCGATGGCGAGCGTCACCACGAGAGCTTTCTTTGAAACGCCCTCCGTCGACTTGCTGATTTTTTTCTTCACCATGTCGGCATCGCGACCCACTTCGGAGTAATGAGCCGCCGCTATTAGGCGCTCGGCCAATGCTTTGCATTCCAGCCATCCGGCTTGAACGCGACAATCTTGAAATCCGTGGCGTGCATCTTGAGCACCGGAACGAAGTGCCAGCTCTTGAGCAAAGCGCCGTAGTAGGCGTCATCGTCGTGAACCTCAAGGCTGTCCGCGGCGGCATCCCACGGCGCAAAGTGCATGGTGGCGCTGAACGCCTGACCATAACGCGTTTGCTTTGGAATGAAGCCCGGCACCAGCGGGTTCTGGTTGGGCGTGAGGCAAGCATCGGGCGCTGTTCGGGCATCTACCGGTACCGCCACGCTTCCCGGCGTGTTTTCGGGCAGCCCCGCTCGGACGGTAATGGCCTTCTTGCCATGCAAACCACCGCTGAAACGGATGGCGCCGTCTTCCCCATAGACGAAACTGAGTTCCGCCACGGCAGGATGTTTCGGGAAGCCCCATACCTCACGGCCCACCGCGATAGCCGCGCGCGCGCCAATGGCATTGCCATGCTTGTCGGCGCCGCAAAGCACCCGCTGCAGCCACACCAAGGCTTCCGGGTGCATGACATTCAGTGAGAAAGGGCTCTCATAGGGCAAGTCCAGCGGGCTCGCTTTCGGCGTCACCGGGAAGGAATACCAGGTCTCCACATAGGCATTGACCCGGTCGAGCGGACCGCAATCCGTGTCCGTGAAATTGTTGAACCAGATTTGCACCGGCACCTTGCCGCCGACGGTCACGGGGCGAAATTCTTCGTGCTCGAATTCCTTCAGCACTTCGTCGAGCGTGGCGGTGCCATAGATGACGAGGTTCGTGCTCGTCAAGCGCAACGGAATGCGGTTGACGTGGCCGTCCGAAGCCAGATAGCTGTCGGTCACCGGCCACTGGGAAAACCAAGCATCGGAGAAGCGACCATTGACCTCGGACATGTTCAGTTCCCCTGCAGTTGCGCCGGTAATTCGTGGCAGACTGTATCTTAACATTCGTTCCGCGGTGGGTTACCCAGCCATGCGGTGTTCCGAGGAGGTTCAATCTGATGTCCGCTGATTTCAATGCCGAATACGACCCCACCGGCGTCGAGGGCGCCATCGACACCAACAAGATGCGTTGGCTCGCCGCACCGAGTCTGCCGGGTGTCTCGTTGAAGCCGCTCCGCACGAGTATCGAGAGCGGCTTCTTCACCACCATGGTCAAGATCCAAGCCGGTGCTGCTCTGCCACCAGCGGTGTATCTCGGCGGCATGGACCTGTGGGTGCTCTCCGGCACGCTTGGCTACCAGCAGGACGGCCAGGAAAGCCGGCTCGAGCCTGGCGTGTGGGGCTATGTCTCCGCCAACTCCCGGGTGGACCAGATCGTTGCTCGTGAAGACGCCGAACTGCTCGTCAATTTCTACAGCGCTGCCGCCTTCCTCGGTGAAGGCGGTGGCGTTGCCTCCGTGCTAACCGCTTTGGACATCCTGGCACTGGCACGCGCCAACCATTCACCGTTGGTGCCCAACACGCTGGCCTATTGCGCGAAAGACGCCACCAACCGCTTGGCGGGTGAAGGCGAAGCGATGGCCATTGCCGCGAAGGACGCAAGCCGTCTCGTCGTCGGCGCGACCGACATCGCCGTAACCTCGGCCGTCGTGCATCCCCACTTCGTGGATACGCGGTCCGTGCCTTGGGCTTACAACCCCGACATGCCGCAGATTGGTCTCAAGGTCTTGCGCATCAGTGAAGAAACCGGCCATGTGACGCTGGTAGTGCGCCACAACGGCGAAGCCCCACCACATCGGCACCTGAGCCCGGCCGACTTCCTCGTGCTGCACGGTCGCATGGGTTATCGCGCTGGCCCGCCGCAAGGCACCGGGCCGGGCGTGTGGGTGTTCGAACCGGCCGGCGCACGGCACGACGCCACGCAGAGCCTGACCGACGAAGACCTCATCTACACGGCGAACCTCTACGGCCCGCTAGCCTTCGATGGGGGCAAGGGAACCCCCGTGGTGGCCGTGCTTTCGTGGATGGAATACAAGGCCTTCGCCGAAGCCGCAGGCGCCAAGCTGGTGCCGAATTCGAAATCCGAGGACGCCACGCTGCTCGCCTGGGCGCCCCTTCAACAGCACGCGGCATAGGAACCGACATGGCCAAGTTGATTCACACGATGATCCGCGTCATGGACGAGGAACGCTCCGTCAAGTTCTACGGCGACGCCTTCGGCCTGCAAGTGGCAGCCCGCTTCGCTTTCGATACCTTCACCCTCATCTACTTGCGCAATAGCGAGAACGATTTCGAGGTGGAGTTGACTGTGAACCACGGGCAGGCCGAGCCGTATACGCATGGCGGCGGCTATGGCCACCTTGCGGTTTGCGTGGACGACATCGAGGCCGAACACGCCCGCGTTACGGAACTAGGGCTGGCACCTGCACCGGTGAAGCAGATGCAGCACAACGGCAATCCGCTGGCGAAGTTCTTCTTCATCACGGACCCGGACGGCTACAAGATCGAGGTGTTGCAGCGGAACGGCCGCTACACCTGAAGTAGCAGCCGCGGCACCGGATTACTCGCTACTCGCGAGTCCGGCACCACAGTTTGCACTACCGTCGGTTCATACGCGGGCCGCCACCACTGCGGCCCGCTCGACCCGAGTTTAGTCGTGGTTGCGCGGCGGCTTGTAACCGGCGAGATCCGCCGCTTCCAGCCTATAAGCGTGTAGGACGCCCGGAATCAGCGAGTAGCCGGTCGGCGGCAGGCCCACCTCTACCCCATCCATCGTTGACGGGCTGTCGATATCGCGCTGCGTGGAACCTCCCGTGAAGTCGACATAGACGTCGTACTGGGTTCCTGCGCCCGTCTGTGTGACGGAGTAGTCATTGTCGTTGCCAGCCACCAGCACGCGGGCGCCGCCCTTCAAGCGAGGACCGACCGCCAGACCTTCCCACTTCTCCGCCGTCTTGCTGTTCGGCAATACCGAGTTGGCCGCGAGGTCAATCAGCATGGGCGACTTCAGGACCGGGATGATGTCCGCAGCCAGCGTCGTCTGGCCGAGCGAAGCCACGCCCGACACGTCGGTGGCACCGGCCAGGCTGATGCGATA
Source organism: uncultured Pseudomonadota bacterium (assembly GCA_903858165.1). Classification (GTDB taxonomy): domain Bacteria; phylum Pseudomonadota; class Gammaproteobacteria; order Steroidobacterales; family Steroidobacteraceae; genus CAIOHZ01. The sequence goes on from CAIOHZ010000232.1 coordinate 19,151, forward strand.
GACCCGCTTGCTCCCCACCACATTGGCGCCAGCAGGATCATCCACACCGAGACCACGGTTATCGCGTTCCAGCACCAGGAAGTCGGTGTTGTTCAATGCGACGATAGCGGAAAGACCAATGTTGCGGCCCTGGCGGGGATCAGTGCTGCTGCCTAAGCCACCAGCGGCCACGATACGTGCCAGCACATCGGCTTGCGCCTCGAGTTGATAGGCGTACTGCGCGATACCCTTGCCATAGTTGGCGCTGCGGCGGTCATTGTCGTACACAACCACGCGCACGTTGCGTCCGTTGCGGGCATTGGCCGGGCTCGGGTCTGTCAGCACGGGGTCCTGCAGCACAGCAACGAGACGCTTACCGTCCGGGGTGACGGCCAAGCCTTCGAAGCCGCGATTGTCCTGACGGCCGGAAAGCATCTTGTTGCGGTCGGTTTCCACGTAGTCCACCACGCCGCCCAGAGCGGCGCGCGGCACGAGGTTCGCCGGGGTTTCGAACACACGCTGGAGCTGGCCACGGCGGTTGAATACGTAGACAGACGGGCCGTACTCGTCGGCCACGATCAAATCGCCACTGCGCGGATCGACCACCAGACCTTCTGGGTCGAAGCTGCGGCCGAGCTGGGCTCGGTCGCCGTTCAGCAGCAGCGGATTCTGCCCATTGAACGCTGCGGGAGTGGCAGTGCCAGAGGTGGGCGCAGATAGCAGACCGCGCGGGTCCGTGAAGGCGACAGTCTGCTTCACGCGCGCCTTGCGGATGGCGCCACTGCGCTCGTCGAAGTCGATTTCCATACGTTGGACGCGGGTGGCGTAGTCCAGCAGGCCGCCGCCCGGACCACGGTCGGACAGTGCCCACCATTCGCCACGGGCTTCATCAAAGTACAGGTCCGAGAACATGCCGAGGCGACCCTGGTTGGCGCCCGGCACGCGGGTGGCGTCGACGGAGTTGCCCGCGAAAACGACGCCGTTGACGAAAGTGGGGGCAGCGACGGCGCCTACCGACAGCGCGAGGCCGATGGCAGCGGACAAAGCAGCCAGACGGCCGCGAATCGAAATCTGGCTCATCGAGTTCTCCAAGTTCTGTTTATCACGAACCCAGAGTTTGGCGAGGGTGGGTTACCGTTCCGTGACGGAATGGCGTCAGCCAGCGGCAGCCGCCACGGCGCGCTGGTTCACGGCAGCGAAGACAGCGTGCAACAGGATCATGGCGCCCAGAAGATTTCGAGTGGCGAGGCGCTGCTTGCCCCCGGCGTCAGCAACGCACTCACGGGGCGCAACAAGGAATCCGGGCGCGCCAAGGCTTGCTCCAGCACGCGGCGCTTGTCGGCGCCCGTCACCAGCAGCCACAACCGGCGCGTCCATGTCAGGCGACCCAGCGTCAGCGTCAATCGTGCATAGGGCGCATCGACTGGCAGTGGGTTGGGTATCAGCGATACGACGGCCGGACGCGGTGCAGGACAGAGTGCCGCGGCCAAACCTTCAGCGCCCGCGAACAACGCAGCGGTATGGGCATCGCTACCCATGCCGAGCAGCACGGCATCGAAGCGACGCGGCAGCAACGACAAGCGCTGGTCGGCCTGCGCCGCGAGCGTGACAGGCGAATGATCGAACAAGGTCTGCGGCGACATCAGCCCCAACACGCGCGCCTGCGGTAGTAGTTCGCGCAGCAGGCGCTCGTTGCTGTACGGGCTAGCCACGGGTACCACCCGTTCATCCGTGGGCACGAGACACACCTTGCGCCACGGCAAGACCCGCGTGCCGAACTCGCGCAGCGTTGCCTTGGGGGTGTCACCACCGGCAACCGCGAAGAAAGCTTCACCACCCGCCTCTAGTGCCTCACGTGCGGCTTGCTCCAGCGCATCAGCCAGCATCTTGGCCAGCGCCGCGCGGTCCGGCGCTTCGTGCCAGACCACTTCACGCTGCATCAAGGGAGTCACTGACACCATCACTCGCATCCACTGTGGCCGCGGCCTTCAGCCTGGGCGATAGCAGACGCGGGCACGCGCCCGGTCGAAGCACGCACCACCAATCGGTGCGGCACCCGCAGCCGTGGCGGCACCTCCCCGGTTTTCAGGAACGCCAGCAACTGGCCTGTGGCCTCGTAGGCTAAATCGAAGCTGGGCTGGTGCACCGTGGACAGTCGCGGCCACAAGGTGCCGGCAATGAAACTGTCGTCGAAGCCGGCAACGGACAGTTCGCCCGGTACCGCAATGCCGAGATCGTGGGCCGTCAGCAGCACACCGGCGGCCATGTCGTCGTTGCTGGCGAAGATGGCGGTGGGCCGGGGACGCGCCGCGAGCAACTTGCGCGCCGCCGCCAAACCGCTTTCGAACGAATAAGCCCCCTGCACCACGCGCCCGGCGGGCGGCAGCAACCCATGCGCTTCCATTGCCAACCGAAAGCCCATGAAGCGCTGGTGCGCGGACACGTGCTCCGGGTGGCCGATGATGAAGGCGATGTCGCGATGGCCCAACCCAAGCAAGTGCTCGGTCATTTCGCGCGCCGCACTCACGTCATCCATGTCCGTGGTCGGCACGTTGGTAGCGCCATCGCCGGGCGCTATGCGCGCATGGGCAATACCGCGGTCTTCCAATGCCGCTGCCAAGTCCGGCAGCACCGACAGCGGCGGCGTGACGATAAGGCCATCGAGATGGGTTTGCGTCACAAAGCCGACGACTTCCCGGACCAGTTCCGCGCCACGCTCCACGAAGGGCTGCACCAACAACCGGTTGCCGGCCTCACGGCAACGCGCCATGGCACCACGCTGCAGGTCCATCAGGTGGTGCACGCTCGGGTCGTCGTAGATGAAGCCCAGCGTATGGCTACGGTTGCCGGCCAAACTGCGGGCCAGCAGGCTCGGGCGAAACTGCAGCGCGTCGATGGCGGCCAGCACGCGGGCGCGCGTATCGGGGCGCACGTTGGTCTCGTCGTTCAGCACGCGCGAAACAGTCTTGATGGACACGCCCGCTGCCGCGGCGACATCGTGGATGGTCTTCCGGCTCATGGGCGCAGTGTAGCGCGGGGCGCCGCTGCCTTATCATGCACGCTCACTACCGGGAGTTTCGTTTGGGACATCTCACCCTCGTCCGCCATGGACAGGCCAGTTTTTTCGGCCGCAACTACGACCAACTATCGCCCATCGGTGAGGAGCAGGCGCGCGCACTGGGGCGCTGGCTGGTCCACCGCGGCGAACACTTCGACCGGGTCATCGTCGGGCCGCGGCTGCGCCACCGCCAAACCGAACAAGGCGTCCGCGAGGCCTACGCGGCCGCCCGCCTGCCGCTGCCGGAAGCGCAGTTGGTAGAAGCCTTCGACGAACACGACGCCATCCGCATGTTCAATAGTTACCTTGGCCGCAGCGAGGCGGACCTCGACGCCTTCCATTCGGGCGAAATCGGCGATGGCGAGCGGCAGGCGAAGATGCGCGAGTTCTTCAAGCAATTCGACGGCGCCTTCCGGCTATGGGTACGCGGCGAATTCAATCCACCGGGCGTGGAATCTTGGGCCACCTTCGCGGCCAGGGTCGCCACGGCACTAGATGCCGGTTGCACAGCCGCCACGGACGCCTTTGGTCGCCCGCTGCCCGATGGCGGTCGCACCATCGTCTTCACCAGCGGCGGGCTGGTAGCGCAATCCCTCGGCTGCTTGCTGGGGCTACGCGACGAGCAAGTGGTGGACCTGAGCTACAACGTCCGCAACACCTCGCTCACCGAAGTGAACTGGACCGGGCCGCGCCGCACTTTGGGAATGTTCAACGCGGCGCCGCATCTTACCGAGACGACTCTAGTTTGACCGGCGCTTCCGGCGTCGGTGCAGGCGCAGGCGCAGGCGCAGGCGGCGCCTTCTTACCGCGCTTGCGCTCTTCGCGCGGCGGTTCGGTGGAAGCGGTGAGCGACCGCAACGGATACCGCTCGCCGCGCACCAGAATGTACGAATAGCGGTCGAAGCTGCCGGGGCCGCCAGCCACGAAACCCACGCTATCCGCCCACGGCAAATCCGGGCATTCCATGAACAACTCGGCGTAGTACCACTTGCGATTCGCCTTTATCCACAGGCCCTTGCTCCCATTGGCATGCCAGCTGTCGATATTGCGATCGGGGAACACAATGGAGGCTTGCGGCGGCAGCGCTTCTTTACCAAGCGCCGCACGTTCGGCCTCGGACACCAAAGGCGGCGTTTCTTCGCTAGCCTGCGCCACACCACCTGCCATCATCAACGCCATCAGGGAAGCCATCGCCCATGGCACCGCGAAGCTATTGCGCACCAAACGATGGCCCAGCCCCCGAGCAGACCCCTGGCCCAAGCCAGGAGCCAAGCTGAAAAGAGCACGGAATCGGGACATCATGGTTCTCCTCGGGGGCAAAGCGCCCTATCCGGTTGGAAACTAGCGCCAGCGAACAGTTCCTGCCGTGCGCAACCGCTCATGCAGTCACGCGCTCATCGAGTCATCCAATCATGGAGCCGTATCGAATACCCATTCGCGCTCCGGCCAGCGCAGTGCCGCCAAGCGGCCAGCAAACGGCTCGCTTTCCGGGGCGCGCCCTGCCTGCTCGCGCTCTTTCCGCTGGCGATACCGGGCGCCGACGCTAAAGTCCGCACACCACGCCGGCGCCCCGGCCGTTGGCAACGGCGCCAATGGCGTGCAGCCCGCGAAGAGGTCGGGTTCGCCGCGGCTATAGCGGCTACGCGCCGCGTCGTCGGTCCAGCGCCAGTAATGCCCAAAAACCACCGGCACCGCAGAACGGTAGTCGCGCCACCAAGCCACGCGGTCGGTCATACGCCATTTGCCATTGGCCCAGAACGGCGCCTCCGATACCTTCTCTTGGCCGGAGCACAGCACCGCCAGCGGATGGTTCATCTGCAGGAAGGCGTCGTGCACCGCGTAGGCTGGCCGCATGGGCGGCACTTCGCTGGACGCACCGGGGAACGGCCCCATCGCCAGCAACTCCGCTTCCATCGCGGCGGTCACGCCGCGCTCTTCCGCCAAGCGCTCCACCTGCACGTCCAGTTCTGCATATAACTCGGCTACTGGGCGACTATCGCCGGCGGCCATGCGCTCGTGGCACCAGCGCAGGCTCAGCTCACACCACGAGGCGTGCACCACCCGCAGGTCCGGCCGTTCCAGCGCCAGCGGCAAGGGCTCCAGCATGGCGTCCACCCAGCCTTGCTCGCCAGGCTCCAGCCATTCACAGGCGCCAAAGTGGGCCACGGCCTCGGCGCAAGGCTGGCCAAAAAACCAGTCATTGCCGTGCTTGCGGTCGCGTCGCAGGAGGTTCAGTTCATGGTTGCCCATGAGGCACTGCGCCAAACCCGCTGCCAGCAAGGGCTGCACGAAGCGCAACACCGCCACACTCTGCGGCCCACGGTCAACGAGATCCCCGACGAATACCAAACGTCTGCCTGCCGGATGAATGCCTTCGGCGTTGTAACCGAGGCGCTCCAGCAAGACCTGCAGCGCAGAAAATTCGCCATGAATGTCGCCCACCAGATCGAGCGGGCCGTCGAAAAGAGGTGCAACCAACATGGACTTCACTTACTCCGTTGACCGAACACCACGCTGCCGAGGATGAGACCCCCGGCGGCCAGCATGATGATTGTCGGGGCCTCGCCCAGCAGCAGCCAGGCCCAGCACACACCGAACAGCGGCACGAGATAAGTGGTGAGTACTGCACGCGTCGTACCCACGCGCTGCAGCAACCGGTAATAAAGGCCAAAAGCGATGCCCGAGCACAGCACACCCAATAGTGCACTGCATACCCAAGCGGTCGTGGAAACGGACGTCGCCGGCCAGTCTGCGACGGCGAACGGCAAGAGTACCAGTGCGGACACCGCGAGCGAACAACCGGCGATAGCCACCGGCGGCACACCGGCTATCGGCCCGCGCAACAAGTTCACTGCCAAGCCGTAGCATAGCGCCGCCACGCAACCGGCCAATACGGCCAAGTCCACCTGCGCGCCAGCAGCCTTGTCCCAAGCCAGCAGCACCACCCCTGCAAAGCCCACGCAGAGCGCTAGTGCACGCCGCCAACCCACCTGCTCGCGGAAGAACACCACCGCCACCAGTGCGGCAAACAATGGCGTAAGGCTATTGGTGATGGCCATGACGCCCGCCGGTGCATGCTGCGCGCCCCAGGCGAACAAGAGGAACGGCAACGCCGAGTTCAGCAGGCCGATAAGCGCAATGCGCGGCAACAAGGCCAAGCGCAGGGAGTGCCGCACCGGCCACACCGCTGGTAGCAGGACCAAGGCACCCAGTGCCACACGCACTGTAGCCAAGGGCAGGGCCCCCAGTTCCGGTGCCGCCACGCGCTGGAAAAGGAACGAAGCACCCCAGATACCTCCGAGCAAAAGAATCTCGAAGGAACTCTGCCAGTCACTGCGGTGGGCGGGGGTCTGAGCCATGCGGCGGCGATTATGCGCGGACAGCGCTTGCGCCACCATCGCCGCGTCCAGTGGTAGGACCAGACCAAAGCGTTTATGGGCCCCGTAGTGTTCCTCGCAGGGAGGTACCCCATGCCCACCAGACACCCGAAGCCTGCCACTCGACCAGTCGTCGCTCATCGCTTGCAAGCTTGCCCGCTAGAGACCGCTTTCGAGCGACACCTGCGTCGACCTACGCGCCGGACGATCGACTACTGGAGCGCCACTCTCGGCGGAACGCTCTACGCCGAACTGCAGGACTTGGCCTCCATACTCGGCCGATGGCCCACCCTGCACCGCGGCAGCGAGACCGCGCTCATTCTGCCGGGCTTCATGGGCAGCACGCTTGGCCCCGCGGGCGAACCATCGGTTTGGTTCAACCCAATGGCCATCGCTACCGGCCAACTCGGCGCACTGCGGCTACCGGAGTCCGCACACTATGTGGCGGCCGGGGTGCTGCCCTTCGTTTATCTGCGCCTGCGTTGGCGCTTGCGCGCTGCCGGCTACCGCGTGCATTACTGGCCCTTCGACTGGCGTTTGTCCCCCACCAGCAATGCCGCGCGGTTGATACAGGAACTCGCTGCCGCCGGCGGCGCACCCGTACATCTGGTGGCGCATAGCCAAGGCGGTCTTGTCGCCGCGCATGCTTTGGCTGAAGACCGCAACGCTCAGTGGTTAGCGCGAGTCGTCACGTTGGGCACGCCGTTCCTTGGCGCCTACGCCGCACAGCAAGCGCTGGAGGGCGAAGCTCCCTTGCTACAGCGCCTCGCGTGGTTGGACCCGCATCACACCGCCAAGGACTTGGCGCGCTCGCCGTTGGCCACTTGGCCAGGACTGCAGACACTGCTGCCGATAGCGAGCGACGCGAGTTCGTACTCCGTGAACGCCGACCCCCGGCTCGGCTGTCTGGCCGCCACGAGCCGTAACACCACGGTCCTGAACGCCGCGGGCCAACTGGAAGCAACGGATGCAGGCGATGGTACGGTGGCCGTCGCCTCGGCATTGGCGCCAACACTGGCACTGGCATCGTCACTGTCGACGGGCAGCGCTGCCTCGGCCAGCGTCACGCTGCCCGTGGGCCGCGGTAGCCACGGCACTTTGCCCGCCATGCCTGCCATCGCGCAGCAGTTGACGCACTTCCTGCAACACGGCGCGTTCGCTCCACCACGCGAGGCCGAAACGGTTGCGCCGCGACAGGCAGCGCCCGTAGTGGCATGCACTTATGGCTGGGAAGCGATGGAGCGCGAAGCCCAATGGCGCTTCCTCGCCGAATGGGCAGCGCCCATCGACGGTGCCGCGCCCGACCTGCAGCCGACACCGGCACCCCGCTGGGATGTCCACTGCGGTCTGCCACGACGCAGCCGCGCCGAGGTCGTCTTGGTCGGTTTGTTTCGCCACGTGGGTGCTGCCGGCCTGCTCGGTGCACTGGGCATGCAAGCGGCCGCTGGCCGGGCCATCGCCCATGGCCGATTCATTCCCGATCTTGGTGCCACGCTGCGGCTGCACGGACCTCACGGCTGCCCCGATGTAGTGCTTTGCGGCCTCGGTGATTTTGACCGACTCGACGCCGCGCGATTGACCGAGGCTACTGCGGCCGCAATGCAGGTGGCATTCGGCGGCGTTAATCAACGGGTAGCCATGGGCTTGATGGGAACCACCGCTGGTATCAGTCCGGAGGTCGCTCTCGCCGCGCAGCGAGCGGGCGTCCGGTTGGCTTGCGCGCGCGGCCAAGTGCTGTTCGAACCGCAAGTCGTTTGGCTGTCCAGTGAAACGCGCCGCGCCAACTGGCTGCGCAAACAACTCGGCTTGCCACGGGCTAACCACCCGGCACCGGCGAACCGAACACCTCCGTCTACCCTGCCCGACTACTTGTTGGTGCGACAGGAGCAGGAAGGAAGGCGCACCGTCTTGCGCGTGGCGTTGTTGCCTGGCCGCAGCAAAGCCGTGCTGCTGGCAGGAATGCGGGTGCTCGACGCCAAAGCCCAAGCAAAAGTGTTCGCACCCCTCGCCGATGGCGCTGGAGCCGCTGGTGTCGACGCCGCAGGGAAGGCGCTGGCTGCTTTGTTGCCTACCGAAATTGTCGCCGCGCTAACGCCCGTCAGTGAAAGCCCACTGGTTATCGTGCATGACACGGCCGCTAGCCGCTGGCCCTGGGAAACCCTGCAGTTTGGTAATCCACCAAACCGCCCGGCGCTCACCGGCGGCATGGCGCGACATCTCGAAGCCACCGGGCTCGATATGGCACGTTGGCAAACAGTCCGTCCAATGCCGGCAGCCTTGAATATCCTGCTGATCATGAACCCAACGCAAGACTTGGCTGGTGCAGATAGCGAGGGTCATCAATTGCAGGCCCTATGGGCGGCAGACGAAAGAGTGAGGCTGGCCGTACTGGCCGGCAAGGAGGCCACTCGCTCGCGCGTATTGGCCGCCTTGCGCAGTGGTCGTTTCGATTTGGTGCACTACGCCGGCCACGCCATGTTCGACGACATCGACCCTGCCCAGAGCGGGCTGCTGTGTGCACGCCGCGAAGTGCTACGCGGCGCCGACCTCGCCACACTGACGAGCCCCCCCTTCCTGATGCTGGCGAACGCGTGCGAAAGCGGCCGGGTGCGTGGCGTACCGCGAAAACAACGGCAAGCAGCCCTCTCAGCCGGCCTGGCAGAAGCCTTTCTGCGCGCCGGCATCGCGCACTACTTGGGCACCTGGTGGCCCGTGGCAGACAGCGCCGCAGCCACCTTTGCTACTTGCTTCCATCGCAGCCTGCTGGAAGGAGCCAACTGTGGTGGCGCCCTGCTGGCGGCGCGCGCGGCGTTACGCCAGCAAGGCAGTGGCGACTGGGCGGACTACCTCCACTACGGCGACCCAACCGCCGAACTGTTCCGCGCCTACCAGCCGCGCGTCTGGAACCTGAACTCGGCACGGCAACCTTCACGAACGGAGATACCACGCCTATCGAAGGTCCAGGTATCGCCGTAGCGGCAAGGCGCGTGCGATAACTGCTTGGCAAGCACCACGTTGCCTTGCACAGGCGCGGGGCAGAACACCGTGCGTCCGCGGTTGCTTTCACACCGCAGTTCGCCGCGCCCACCACGCCCGCCTGAACCCCACGAACCACCATCGCGACCATCATCGTGACGGCTGCGACCATCATCGCGTCCGTGGCCATAGCCGCCCGCCATTCGCGGCGCGTAAGTGAATTCGCCGCGACAACCATGGTCGACCCAGATGCCCGCTGCCGACCAACCCCAACTCCGCCCCTCCACACAATCCGCACGGGAATGCTCGCGCACCAACCGCACATTGCCGCGAACGGCTACCTGACAAAGTTGGTAACGAGCATTCTTGGATTCGCAGCGGAGGCGCGCATCGCTCCGCCAACTATCAGCATGACCAAAACTATCGCGATTACCAGCGTGATTACCAGCGACATCACCACGCTCATCGGCGGCGACGGTAGCCGCGGACAGCGCAGCAAACAGACTGAACAGCGTTGCAGCGAACGTGCTCGTGCGTCGGGCCATGCTTGTGGCACGGGGGAAACGGTGAAGCTGGCGGGTCATGTGGTTCTCCTTGCGGGCCGATGAAAGTGGCCCGTGGAGAGAGACTAGAGGGCGCGTGCTGAACGCCGACTGAACGCCAAACCCGTTCAGCCGCGCAAGGTTGCCAAAGGCGAGGTATTCACCACACTGCGTGTAGCAAGCCAACCAGCCACACCAACCACCAGCGCCCCGCCACCGAGGCCGGCCACCCAGAGCCAAACGTTGAAGTGGTAGGCGAGGTCGAACCAGTGTCGCGCCGCATACCAACCGGCAAAGGCGGCCGCCGTACTGGCCAACACCCCCGCCAGCAAGCCCAGGGCCACGAACTCCGCCAGCAAGCCCTGCAGCACCACCGCACGGGAAGCGCCCAAGGTTCGCAGCATGGCGCTCTCGAAGCGACGTTCATCACGCGTACTTTGTACCGCCGCTGCCAGCACCATGACCCCGGCCGCCAGCGTAAACAGAAACACGCCCTGCACGGCACGGCTCGCGCGGTCTGCCACCTGGCGCACTTGTACCAAGACGGCATCGACATCGAATACCGAAACCCCCGGAAAGCGGCGCACCAACGGTGCCAGCATAGGACGCTGCTTAGCATCCAAATGCACGGAGGTCATGTAAGTGCCAACCGCGCCATCCAGTGCCCCCGGCGAAACGAGCACGAAGAAGTTCGGGCGGAAACTGTCCCATTGCACTTTGCGCAAGTTGGCGACCTGTGCGGCCATCGGTTCGCCGGCGACATCGAAGACCAGCCGGTCACCTATCTGAATACCCACGCCATCGGCAAACTCGGTGGCCAAAGACACCAGCACCGGCGCATCCGCTGGCCGCTTGGCCGGCCACCATTCACCGGCCACTAACGTATTGTCCTTCGGCAAATCCGCCGACCACGACAAATTCTGCTCGCGCTCGGCGAAACCCTTGCCACGGTCGGTGGAAAACTTCATCCCCGTCACCGGCTTGTCGTTCACGGCTACCAGCCGCGCGCGCACCCAAGGAAACACTTGGTCTACCTGTACCCCCCCAGCACGCAGGTCG
>CAIOHZ010000233.1 GCA_903858165.1 uncultured Pseudomonadota bacterium
CCCGCCTGGCTTGCAGGAGCGCCTGATGGTTGCTTCCAAGCGTATCTTCCGGGCGCTACATCTTTCAGGCTATGCGCGCATGGACTTTCGCGTGCGGGAGGATGGCGCCATCTATGTACTGGAAGCCAACTGCAACCCGAACCTGGCTACCATCGAAGATTTCTCCCGATCGGCCCAGCGTGGCGGCATTGCCTACGATGCACTTATAGCGCGCATCCTTTCGCTGGGCTTGGCCTACCGCGCTGCTTGGACTCTGTAGGAGCGAGCAAGCGCGCGACTCTTACAAGTACTTCTTCAGCCAGTCGAGCACCTCGGCATGCCACTGCTGTGAGTTGGCTGGCTTCAAGATCCAGTGGTTTTCATCCGGATATACCACTAGGCGGCTTTCAATGCCGCGACGCTGTAGGGCTGTGAAGGCGGCGAGTCCTTGCGAATAGGGAACCCGGAAATCTTTCTCGCCATGGATGACCAGCATCGGCGTGCGCCACTGGTTCAAGAAATTCGCCGGATTGAACTGTTCGTGCTTGGCGGGGTTCGCGAAATAAGGGCCACCGTTTTCCCACTCGGCGAACCACAGTTCTTCGGTGGTGTAGTACATGGAGCGGGTGTCGAAGATACCCGCGTGGTTAACGATGCACTTGAAGCGGTCCGCCCAATTACCGGCAATCCAGTTCATCATGAACCCGCCGTAGGAAGCCCCCAGCGCGCAGGCACGGTCGCCATCCAGCCAGGCGAAGCGCTTGGTGGCCGCGTCCAGCCCCAGTTGCAGGTCTTGCAGCGGCTTGCCGCCCCAGTCCTGGCTGATGGAATCGGTGAAGGCCTGTCCGTAGCCTGGCGACCCGTGGAAGTCGATGAACACGGCAGCGTAGCCGGCGCCGGCGTAAATCTGCGGGTTCCAGCGATAGCTCCAGTTGTTGGCGAAGCTCGCCTGCGGGCCGCCGTGGACGATGAAGGCGATGGGGTACTTGCGGCCAGGCTCTGCATTCCATGGTTGCATCACGTAACCGTAAACCGTCTCGCCGTTGGCACCGATGAAGCTGAACTGCTCCGGCTTGCCGAAACGGATTTCTGCGAGTCGTGCGGCATTCACGTTGGTGAGACGCTGCGGAGCGGTTGGCGTCGCCGCAGTCATGTCCTTCCTGCCCGGTAGCGCAACCCGATAGAAATCCGCCGGAGCCGTCAGCGACTGCAGCGCAGTAACGATAAAGTGCTTCCCGACCACGAACTGTGTGGTGGCGCCTTCGCCGGTCAAGCGCAGACGCGCGCCGGTACGCGTATCGATACGCACCAGTGGATGTTGTCCCACGTCGTCTGCGTTGACGATGAGCGCCGCGCTGTCCGCGGTCCAGGCGAGGCCAGACACGGAACGGTCCCAGTCAGCGGCCAGCTCGCGGATAGCGCCAGTGCCCAGGTCCAGTAACTTCAGGGCGAAACGGTCTGCTTCGAATCCGGGTCTCGCCATCGCCACGTAGGCCAAGGTCTTTCCGTCCGGTGAGAAAACGGGCTGACCATCCCAAGCGGGGTTCGAGCCGGTCAGGTTGCGTGGTACACCGCCGCTGGCAACGACTTGGTAGAGGTCGAAGTTGGTCGACCACGCTTCCTCGCGTCCTGCCACGCGGATCTGAAAGGCGATAGAGGCACCGTCCGGAGAGAACGCATACTCCTCGTTGCCGCCACTCGGCTTGGAAGGCACATCGCCGTCCAGTGGAGCGGACAAAGCCAATGGCTTGCCGTTGGCGGTTCCCTGCGCGTCCAGCGGCTGACTGAACAGCACGGAGCGCGTGCCATCTGCCCACGTATCCCAGTGGCGTACCAAGAGGCTGTCGTAGGTGAGAGCACTTCCCAAGGCCCGCTTATCTTTAGCAATTACTGCGCAGTCGACCGGTGCGCTATCAGCAAGACATGTCCGCGGGATGTCGAGCGTCAGGGCGAGGCGGTCACCTTGCGGGGAAAGACGGAAGGTGCCCACGTCCAACGGCAGCATCGTTACTTGGGCCGCTTCGCCACCGTCGAAGGACAGGCGCCAGACTTGGCTGCTGCCGCTGCGCGTCGAGAGGAAATAGACGCTTCGGCCATCTGGAGCGAAAGCCGCGTCGCTGTCGCTGGCATCGTTTCGCGTGAGCCGCAACGGAGCGGCACCCGCCTTGCCAAGATCGAGGCTCCATAGGTCGGTACGGCCTTTGTTGGCGGCCAGATCCGTTTCGCGCTGCGTCCACACGAGGCGGCTGCTGTCCGGCGATAGGGCGGGGCCGCTGACACGCGCGAGCGAGACGAGGTCTGGTGCGGTGAGGCCGTGGGCGGCGACGGGGTCGGCGGCATGAGTGACCCCGCACGCTAAGCAGGCGCCAAGGCCAACGATAAGGGCCGTCAATGGGGCGGCGAAGGAGCGGAGCGGGACGCGCATGGGAGGGGCTTCCGGACAGGAAAGCCCCATTCTATGCCCGCTTCGGCGAGGGGGGTTACTTCAGCGCTGCACGGAGTTGGTCGGGGAAGTCGGTGAACGCGCCATCGACGCCGGCGGCCTGCAGGGCCTGCACCAACGCAGGCAAGTTGGCCACGCCTGGCGGCAGGTCATCTGCGCGGAGGGTAAAGGGGTGAACTGCGAGCCCGGCAGCATGGGCTGCCTGGACCAGGCCAGTGGGCACCGGCGCCTTGCCCGGGGCGAACGTTAGCACTTGCGGCCCCCACGGCCCGATGCCATCGGCCACTGTGGCCACTTCGCGCAGCCCGGCCGGCGTCAGCAAGTAGGAGTAGTCCGTGTCCGATTCCCCCCAGCTATTCTCGCCGATGAGCTGAACCAGCTTCAGTTCACTGTGCAGTCCAAGTCGAATGCGTCGCAGCTCGGCGAAGTCAAAGCATTGGACGAAAGCCAGGTCGGTGGCTTTGGTATAGCCATGTCGAGCCAATGCCGCGAGCACGATGGGCGCGGCATCCACGCCTTGCTGCCGATGCCAGGCCGGACTTTTTACCTCCGTGTAGACCCCGACCTCGCGGCCTTGCGCCCTGCCCAGGGTGGCGTTCAAGCCACGAATGAACGCCAGTTCTTCGTCCAGGGTATGCAAGCGAAAGCCGATGCCGCTGGCGGCAAAGCGCCCGGCCCGCGCCGGCTTGCCTTCTTCCGCGGTGCGTTCGTGCAGGTTAAGTGTGCGGAGTTCTTCCCAAGTAAAATCGATGAGGTACCAGTGGCCGTCGGCACGAGCGCGAGCTGGGAAGACTTCGCGCACGTTGCTGGTGTCGTCGAGGATGAGGTCGTGAGCCACGACGGGCACGCCGTCTTTGGAGATGACCACATCCTGTTCGAGGTAATCCGCACCTTGGGCGTAGGCGAGCGCCTTGGCCTCCAGCGTGTGTTCTGGCAGGTAGCCGGAGGCGCCACGGTGCGCGATGACCAGCGGATGCTTTGCCGGCGTGATGGGTGCGCGGGCAGGCTTGGGGGTGAGCACGGTGCGGCCGGCGTTGTTAGTGAGGCTGTTGGTGGTAGGCGGGGTGGCGGACATGGTGGGGACACTCACGAACAAACCGAACGACGCCACGACAGCGACCAGCAGGACCTTAGCCAGCAGGACTTTAGCTTGAGCGTGCCGCTGGCTGGGCGCTGCGTTCCGCCGCGTACGCCAGTTTGCTTGCTGCTTGGTGCAGTTCATACTTCCGCTCCTCATGCCTTACTCCGCGCTTTGTCTAGACCTCGACGATACCCTGTGGCCGGTGGCTCCCGCTATCGTCTCTGCAGAGAAATTGACGGCCGCGTTTCTGGCGCGCGAGTTTCCGGCGGTGGTTCCGGTGGGGCAGGTGCCCGCGATAACCATTGCCGAAATGCGTCGTTGGCGGGAACAAGTGGCTGGATTGCACGCCGGACGGGCCTATGACCTGACTTGGCTACGCACCGAAGCGTTGCGTTGCCAGGCGTTGGCGGCGGGCCTCGGCGAGGCGGCCGCGACGGCAATGGCGGCAGCTGCCTTCGAAGTGTTTTTCGCCGAACGGCATGCCGTGGAACCTTATGCCGAGGTGCCGGCGGCGTTGGAACGGCTGGCTACGCGGTTCCCGCTCTATGTCCTGAGCAATGGCAACGCTGACCCAGCGCGGACTTCACTGGGCAAGCACTTTCGCGCTGCCTTTTCGGCGCGTGGATTGGGGGTAGCCAAGCCCGACCCTCGGGCATTCCAAGCGGTAGCGGAAAGTGCGGGTATTCCGGTGGGCCGCTGGCTCTACGTGGGCGACGACCCGCACGCCGACGTGGTGGGGGCCAGAAGTGCCGGTATGGCCACGGCTTGGGTACACCGTCATGAGAAACAGTGGCCCGCGGGGCTGGAGCGGGCCGACCACGAGTTCGCGGATCTTGGGGAAATGATGGATTGGCTGATGGCAGCCGACGAGTTGCAACGTCGCAGCCCGTAGCTCCGTCTAGTCGATACTCGCTGGCCCCGGCGGACTATGGGCCGACTACTTGATGGGTGGAACGCCCTTCTTCATGGCAATCCACTTCGACAGTTCGCGCAGGTCCCGCTTGGGACGCTTCTCGCGTTCGCCGGTGTAGAGCACGCCGCTTTGATAAGGGTTGTAGCCGTAGGACAAGCCCTTCGTGTTGTGCGCAATGTCGGGTGTGACGGCATCTTCGGCTACCACGAGATCTTCAAGGAGATCGCTCAAGTTGCCGTCGACTTGCGCCTCGCCGTTCCACTGCCAGATGGCGTTACCACGGTCGTCAAAACGCACACTGCCGGAATTGCTTTCGCTGGTTCCGGGAAGACGGTTACGCGTATCGTCTTTCATGTGGTGGCGTCCTTCGTTGTACCGGCAGCCGCTGCGGGGGTTGGGCATGACCAGAAACATAATCTACTTTTGCAACGACTATGTTAAACCAGATGAAAAATTTTAGAAAGCCACCGCAATTTGTTGATTATTGTCAAATTTCGGGGCGCAACGCGGCGGCGCGCAGCAGGCCGATGATGGTTTTGGCGTCGCGGAGGGGTCCCTCCAGTGCTTGCGCGCAAGCTTCCGCGAAGGGAACCCAGTGCACTTCCAGTACTTCGCCGGGTTCGAGCGCGGTCGGTGTTTCGCTTAGGCCCTCAGCCAGGTAGAGGTACAGCACTTCGCAGAACACACCGGGCGAAGGGAAGTGGCTACCGAGGTCCGTCCAGCGTACGGCAACCCGCCCGGCTTCCTCGGCCAACTCACGGCGCGCTGTCTCTGCTGGGTTCTCGCCATGGTCGCGCTTGCCGGCGGGC
The DNA here is from genome assembly GCA_903858165.1 of uncultured Pseudomonadota bacterium. GTDB lineage: Bacteria > Pseudomonadota > Gammaproteobacteria > Steroidobacterales > Steroidobacteraceae > CAIOHZ01. The sequence goes on from CAIOHZ010000233.1 coordinate 5,226, forward strand.
AATTCCCAGACCCATTCGCCTACCGCTGGGCGCCACTGCCGCAGCAGGCAGACGCGGCGTTGCTCGTCTAGCGCTACCACGGCGGAGCCACCTGGGTGCCGGACGAACTCGTAGGTAGACACGTGGCCGTTGGGCAAGGTGACGTCCTCGACGTCCACTTGCACCACGCGCCCCGTGAACTGCCGACCGCGGTTGCCGTTCATGCCGGTTTCAACGCGCCTGTGCGTGGTACTGCGTGTTTGGGCGCATATCCACGGCACTGGCAATACGGTTACTCATGTTGAAAAAGGCCGTTAACGCCGCGAGGTCCCAGATATCGCGGTCTGAGAGGCCGTGGGCGCGCAGGGTAGCGCGGTCCACTTCTTCGACCTCCGCCGGAGCGACGGTGAGCAAGTGAGCAAACTCCAGCATTGCGCGTTGGCGAGGCGTGAGTGGCGCGACCCGCCAGTTGGTCACGAGTTCTTCGCCAAGCAGGGGGTCGCCGGATAACTGGCGCACTGCAGCGCCGTGCGCTACCAAACAGTAGTGGCATTGGTTCGCGGCGGATACCACCACGGCCACCATCTCCCGCTCCAGTTTACTCAGCCCGGAACCGCCCAACATCAGGTCGTTGTACATGTCACTGAAGGCACGCAGCTTTACGGCATCGAAGCTGAACGCAGCGAGGACGTTTGGCAGGAAGCCGATCTTCTCTTCGCAGATGGCGAAGTATTTCGCCAAGTCCGCGGGCAGTTGGTGACGTGGGAGCGGCTTGAGGTTAAGCGCCGTCAGGGCATTAGTCCGCTGTGGCTGCGCTGCCGTTGGTTTCGCGGACTTCGTTGCCGTCTTGGCGCGGCTGCGGGCGGGTTGTTTCATGGAATTTGTCCGGGAACAGCCGCGAGCGGTTTACGGAAGCGCAGCGTGAAGCGGTCGCTCTCGCCAATGGCCAAGTATTTCTCACGGTCTTTGTCGCCGAGGCGCAGCACGGGGGGCAAAGTCCAGACGCCCTGGTCCCAATCGCGGGTGTCCTTGGGGTTGGCATTCACCTCGCTGGTGCCAATCAGTTCGAAACCCGCCTGCACGGCAAGGTCGATAGCGACCTGCTGGTTTACGTAGCCGTTCGTGCCTTTCGGGTCCACTGGCAGCGCCGGGTCCGCCCGGTGGTCCTTGATGCCAAGAATGCCGCCTGGTTTAAGGGCAGTGTAAATGGCGCGCAGCATATCCAGTGCTTGGTCTCGTGCCATCCAGTTGTGCAAGTTGCGGAAGGTCAAGACCATGTCCAGTGTGCCTGCCGGAACGGGCGCGAGCTTGGCGGGCGCCTGCAGGGCCGTTACCTGAACACGGTCGTAGAGTTCAGGGTGAGCAGCCAGCTTCGTTTCGTATTGCTTTAGCCCGTCTTGAATGTACTTGCTCTGGGTGTCCGGGTCCCACTGGCCCGCGTAGTAGTGGCCCTTGTCGCGCAGGACGGGCGCGAGAATTTCGGTCCACCAGCCGCCAGCGCCTGGCCACACTTCAAGTACTGCCATGTCTTGGCGTAGCCCAAAGAATTCGAGGGTTTCTTTCGGGTGGCGGTATGGGTCTCGCGCACGGTTGGCTTCCGGGCGATGGCTGCCCGCAATGGCGCGGTCGAGTGCGGCGATGGTGGCCGCATCCGTCACCGCCGGGCCGGGGGGTAGCTCAGATTTCGGTGGCGTGGTGGGCGCGGTCGCGCAGCCGACCAACCAAAGAGTAGCTGCAAAGGTGGGCAGCGAACGAAGCAAAGAAGGAAGGGGACGCATGGTCAGGCTCCGGGTGGCAGGGGAGTCCATGACATCATTCGGCGGCCCAAAAAGAAACCCCGCCTTGCGGCGGGGTTTCCTAGTGCCAGAGGCACTGAGCTTCAGGCATTGCACACAAAGTGCAACACGGCTAAGGCTGGGGAGAGATTAGTAGCCGCCGCGGCTACCGCCGCCGTAGCCACCACCGCCGCCGCCGCCGCC
>CAIOHZ010000234.1 GCA_903858165.1 uncultured Pseudomonadota bacterium
CCACGCAATTTGCTTGTTCATCGTCTATCCCCTGCCGCTGGTGTACCCAGCTTTCACCGAATCATGCGCCGCAATCGTGTGCAGGGATATCCCTCAATCGGGGTATTAGTTTGGCCTTAATCAAGATATCCATCGGATTTGCAGTGCAGTTTTGCGCGTGAGGGATGATTTCTCACCCCAACCGTCAATCCTTTTACCGCTTCAGGCCCTGAACCTGGCGTGAATGGCCCGGCTGGCGCTTTCCAGCCCCGCATCGAACTCGCCCTCGCCCGCCGCATCCCGTAGCGTTTTCAGTGTGGCCACGACTTCACCCAAGCAGTCCACCTGCACGGCCCTACGCCCCCGCGCCAGTTCGATGCAGCGATTGCCATAGCGCAGGGTCACGAACCACTCGCTGCCATCCACCTGCCAGAACCACGCGTAGAGCCTGCGTGGCCATTCGATACGCCGCCGTTCACCCGTAGCAGGGTCGATTTCCCAGCGTGGCACGGTGGGCGTGTAGCTTTCACCCGCCTGCATCCGCTCGGCCAAGCGGATCTGCTCATCCAGCGCGCCGTTGCAGGCCGCGGTGCGGACGCACAATTACGCAATTTCAAACTGGCTCAAAACGCCCGATGAAGCGCTGATAGTAGACACGACTGAAACTCTCGAATCCGGAATCGATGCCGACCAGAAACCACGCCTCGCCTCGATCATCGGCCCGGATGATTAAAGGTGACGGTATAGGCGTCGAGAGAGACTTGGTTTCCCAACGCCGAGGACCGCAGTCCTGCACCGTGTTGGCGATGTTGCCGACGACCACACCATCTCTTCCACTTTGTGACTGGTTTCCGCGCTCGATGTTCATTCGGTACTCGAGACCATTGAATTGCGTCTGCGGCTCGCTGCTCGAGGTGGCGACGACTACCCATACCGATTCACCAGGCGCACCGCCGACACCGGAACAACCGGCCGGAACATCGGTCAGGAACTCGACGGTCGCACCCACGCGATAATTCGTCCCTGCGGCAAGCCCACCGATCTTGGTCTTTACGTAGATGAACAGGTCGTCGCTGCGATTCGTTCCGGCGTTGTAATAGCCGAAGCCACCGAATGGAACTGGTAGCGCCCGAATCTCTGAAACAACGTCGTTAGGGGCGGTACTAGGCGAGTAGTCTGCATATCCGGCCAGCCAGCCCCCGCTACCTTGGGCGAAATCGAACGTTTTTTCCACGACAGGACGAGGTGGCGCGGGCGGCGGATTGGGCACTCCGGAAGCCCCACCTGAGCCTCCGCAGGCGGAGAGCAGCAAAGCAGTTGCAGCGAGGCTGGTTATCTTATGCGCGAGCATCTCCGGATATCTCCCAACTTACGTTGTTTCCCATGGCCGAGGGCAATACCCGGCCGAACGAAGACTTGAATTCAGTAGCTTCGAAGACAAGCGAGAAGTCACCAAGTTCCTTAGGGAGTTTTGCAACCGGCAGCAGTTCCGTAGAACCGTCAAAAGGTTTACCTCTTAACTCGCCTTCCGCTGCCGCCGCCCGTAGCGTTTTCAACGGTCGTTCTCTTCGCCGTCTAGAAACGCGCGTTCTGCCGCCGTGCTCACCCGGCCCAGCAGCGCATTGCGGTGGGGAAAACGCCCGAAGCGGGTAATGGTCTCGCAGTGGTGGCGGGTCCAGAACAGAGGTTCCGTGAACGTGGGTTCGTCGGCGACCAGTTGCGTAATCAGCCGCACGGCCGTGTGCTGGTGTGCCAGGTCTTCGGCATGCTCGTACGGCAGATAGACGAACAAGCGCTGCACGCCGGTTAAAGTCCGGTCCAATCCGGCGGCGACCATGCGACTGGCAAGCTGCAACGCCTGGGCATCGCCAGCGAAGCTCAAGGCACTGTCGCGATAAAGATTGCGCGTGAACTGGTCCAGCACCAAAAGACGCGCCAGTGCCGGCAACGGCTGCAAGGGCTCGCAACCCCAATGACTGCTGGCATCTTCGGCATCTGCCCGTAACGCCGCAGCGGTGAGTGAACCGAAGCGCCGGCGGATCATGGCGTCGAAAGCCTCGTCCCGCTTGAACCATGCTGCACGCCAATGGCTGTAGGCAGGACTGTCTGGCGTGCCGAACCAGCAATCGAGGACTTCAGTGTAGGTGATGCTCACAACCGCTTGCCTCTGCCAAGCCATTACTCACGCCGCGCTATACGCTCATCAGATATTATACTTGCGTTAGCTAAGGAGCTCGTCGCGGTGTCTGTCGAAGCTTTGCCGGGAAACGTACCCACCCCTCCCGAGCTGATGCCGTCCAACACTGGTTGGTTAAGCGGCCTAGAACTGGTCGCCCACGAAGAACGATCGTCGCTACGCAGTTGGTTGCTAACTCCTGGCCTGCTGACGCAGCGCATTCGTGCTGCGGCCGGTGAAGACTTCAGCATGTCGGTGCTCCGGGAGCAGACCACCGCCAGTGGACACGAGCGCGAGATCGACATGCGGTGCGCGGGGGCAGTATGGCTATTCGCCCACACCCGCATTCCTGCCCCCACGCTGTCGGCCCAGCCCTGGCTCGGTCAAATCGGCAACGCGGCACTGGGCGAGGCCTTAGCAGCGCATGGTGACTCTAAGCGCTCCGACTTCCAATACGCACGCTGCAGTGCCGATCACTGGCTAGTCCATCGCGCCTTGCAGCACGCGTCGCTAACGCCCCAAAGCCTGTGGGTACGTCGTTCTGTCATCACCGTCACCGGTTCCGCATTTTCGCTCTACGAAGTGTTTTTGCCGGCCATCGGCGAACGCCCCTTCCCGCGCGGCCTGCCATAGCGTTTTCAGGGCCTGGGCCACCTGCAAGGCCCGGCAGCCCCGTGCCAGCGGCTGTTAATGTGTCAGTCTTGGCTTTCAGAAATTCCCGAGTATTCAAAATGACACTCTTCGCTCGCCCCCTTCTACTTGCCGGCGTATCGCTCTTGGCAATGGCGGGCGCACCGGCCTATGGACAGACCAGCGGTGACGAAACCGCCGACGCTGCCGAAGAAATAGTCACCGTCGTGGTCACCGGCACCCGCCGCAGCGGTCGCACTGTCGCGGACAGCCCCGTACCCATCGATGTCATCGTTGCTGACAATCTGGCGCGGTCCGGCTTTACCGAGACCAACCGGCTACTGAACGAACAGTTGCCGAGCTTCAACTTTCCGCAGCCTTCCATCACCGACGGTACCGATGTGGTCCGTCCGGCGACGCTGCGCGGGCTGGGGCCCGACCAGACGCTCGTCCTGATTAACGGCAAGCGCCGCCACACGGCATCGCTGCTAAACATCAACGGTTCGGTTGGCCGCGGCACCTCCGCCGTCGACATCAATCTCATCCCTTCCATCGCGCTGAGCCGCGTCGAGGTTCTACGCGACGGTGCCGCTGCCCAATATGGTTCGGATGCGATTGCGGGGGTCATCAACTTCCAGCTACGCGACAAGCCGGAGGGCGGGCGAATCACTGCCACTTACGGTCAATATGAAACCTCGTTGCGAGGGGTGCCACAGTTCACCGGCCTTGCCCTTGGCTCGAATGGGCAGCCCGCGGTCGTTGCCGATGGTACTTATGGCACTTCCGACAACGGCAAGAATCGCCGGGCATCGGATGGCGAGACTCTCACCATTGCAGGCGTCATTGGCCTTCCCCTCGGCGATGGTGGCTACATCAACTTCGCCGGCGAATATCAGGACCGTGGCCGCACCAATCGTGCCGGCTACGATCCGCGTCGCCAATACAACCTCGTCGCAGGCCTTGCCGATACGCGCGAACTGACCTTCGACCGGTTGAGTCATATTTATGGTGACGCGGCGACCAAAGACATCAAGCTCGTCATGAACGCCAGCCGGCCCATTTCGGACAGTACAGAACTTTACAGCTTTGCCACTTACGGTTTCCGCGATGGGCAGAGCGCCGGTTTCTATCGTATCGCCAGCGATGCGCGCAATGTTCCCGCTATTTACCCCGACGGCTTCCTGCCGCGTATCAATACGGAACTGAACGACTATGCCGGCACAGTCGGCCTGAAGGGCGAACTTGCTGATTGGCGCTGGGATGTGTCGGGTCAGTACGGTGTCAATCGCTTTGACTTCAATATCACCAACTCGCTAAACCGCTCCTTCGGAACCGCATCGCCACAAGCCTTCGATTCCGGTGGGTTGCGCTATGCGCAGACATTGCTCAACCTCGATGTAAGCCGCGAGCTCGTCGTCGGCTTCGCGCAGAGCTTTACGCTTGCCGGCGGTCTGGAATATCGCCGTGAGACGTTTGATATCCGCCCTGGCGAGGCCCTGAGCTATGCCAATGGTCCGGCGGGCGGCGCACCGGGGGCGCAGGTGTTCCCAGGCTTCCGTCCGAGCATTGGCGGTCAGCAGGTCGACCAACCGCACAATCGCCGTAACGTTTCGGCTTATGCGGAGTTGGACGTCGATGTTAGCGACAGGTTCAGCCTGCAGGCAGCCGGGCGGTTCGAGGATTATTCGGACTTTGGTGTTGACTGGAACGGCAAGCTTGCCGCCCGCTTCGAACCGGCTACTGGCTTTGCCCTGCGTGGCGCAATAGCTACCGGGTTCCGGGCGCCTTCGTTACAGCAGCAATTCTTTGCGGCATCGGCAACCAACAACGTCAATGGCGTATTGCTCGAAACCGTAACGCTGCCAGTAGATAACCCGGTGGCCATCGCGCTTGGTGCAGTACCGCTTCAGCCTGAAACCTCGGTGTCCTATTCGGTCGGCTTTGTGTTTACGGCTATTCCTCGGCTCAGTGTCACGGTTGACCTTTATCAGATCGATATTGATGACCGTATCGTGGTTACCGAAAATCTGCAGGCTTCCCGCGATGCGCTGGGCAACCCAAACGGAAGCAACCCCGGAATCCGTATTGCCCAAATCTTGAACGATGCCGGCTTCAATAACATCAATGCAGCGCGTTTCTTCGTGAACGGCGTTGACACCATCACCCGCGGCGTCGACGTGATTGCCACCTATCGCATGGACTTGGGTGGTGATGCAAAGCTTGGGCTAACCGCCGGTTTCAACCACAACAAGACGGATGTGAAGCGGGTGCTTACTGCAGCGGGGCCGCTGGCGACGGTTCCGGGCATAGTGCTTTTTGGACGCCAGGAAACGCTCCGTCTTTCCGATGGGCAACCACGCTCGAAGATCAACCTGGGGCTCGATTATGACCGGGGATGGTTTGGCATGACCCTGCGGACCAATCGTTATGGCAAGGTGCTGGGCGCCGGTTCAGACCCGTTCCTCGACGTACCGCTTAGCTCGAAGTGGGTCGCAGACTTGGAGATGCGCGGTACCTTTAACGACAAGGTCACTATCGCAGTGGGTGCCAATAACCTGCTGGATGTCTATCCGGACCGTGTTCCGTTCGGCCGCGGCGTTGACGCGGCTACCGGGGCTGCGCGCAACTATCCGGTGAACAACTACTTCCTGCCGTATTCAAATTTCTCGCCGTTCGGCTTCAACGGTCGCTTCCTGTATGCAAGGGCGAGCATGAGCTTCTGACTGCTCGGTAACGAGCCCAGTAGTAAGCGTCCATCACTGACAAGGCATAAATAAATAGGCCACCCGCCAGTTTGCCCACCCAAGACACGCCTACCGCGGCCAAGTTGAAGGTGATCAACCCCAGTATCACCATAAAACACGCCATGAACAGTCCCCGCCAAGGCGTGTTGTTTAGCACCTGGCCCATGCCCGGGAGCAGGAGTGCGACCAGCAGTACCCAGTAAGGGGAAAGCGGCGCCTGCGGAACCGTCTGCTCTGCATTGCTGGGCTTCAGCATAAAATAAACCCACCTCGTTCTACTGTAAAAACTGCTAGTGCGTTGCCGCTTCGAGTTGTTGGCGCAGGGCAATGGCTTGCAGCAATAGCGCCTCCACCAGCGCCTTAGCCACCGGTGCACTGTGGTAAGCCGCCGTGCGCAGCAGCAAGTACTCGCCAGCTTGTCCCTGCCGCAAGAGATAGGTTAGCCGCAACAGGGTTGGGGTAATCAACAACTCTTTCATCGCCGGATCGGAAAAGAATAGCGGCACTGCGTCATTCAATAACACCAAGTCCACCGCCTGCTCTTGGTATTTGATGAGGGCATGTTGCGGCCAGGCAGCCGGAATGGTTAGAACCCCGTCCCACTGCCACGATGGACTATAAAACTCGTTGTTCGCCGGCCGCGCGATGATATCCAGCGTGCCACGGGTGGGCGCATTCGCCGCCACCTTCACCAACAACCACAGGGGCGGCAGCTTGCGCCAACCGACCGTGTCCTCCACTACACTCAGCGCGACATGGTAGCCGCCATAACAACCTTCGAGAATCGGCAGTTGCGCGAGGTCGCGGCGAATGCTCGGCTCCTGCAGCAGGTCGACGCACTCGTCAAATAGCTGCTGGCGCATCTGCGCCTGAAATTGCCGGGCCTGTCGGTACTGGTGCAGCCACCAGCCAGAAAGAACCACCACCAGCATCGCCAGCATGAGGTTCATCGTGACGGGGCCGGTGGCATGGCAGATGGCGTAGCAGGGGGCGTAGCACGCAGACGCTGGCTCAATGGCGGCTTCGCTCTGGTAGGCAAACGGCGGGCCTAGTAGCCCCTAGGCCGCGGCCAAGGCATGGAGAACTGCTCCGCGCGCCTGACATAGGGGTAGCGACGCAGGACAAACCACAGGGAAGCGAGGATGTAAAACGACATCACCGACAATAGCGTGGCGCCATAGCCCAAAAAGGTCGCGAAATACGTTAGGCAACACAGCGCCAGCAAAGTGAGCGCCGGCAGCGGGTGGAAAGGGTGCTCGTAACCACGATGGATACTCCCCAGCGGCCACATCCTTCTGAACTTAATGATATTGAAAGTCATGAACGTATAGCTGAGCAAACCTGACAGGATCGAAAAAGTGATCACTTGGTCAAGCAGGCCGGTGAACGCGAATGACACCGCAATTGGCACCAGAAACAGAATGGACCGATAAGGCGTGCGGTATTTCGGATGAATGGCTCCAAAAAACTCCGGCAGATAGCGGTCGCGCCCCATCGAAAACCAAGCCCGTGAAGCGTCATTGATACAGCCATTGGCTGAAGCGATGGCGGCAAACGCCGTAGCCACAAACATCAGCAACTGCAGTTTCGCGCTGCCCAGCAGCGTCGCCGCATCGTACATCGGCGTGTAAGTCTGCCCTAGGTATTGCCACGGCAACAGACCCGTGGCCACAAACCAGGTAATTGTGGCCGCAACCAGCAGCGTCATTATGCCGCCCATCGTACCGAGCGGAATGGCCCGGCCAGCAGAGCGCACTTCTTCAGCGGCCTGACAGGTGCCTTCAATACCCAAGTAATACCAAATGCCAAACTGGAGCGAGGCGATAACGCCAATCCAGCCATAAGGCAGGTCGGTGAGCAACCCCTGATGCTGCAGCACCACCCCTTGCTGCCAAGGTTCCACCGCCACAAACAACACCAGCAGTGAAACGAAGGCCAATAAGGTCATGACCAAGTTCAGCGTCAGCGTGACAAACACACCCCGGTAGTTCAGCCAGGAAAGAAACACCACCACCAGCACCACAAACGGTCTGGGATCCAGATGAGCGAAACCCATCACCTTGGCACCGGACCGCAGGAGGTCGCCCACCACCAAAGCATCTGCCGCACAGAGCATGGTGTAGGCCATCACCAAATAAAGCCCGACATTAAAGGCCATCAAGGGGCCGACAATGTGCTTCGCTTGCGTGTATTGCCCGCCCGCCGCCACCACGGTGGAACTGACTTCTGAATCGATCATGGCGACGCAGGTGTAAAGCAAGCCGATGACCCAACAGGCGATCAACGACGCATAAGCACCACCCTTATCGACGGTAAAATTCCAGCCCATAAACTCGCCAACCAGCACAATGCCTACCCCCAAACCCCAGACATGAAAGGGGTTCAGCACTTTCAGCAGTGCGATGGGCTTTTTACCGGTAGTGGTTATTTTGCTGCGCGCCGTCATGCGCCGCCCTCTTCGGGGAGCACGCCGTGCACGGCAGGGCTTTCGCGGCCTTCACGCGAACTCATCAGATACTCTTCATCGTACTGCGATGAAACCAGCAATGCGTCTACCAGCATCCACGCCAGCAGGATTGCCGAGAGGCCCCATGCTACATACCCCAAGATATTCCATAGGCTCATGGTTACTGTTCCCGAATATCAGCCGTCATTCTTGGTCGAATTTTTCGGCGATCACTTCGCGGTATTGCTTAGCGGAGACTTTCAACAGGAAAATGAAATACCCGATGATGACCGCAGACGTGAGGCCCAACATCACGGGGTCAATCGTATAGTCGAAACGGTTATTAATCAGCATGGCCGCTTTTTCTGGGCTGTAGCCAAGCCTTATCCATTGTTCCTGTTGGATGGCATTTTGCCCCAAAGATTCCCAGGTGGCTTGAACCGCAACCGCGGCCTGGACCACAGCATTTTCCGCCTTGGCGGCTGCCTTAAATAGCAGTGGCAGCATTAAGCTGACATAGACCAAAACCAGCACCGTCGCGGTATCGACTATCTGGCCGAGCATGCCTTGCTTGGGTGGAACATAGTGGCGCTTCATGGCGCCTTCCAGCGCAGGCGTCTGGCGATACGGTTAGCATCCAGATGCTGAATATCTTCGCCGTAGATCAATGCCTTGTCTTGTCGCAACTGCTTGGTTAGCGCAAAGACCGCTGCCGTGTTGAAGACTATCAACAGCACACTCGACGCTATGAGCACCAGACGAATCAACGGTTGCTGCACAATGCCAAGCACCACCACCAACACAAAGAGGACCACGGCCCAGAGCAAGGCAACGTCAAACCAAGCCATGCAGCAATCCCGCTGATACATCGCTTGTATTCGGTCACTCATCGGCTGTCTCACTCTACTAGAGCTCCTTGCTGCCGCAGACCCCGGACACCGGCACACCACTTTGGGCCGCCATCACCTGCCGTCATAGTACACGCGCCCAGCGTCAAATCGGTGGGGTCACGGCAGATGCAGCCCCAGCGCATTGACGGAGCCGAGAATAACTACCAACCCGGCGCCGGCTAGGGCGAGCACCGCACCGTGCCAGCGGGCAAGATGCTCGCGCCATCCCGCCGCGGAAGAACGCCACGCCTCGACAGTACTCCAAGCGACAACGGCTGTGACCACGATTAGGAAGTTGGCTAGCAGCGCAAACAACGCCCAGCGGCCAGGCTGCGCAGACAGCAGGTAATAGGCTATGCCACCCGGTCCATGGAAGGCGAGCACCACTAGCGGCATGGCCACGATAGTCAGTGCGCCAAGCATGGCCATCAACCGGCCTACCGAACTAACTCGGCTTTTAGCCCGCCAGAAGACGGCTGCGAATCCACTCAGTAACACTAGCGCTAGCCCCAGCGCCCAACGGCCGCGTACACGCAGGTCAGCGAAACCGGACACACGCTGCTGCATGTCCACACCGAAGGGGTGCACCAATCCAGTCAACCGCCCAGCGGCATTGCGCGTAAAGGCGTAAAGCGGCCCCGCCCAGTCCGGGCCTGGCGTGAAGTCCTTTTTCCAGAAGCGGTCCCCGCCCACGGGGAGATAGCCGTCGACGCCAGCGATACGCAGACCGCCCTGACCGTCCTCGGTCACCCTCGTGACAAAGTAGTTGCTGTCAGAATCGCCGCTGCTGGCGCCGATGAGGTCCAGCAAAGCCTCCAGCGTCGAGTAGTTGTGCTGAAGTTGCTGGTAGCTCCCAACATATTCGCCCAGAGGCGCCTCAGCGCCGGGCTGCGTCTCATACGTCTGGGCTCCGAACAGGCGCGTCAACAGGCGCGCACGAACTTCCCACGCCGGCATGAAGCGAGCACCGCCCGTCGCGTCACCAACGGTGGCGATGAAGATACCCAGTTTCTCCTCTGGCATGAGCGTCAGCATCGAAATGTTGTAGGGCCAGTTACCGCCGTGCTCAACCAAACGCCGACCGTTCCAGCTACCGGTGAAGAACTGCATGCCAAACTGGTTGACGGCCGGATGATTGCCGAAATGTGGCGCGTGCATCGTCGCTAGCGTCTGCGGCTGCAAAATGTTGCGTCCTGCGAACTCGCCAGTTCCCAAATGCGCCTTGATGTACTGCGTCATGTCTTGCGGGGTGGCACTGATACCGCCGATGGGTCCTGCATACGCGCTGAACGGCAACCAGCCCAGTTCCTCCGGAGACGTTCCTTGGCCAAGGCGATAGGCATGCACCAGCGCTTCCGGCCGCTCCGGGCTTAGGTTAATACGCGTGTGGCGCATGCCCAGCGGATTGAAAATGTTCTCTTGCATGTACTGATCGATGGGCCGCCCTGTGACGTCCTCTACCAGGACCGCCAACAGGCCAGCACCAGCGTTCGCATACAAAGAGTACTGACCCGGGGGATGGGCAATCTCTGCCGCGACGCTACGAAGCGCTTCCGGCGTGAGCGGCCGCCGCTGGGCTTCGAGCGCAGCGAGCCCGGCATTGCGCACCTCGAAGCCGGCAGAGTGGGTGAGCAGGTGCCAGAAAGTCACCTGGTCCCCATAGGGCGGCGGCAACTGAACGCGCTTAAGATACTTATTCACGGGCTCATCGAGCGAAGCGATTTGTCCGCGCTCTAGGAGCTGCGCCAGTGCCGTGGCAGTAAAGGTCTTGGTGATGGACCCGATGAGAAACTCGGTCCGAAAACTGTCCACGGGTTCGCGGGTCACCCAATTGGCATACCCGTAAGTCCGGTCAAGGATGACCTGATCGCCCGAAACAACCACCAGAGCCAACGCTGAGTAGCGGTTGGCGGCACCAGACCCACCGAACTCGCGGTCCGCCCAGGCTGCCAAGGCCGGTGCGTCGATAGTCTGCGGGATGGGTGGGACGGATATCTCGGCATGCGCCGCCTGCCACCCCATTCCCCACGCCAGCAGCAGCGCTGCGAGCCCGTGCATCCATGGCCGTGGAGAGGGAGTACGCAACCCTAACCGCGCAGCAACAGTTCGGGCCAGCACTTTACCGGCAAGGTCATTCTTCATCACCCGAACATGGCTCATGTCCTCTCCTGCACGACAGCGTGATTGACCAACCAGACTTGTGCTCTTAATAGTGAGTCGCTGGCTTGGATTGATACTACCCTAAGCTATATTGGGTGTTAGTGTTCAGTCCTATGTCCTCCCCCACCCCCGTAAACGCTGACCGCCAAGCCGTCCTCGTACTGGCCATCGCCACCGCGCTGGCTTTGCTCGTCGCCAATTCGCCTCTAGCAGGCGCGTACCGCACGCTACTCGATGGCGATATCGCCATCGGCTTCTCGCCGTTGGTATTGGAAAAAACGCTGCTGCACTGGATTAACGACGGCTTGATGGCTGTGTTCTTCCTGCTGGTGGGCCTCGAAATCAAACGCGAACTAGTGCAAGGCGAACTGGCAGGTGCCCGCCGGGCCCGCCTACCGCTGGTGGCCGCTGTTGGCGGCATGTTGGCGCCGGCGGCGGTTTACGCGTGGGTGAATGCCGGCTCGCCAGCTACCGCACATGGTTGGCCTATTCCGGCGGCCACGGACATCGCGTTCACCCTCGGCATCTTGGCCGTCGTCAGGACGCGTGTCCCCGCCTCCATCCGTGCGTTCCTGCTCGGCTTGGCCATCATCGACGACCTCGGCGCCATCATTCTCATCGCCGTGCTGTTCACATCCGGCCTTTCGTGGTTCGCGTTGGGCTTAGGCGCGTTTTTCGCCGGAGCTTTGCTGCTGCTGAACCGCTACGGCGTCACGCGGTTGCTGCCTTATTTAGCCTGCGGTGCACTGCTGTGGCTTTGCGTATTGAAGTCCGGCGTCCACGCCACACTGGCCGGCGTGTTTACGGGCATGGTTATTCCGCTACGCGGCAAGGCTTCATCGCCGGCGCGCCGCTTGGAACATGCACTGCACCCATGGGTTACGTTCGGCATTCTTCCGTTGTTTGCCATAGCCAACGCGGGCGTGCCTTTGTCCGGCTTGGGGCTAAGCACCTTGCTGCACCCGGTCACGCTGGGCACAGCGCTCGGGCTGTTCATCGGCAAGCAAGCTGGGGTGTTTGGCGCTTGCTTCATCGCTATCCGCAGTGGCTGGTGCACCGCTCCGGCAGGCGCCAACTGGCAGGTGCTCTACGGCGCCTCGGTGCTCACGGGCATAGGGTTCACCATGAGCCTGTTCATCGGCTCGCTAGCCTTCCCCCATGGGGAATATGACCAGATGGTGCGCACAGGCGTATTGCTGGGTTCCGCGCTTTCCGTCGTACTGGGACTAGCGTGGTTGTTGCGGCTGCCGCGCCAGGCGAACAACCTCTAGAGCGCGTTCCTGCCGCGGCCCACGGGGCCGCAGCAGGAACTTTCGAACTTACAGCTTCGACATCTTCAGCTTGGCACGCACCGCCTCGAAGGCGGCCGCATCGGAAGGCGTCAGGTTGGGGCGGCCCACCATCACACCCATGCTGAGCGAACCGCTGACGTAGTACACCTCGCCCGCTTCCACTTCTACCGGCAGGATGTCCTTCGCTTCCGAGTGAACTTCGTACTCGTGGCGCCCCGGGGTGGCGGCAATGACGAAGTAGCTGCCGTTCTTCATCAGGCCCAGCTCCTTGCCAGCTTCGCGCACCTTGAAGCCGACGGCCATGCCGACGAACTTGGACGGACGAAAGAACACAATCTGCCCGTAGCCGGCCGGCGGCTGACCGATCTCGCCGGGGGCGACGGCACCACCAGCAGCGGGTGCTGCCGGCGCGGCGCTTTCCGCAGGCGCGGCAGGCGCAACAGTGTCCGCCAGGGCAGCGGGTTCAGCCGGGGCCACAGCAGGTGCTGCAGCGTCAACGGGCGCGGCAGGCGCTGGAGCCTCCGCAGGGGCCGCCGGTGCCACGACTTCAGCTGGTGCCACGACTTCAGCTGGTGCCACCGGGGCGGCGGGTGCAACCGTTGGTGCCGGGGGCGTTTCCTGTGCGAGCACGGGGGCGGCGCACAAAGTGAGGCTGAAAGCGGCAGCAAGCGCCGCATGGCGCATCGAAATAGACATGGATGAACTCCGTGAGGTCAGGGGGAAGGAACGGCCGGCGCAGGGGCCGGCGAGGGAATGACGGGTGCGGGGGGAATGATGGACTCGGCGGTACGCGCGGCGAAAAAAGCGCCCGCGGGTAGCTCTATTTCGCCACCCGAGAGGAAACTGCCAAGCCCGAAGGTCAGCGAGCTCAGCACCAAGGCCTCATAGATGGTATTCGCTCCGACCACACCGAGGTTGGACCGGAGTTTCACGGCACCGGTGGGCAACTGCATGCGCCGTGCCGCGAGCACTAACTCGCCAGGCTTGCCGCCCCAGCGCGCTTTCGCGGCGTGGATGACTTCTCCCTGAACCGGCACACCTGCAGCCACTATTTCCTGTCCAGCCGCAGACACCGCCCTGGCAACGGTGAACGAGACGATCTGACCGGGAGTGGCCGTCTTGGAGCTGAGCGGGGTTTCCAGACGGAGCAGCACCACAGTGCCCACTGGCAACTGCGGCGGGCCTGTATTACTTACCGGTGGCGCAGCAGACGCGGCGACGGGGACAGGAACGGAGGGCTCTTGCGCGAGTGCGGGCAGTGTAGCCAGAAATAGCAGCAGGCCCAGTAAACGAAACACCATGCTCCTCCCCCCATTTCACGACGACACTTTACGCAAGCTCTGCGTACCTCGCAATCGTTCACAAGCTGAGCGACGGGCAGCAAAGCAAGGCACTCGACAAACGTCTATGCTTCCGTGTATTGCAGCCAGAAACGGCAATAACAACCATCAGGAGTGGGCAATGAATAAGTCATCTTTGCTTGGCCGTATCGCGCTGCTGGCATTGACCGTAGGCACACTGACAGGCTGCGCCACTATCACTCGTGGTAGCTCGGAGGCGCTAGTGGTCGAATCTACGCCGACTGGCGCCGAGGTGCGCTTGTCGTCCGGCGAGATCTGCAAGACACCGTGCACACTGAAAAAGAAGCGTAAGGACAACTTCGTGGTATTCATCAACCGCGAGGGTTTCGAGCCGGTGGAAGTCGCCGTCATTAGCGAGACAGCGGGCGCCGGTGCGGCTGGCATGGCGGGCAATGTGTTGGTGGGCGGCATCATCGGCGCTGGCGTCGATGCGGCCACCGGCGCCACCAAGAGGCTCACCCCCAACCCCATCCGCGTAACGCTGAACCCTTTGAAGACTTCGCCGTAGTCATTCTGTAATACCGCGTTCACGGCGCGTTCATCGTTTGCGCTCACCCTCCCATGTTGGCTATGTCCAACATTCGGGAGAGAAACATGCGCATGCAGCGACTGACGGCCCAGGCCGCGTCCTTATTCGTTTTGGGAGCCCTGCTGGCAGGGTGCGAAGGCGGTACCGGCACGACCGGCGCTCCGGGTCCTACCGGTTCCACGGGCGCGACTGGCGCGACTGGCGCCACTGGTGCGACGGGCGCAACAGGTGCTACGGGCACCACCGGTGCTACAGGCGCCACGGGCGCTTCTGGCTCGGGCGAAGTCCTGCTAGACCTGAACTTGCTGGGCCGCTATTCCTCGGGGCGTTATAACGTCAGTTCTGCGGAAATCGTCTCCTACGATAAGGGCAGCAAGCGGCTGTTCGTCGTCAATGCCGCTGCGGTCACCGTGGATGTGCTCAACCTCTCGAACCCCACCAACCCCGTTCTCCTCGGTACCATCAACGCGCAAGCCGAAGGCGGCTACGCCAACAGCGTGGCTGTGCGTAATGGCGTGGTCGCAGTAGCGATTGAAGCCACGGTGAAGACAGACCCAGGTAAGGTCGTGTTCTACGACGCCCTGACCTTGGCGCGCCTCGGCAGCGCCGCCGTCGGCGCCCTACCGGATATGCTCACGTTCACGCCTGACGGCAACTATGTGCTGGTGGCGAATGAAGGTGAGGCGAACGCTGGCTACACCATCGACCCGGAAGGCTCGGTCAGCGTCATCAATGTTAGCGCCGGCTTCACTGCTCCTACAGTGGCAACCGCCACCTTCACTGCGTTCAACACCAACCTCGCCACGCTGCGCGCTGCCGGCGTTCGTGTCTACGGTCCGAACGCCACCGTCGCACAGGACCTCGAGCCCGAGTTCATTGCCGTGGCTGCCGATGGTCTTTCAGCGCGCGTCACCCTGCAGGAAGCCAACGCGCTCGGCGTGCTGGACCTTTCGAACAAGGCCGCACCGGTGTTCACTTCCATTCAGCCGTTGAAGTTGAAGGACCACATGGCCCTCGGCAACGAACTGGACCCCAGCGATCGCGACCCCACTGGCGCCCCGAGCCAGCGCATCCGCAACTGGCCGGTTTTCGGCATGTATCAGCCGGACGGCATCGCGTCCTACCAGTTCAACGGCAAAACGTTCTACATCACCGCCAATGAAGGCGACGACCGCGATGACTTCATCCCCGGCGCAGAAACTGCACGCGTCAGCACGCTGACGCTGGACCCCACGAAGTTCCCGAACGCCGTGGACCTGAAAGTGGATGCAGCAATCGGCCGTCTCACGGTGTCGAAGCTGACAGGCGACACGGACGGCGACGGCGACTACGACCAGTTGCATGTGCTGGGCGCGCGTTCGTTCTCCATCTGGGGCACCGACGGCACACAGCTCTTCGACAGTGGCTCGCAGTTCGAACAGATAACGGCGCGCCGTTACCCGAACAACTTCAATACCGGCCACACCACGAACGCTCTCGAAGACCGTAGCGACAACAAGGGTCCGGAGCCGGAAGGCGTCGTCATCGGGCAACTCGCCGGTCGCAACTTTGCGTTCATTGCCCTAGAGCGTATCGGCGGCATCATGGTGTACGACGTCACCAACCCGCAGAACGCGAAGTACGTGCAGTACATCAATGCCCGCGACTTCACGAAGAACCCGGCCACGGAATTCACCGTGCTGGGCGACTTGGGTCCCGAAGGTCTCGTGTTTATCTCGGCAGCGGACAGCCCGAACGGCAAGCCCTTGCTCGTGGTGGGCAATGAAATAAGCGGCACCACTGCCATCTTCCAGATCGACACCATCACTCTGCCCTGAGCCTGACGCAGACGACGGGTGGCGATGAGGCCGCCCGTCGTTCCGCCAGTCGCTAAGACCAGCTTATAGTTCTAGAGTTGGCGCTGGCTCTTCGGCCGGAACCTCCGGAGGCGACAATTGGGTCACCTCCGAAACCGTCAACAACACACCTGCTTCATCCAACGTGCCGGTAACGCGACAACGACTGCCCACCTGGCAAGTGGCGAGCACCATGTCGCCGGCAGGGGTTCCACTGCTGAAGGACCAAGCTGTAGCATTTTGGTCATCCGGGTTGGAGTCCAGCCAGAAGACCGCTTCATGCGGCACTACCAAACCCTCCAACGTATACTCCTGCGCCTGCATGGCGGCGGCGTCAGCTATTGGCGCAGCGTCTGCTGCGGGCGCAGTTTCTGTCGCCAACTCTTCGACCACCGCATCCGTGGCCACTTGCTCCACTACTTCCGGCGGTAGCGCAGAGCGATAGTCGAGGTAAGAAGGCACAGCCACCAACAAGGCGACAGCCGCCGCAAGCCCAGGTAGTAACTTGGCATCGAGGTCCGTTCGCGCCAAGGGCGGCATCTTCGGGCGCTGGTAGGCTTGGTTTAGCGACTCCTGCGCGTAGTCCTGGCCGCTGGTAGTACTGGCCGAAGCGCGTATCTGTGTCAGCAGCGAATCGCGAACCAGCTTCGAATGCTCCAGCAAAGCCTTGCGGCGCAGCCAACCGTAACCGGCAGCAAGCAGCACAGCGAACACGCCCAACGTGGTCACCGACCAAAGTGCACCCGTAGCGACCAAAATCACTGCGCCCGCGACAGCTGGTACGAAGCCCTTGTTGGCGTGACCACGGCGGTCGGCATCTTCCGGCAAGGCATCTGCACGGAAAGTGCTGCCATCTACGCCGTTAGTCCAGTAGTGGTACTCGGTGCCGTGGTAATCGAACACCGCATGGCAAATGGGCACATAGACGGTCTGTCCGTCATGCGAATAATTCGCCCGCCAATGCCAGTCTTTCTGGCGATCGCCCTGCCCATGCGAACGCACGCGCTCGCCGATATGCTCATCTATTTCGCCCTTCAGCTTCGTCAATGCGGCAGCTTCTGGCAAAGCGAAACTCTCTGTCTCGATGCCTTTCATGAACGAATCATTGAAAGCTGTGATGGCGCCATCTGCCACGACTTCCGGGATGATATCGCCCGGATCGAGTGCAGACTCGTTCAACAACTTGCCAGCATAAACGGCAACGCTGAAAGAACCAGCGTCGATACCGTTGGCTGGTCGCCAGTCGGTAACCGTCTTCGTACGGTTGCGCGGCTCCTGCACGGTATAGCTACGCCCGTTCGAATACTTCGTGACGCTGACGAATTCGGTGTAGTGCTCGGTGCGGTCATAGCCGAAAGAAGCCGTCCAAGTAGCTTCATAACTGACAATGAAACGATGTGCCGGCACATACAGCCGCTCGCGGCGCGTGAATACGGCTACTTCGAGCATGTCGTCCGGAGTGAAATCGCCTTGGGCCATGTAGGCCTGAGCACTGCGCTCCAACGCCTCCACCGACATCCCCATGGGAATAATGGCGTCGACAGCGTCCGGCAGAGCATCTTCCGGACGCTGAATCTCGTTGACAGTGCCGCAGTAGAGGCACTTCAGCGATTTTTCCTCAGCCGCATACTCAATCTTGGCGCCACAAGAACGGCAAATCAGATCGCTCATCTTTCCCCCGAGCCCAACCGCTAAAGCGGGTAGCTTAAGCGCGGCTCCGCGCGGCCTTTAGCGTCAGTTCCCTCTGCGCCATAAGATTTTCGAATTCGCGAACCCCTTCCACGAAAGCGTTCTCGTGGCCACTAGTAGCCGCAGCGTTCAATGCGGCCACCGCCGCTTCTAGTGGGCCGTCTTGCGGGCAACCGCCAGGAATGTCGCTGGCGGCATAGCGAGCTTGCTCTTCCAACGCATGCAACTTGTCTCGGTGCTGCGCCAATACCGCGTTAGCGGCCGCCACGGCCAGCCCACTGCGCCAACCCGCGAGCCGCGAAGGCCCGGAGTGCGCATCGGACACCGCCTGCACCTTGTCCATGGCAGCACGCAAAAATAGCGAACCGGACACCAGCACGGCCACTGCGATGACATCCGCCGCAATTCCAAGACGCGTGGCGCCCAAGAGTGCGGCAATAAAGCCGGCCGCAGCCAAAGCGATGACCCCGAAACCAAGCATCGCCGCCGGACCCAACACCGCGAGCGACCCGGCGTCGGTGCGGGCTGCACGGGTGACCAGCACTACCGGCAGACGCACCAAGGCGACCGAAGCCGCCAAAACAAAGAGCGTTATAACTGCCGAAGGCCAGGTAGCGAGCCGTTCCGGGACCAGCACGAAGCCCAGCACCACGATAGCCACACCAAGCACGGCGGCGGAAAGACTGATCAACTTCGGCGCATTCATTGTTTTTCCTTTGCTCGACTTGCAGGCTTACGTGGCTACCTGCTGACCACAGTTGCTGCAGAATTTGGCAGTGCCTCCGAGGTCTGTGCCGCATTGCGTACAGAACGCCGCAGCCTTGTTACCGCACTCCGGGCAAAAACGAGCCCCGGCGGGCATGGCATGGCTACACTTGCGGCAGTTGCTCCCTGAACCAGAGGGCGCCAGTAGAGGGGATGGCGCCGCCACAGCGGGCTGCATTTGCGGCGTAAGTTGGGCCATGGCACCAGCCATCGGGCCACCGAGCGCAGCGCCCATTCCAAGACCAAGGCCAGCGCTCATGACGCTGCCCGCATTGCCTTCGTTACCCGCAGCGGTTTGCAGCACATCGAAGCTGCGCTCCTGCTGGTAATTGAAGCCGAGGATGCCCATCTCCGTGCGCTTGGCGAGTGCCGCCTTCAAAGACATCACCGCCGGGTCGTCTTCCGGCACATTGATTGAGTGGATGTTGAACTGTGCCAAGCCAACGCCGTAGTCCGCCATCTCCGGCGACAGCGCATCACGCAACTGCTCAGAGAGACTTTCCAGTTCGGTGGAGATCTCGAGCACCGACTTGCCATTTTTGATGATGGCATTGGCGATGCCAGTCTTGATGCGCGTGGTGAACACGCCGCGGAAATAGTTAGCGAGGGTGTCGGCGTCAAAGCCGGGTAACGTCCCCACTAGCTTCAAAAGGAATTTCTTCGCATCGGTGATGCGCACCCCGTACTGGCCAAATGCACGCACAGGTACCATCAGTTGGTACTTCGGGTCCTGCAACTGGATGGCGTCAGGTGTGCCCCAACGAATGTCCAGATTGGTAGCGCGGTTGACGAACCACACCTCGGCCGTGAACGGCGAGTTGCCGCCAAACGGCAGCTTCATCAGTTCACGCAGTAGCGGAATATTTTCCGTTGAAAGCGTGTGCCTGCCAGCACCGAATGGCCCTTGATACACCCCTTCTTTGACAACGTACGCTTCCTGCGTTTCGTTGACGATGAGCTGCGTCCAGGTAGAGAGGTCTTCAGAAGGGAACTTCCACGCCAGGATGCTCGGATTTCCATTCCACTTCACGAAATCTACAACGGCCATCGCAACCCCTCAGACGTAGAGCGTCTCAACGGAGGTTACGACGGCTTCGTAACATGCGCAAACCCGTGAACTGATTAGCTAAAACACCACCCTTTGGGGCAAAAAGCGCGACCCAGATTTTGTGTAATTTATGTTAACGGGTGTGGGTTCCGCGGGGAGGCTGAGCTTTAACCCGCCACTGTTCTACCCAACACCTGCACCACGGCACTCAGGCCAGCGTGGCCTTTGCCTTCACGAACTTCACGTTCCGGCGCACTGGCTACCAGCAGCTCCAGCGCCGCCAAATCACGCTGCAACTCGGCAAGCGTGGGCAACAAATCCACCGTGGGTGGGCCACCCGTTCCATAGCGCAGTTGTTCAGGGCGGTAAGCTTCCAGCACGAATACGCCGCCTAGCTTCAAGGCCGCCACAATGCGCTGGTGCAGCGCAGGCCGCACGGCTTCAGTCATGTGGCACCAGATGGATACTATGGCGTCCCATCCGCCAACGGGCGCTGCACTACCAAGGTCCCACGTTTCCAAGTCGGCCACGTGCGTGGTAATGCGCACGCCCTGCTCTCGCGCCAAAAGCTGCGCCTTCTCCAACCCCACCGCGGACTGGTCCATGGCCGACACCGTGTGGCCACACTGCGCCAGGAACACCGCGTTGCGGCCCTCGCCTTCGCCGAGGCACAGCACATGGCCCTGACGCGGCAGCAGGGGCTCTACCTCACGCAGGAAGTCGTTGGGTGCCATGCCGTAGTAAAAGCCTGCCGCGGCATAGCGGCGGTTCCAAGTATCTTCGGGGCGAGTATTCATTAGGAAAGAGTACACGGACAGGGGACAACCCACCGTCCGGGTGACCGCCACCGGCCGACACTCTGGGTTGCAACTGCTACAGCCTAGGTGCACTATACATATAACTATAACCATGCTAGTTCGCCCATGACATCGCTCAAACTCACCGCGGTCGGTACCTCCACCGGTGTCGTCATTCCGAAGGAAATGCTCCAGCGCATGAAGGTGGGGCGTGGCGATTACTTGCACGTAGCAGAAACTGCCGAGGGCTATGTCATTACGCCCTACGACCCCACCGTGGATGAACAAGTCGAAGCTGGCCGGGACTTCATGAAGCGCTACCGCGACACGTTCCGGAAGCTGGCGGAATAACGAAGCCGTGGTTCGCTGGCTGGACCGTCGGGCGGTGCTCTTGCTGCATGATGAGAGCATCGGCATGTTCGGTGGCGCGAGCGGCCTTCGCGACGCCGGTCTGCTGGACTCCGCCTTGGGGCGCGCGCCCAACCGCCTCGCTTACAAGCCTACGGCTACGCTGCCGGAACTCGCCGCTGCGTACGCGCACGGGCTTGCAAAGACGCGTCCGTTCATAGACAGCAACAAGCGCTCGGCATTCATGGCGCTCGGCTTGTTTCTGCACGTGAACGGCTACGATCTGACCGCCTCTCAAGTTGAAGCCATTCATGTCATGCTCGCTTTGGCTGCCGGGGAAATAGACGAGGCCGAACTCGCCCACTGGATCAGCCTATACTGCCGTCCTCGAGGGAACGCACCATGAATCCGCATAGCGCCGACCAGCCGCCAGCCGATGCCGCCACCGGCCGCCTACTCGGCTGGTGCGTCTTCCAAGAAACGCTGGTGGTCAGCGGCAACCTCACCGCGGCCTTCATCGCCAGCTCGCTGACGCTCTACGCCGACTCCGCCAAGGAGGCCGTGGAAACGCTGGCCACGCTGGGCGTTTGGCTCATGCTCCGCCGCATGCAGAACCGCCGGCACGAATTCGACTTCGGCCTTGGGCGCATCGAAAGCCTGCTGACCATTGCGCTAGAAGTGGTGCTGTTCATTACCGGTTGCGCCATCTTGGTGGAGGCCTACGACCGCTTCCAGCATCCGCACGCTCTAGAGAGTATCGGCATCGCGGTGGTCATTACCATCGCCGGGTTCATCTCGCAGTTCATGATGTACGGTGCGCTGGCGCGCGAGCACGCTCAGCGTCCCTCGCACATGCTGAAGTCGAAGATGCTCACCTATCGCATCGCCATGGTCGGCGACTTCGGCATCATCGCTACGCTGGTCGCCGGCAAGATCTTTCCGGACCAGGCGTGGGCGCTTTACCTGGACCCACTCGTCGCTTCCGGCTTCGGCATTGCGCTACTGGTGAAGGTGTACGGAAGTTTGGTGAATGTCGTGGGCGACCTCAGCGACAAGACACTTGAGGAAACCTCGCAACTAGTGGTTTTACGCGAGCTCACGGTATTCTTCGATGACTATGAGCAAATTCACGGCATTCGCTCGCGGCGCTCGGGCAATGTGGTCTACCTTGAAGTATTCCTGGAGTTCCGCCCGGACCTTTCTTTGGGGGCCGTGCATGACACCATGGACCGTATCCGGCAAAAACTGGAGCAGCACATCGGCAACAGCCGTGTGCTGGTGATTCCTTCGCGTAGCCCGCCTACCTAATTCCCACGAGCAGCGTTTCGCGTTAGGCGAGACCAATAACGCAAAAATCAGGCCGATGGCGCTAAATTGCCTACCGCAACGCGGCGTTCAGCTTATCCAGCACGGCCTGACCGGGGCAGAGCTCAGCTTGTGTCAGCTGGTTCAGCGGCTTGGCCACCGTGTTCAGGTGGTGGTGCAAGTCGTCCGCACCCTCTTCCACAAACAGCAACCCGGTCAGAATTTCGCCCTTGGCGTTCCACTCGTGCAATTGGTTCATCGCGCGGTTGCGGTCGGTGGGGTCGTAGTCCAGCCCCAGCTTGCGCAGCAAGAGGGCTGTGCCATCGTGTTGCATTACCCGCCGCACGCTGCCGGGTTCGTATTCCGTGGTTATCTCCTGACGCGGCTGAATCACTTCCACCCGATTCACGGCTTCGTTGTGCTCGCGCACGTAGTCGTAGCTCTTCGTGGAACCGGAATGGTTGTTGAAAGTGACGCACGGGCTTATGACGTCAATGAACGCCGCGCCTTGATGGCGTAGCGCGCCCTTGATGAGTGGCACGAGCTGGTCCTTGTCGCCCGAGAAGCTACGGGCTACATAGGTAGCACCCAACTGCAGCGCCAGCGCCACCAAGTCGATGGGCGCATCGGCGTTCTGCACCCCTTTCTTGCTCTTCGAGCCCTTGTCCGCCGTGGCCGAAAACTGGCCTTTCGTCAGCCCATACACGCCGTTATTCTCGACGATGTAAGCAATATTAAGGCCACGGCGCATGGCATGCGCAAACTGGCCAATACCGATAGACGCAGTGTCGCCGTCACCAGAAATACCGATGAGCGTCAGTTCGCGGTTCGCCAGCGAAGCGCCCGTGGCCACCGAAGGCATGCGCCCGTGCACGGAGTTGAAGCCATGCGAGGCACCGAGAAAGTAGTCGGGCGTCTTGGAAGAACACCCAATGCCCGACATCTTCGCCACGCGGTGTGGCTCGATATCCAGCTCGTAGAAAGCCTGCACGATAGCAGCGCTGACAGAGTCATGGCCACAGCCCGCACAAAGTGTGGAGATAGCACCTTCGTAGTCGCGCTTGGTGAAGCCGATGGCATTACGCGGCTGCACATCGGCAAGGAGACGCGGTTTGGCGAGATAGGTCATGGCTTTACCCGTGGCTCTGTTGGGGAGCAAGCTTGGCGGCACTACCGGCAGTGCGAATAGCGCCCGCGATAAACCCCGCAGTGATGGGTGTACCGTCGTAATGCAGCACCTTCACCAGTTTCTTCGGCGAATACTCGCCCTCATTAATGAGCAAGGTGCGTAACTGCGCACTTTCGTTCTGCTCGACCACGAACACGGTGTCGTGCGCCTCGATGAACGCGTCCACCTGCGACGAAAATGGGAAAGCACGAACGCGTATAGCATCCACATGAACGCCTTCCGCCTGCAGCATGGCAAGCGCCTCGGCCATGGCCGGGCTGGTACTTCCGTAAAAGAGAACACCCAGCCGCGTTGGCTTGGCGGCGGGCGTTACAACAGGCTGGGGCACCAGTTCCTTGGCGGTATTGAACTTGCGCCGCAAACGCTCGAGGTTATAAACGTAATCCGAACCTAGCTCGCTGTACTTCGCCTGCGCGTTGCGGGTGCTACCGCGAGTGAAATACGCGCCCTTGCTCGGATGCGTTGCCGGAATGGTGCGCCAGGGAATGCCGTCACCGTCCACGTCCTGGTAGCGCGCGAACAGCTTGCCGGCATCTAGTTCGGCAGCGGTCATCACCTTGCCGCGGTCATAGTGGCGGTTCTCGTCCCAACGGAATGGCGCGCTCAGGCGTTCGTTCATGCCGATATCGAGGTCGGTCATCAAGAACACCGGCGTTTGCAAGCGTTCGCAAAGATCAAAAGCCTGTGCCGTCAGTTCAAAGCACTCGTTCGGGTCTTCAGGGAAGAGCAGCACGTGGCGCGTGTCGCCGTGTGAGGCGTAGGCGCATAGCAGCACGTCGGACTGCTGAGTGCGCGTAGGCATACCGGTGGAAGGCCCACCGCGCTGCACATCTACGATCACCAAGGGAATCTCGGCAAAGTACGCCAGGCCAATGAACTCCTGCATCAATGAGATACCGGGCCCGGAAGTCGCCGTGAAAGCGCGCACGCCATTCCAGCCCGCGCCTGCCACCATACCGATGGACGCCAGTTCGTCTTCTGCCTGCACGATGGCATAGCGGGCAGCGCCAGTTGCAGGGTCCGTGCGGAACTTGCGGCAATACCCGGTGAATGCCTCAATGATCGACGTGGAAGGGGTGATGGGATACCACGCCGCCACCGTGGCGCCCGCATAAACGGCACCTAGCGCTATTGCGCTGTTGCCGTCGATAAAGATGCGGTCGCCCACGCCATCGACGCGCTCGCAGCGAATGCCCAGCGGGCAGGTGAAGTGCTTCATGGCATAGGCGTGGCCTATGCGTGCCGCATTGCGGTTGCCCTCGATGAGCTTGTCTTTGCCGCGGTACTGCTCGCCGATGAGCGTTTCGACGACGCCCAGCTCCAAGTCCATCAGGGCCGCAAGAGCGCCCACATACATGATGTTCTTGAACAGCTTGCGCTGGTTCGGGTCGGTGAACTCTTGCGCGCAGATGGCAGTGAGCGGAATGCCAATGACAGTAATGTCTTCGCGGAACTTCGACCGCGGCAGTTCGCGCGTGGAGTCGTAGACGAGGTAACCACCGGGCACGAGCTCCGCAATGTCCCGGTCCCAAGTCTGCGGATTCAGCGCCACCATCAGGTCGCAGCCGCCGCGCCTACCCAGCCAACCATCCTTCGAAACGCGCAGTTCATACCAAGTAGGCATGCCCTGAATGTTCGACGGGAAAATATTGCGCGGGGAAATGGGAATGCCCATGCGCATGACGGAGCGCGCGAACATTTCGTTGGCCGAGGCGGAGCCGGAGCCATTGACGTTGGCGAACTTGACGACGAAGTCGTTCGTGGCAGTCACAGGTGTCATGTTCACGTTTCCTCAGGCGCTGACGGCAGCGGCTTCAGCACCCACCGAACCTGCCTGGCTACCCGCATGGGCCACCTGCCAGTCCACCTTCAGCATGTCCCAGGCGTTGGTAGGGCAGCGTTCGGAACACAAACCACAATGCAGGCAAAGGTTCTCGTCCTTCACCATGACACGCCCGGTCTTGAGGCCATCCGCCACATACAGCATCTGCTCCAAGTTTGGCGCTGGCGCCTTGAGCCGCGTACGCAAATCATCGTCCGTGCCGTCTTCCGTGAAGGTGATGCATTCCGTGGGACAAATATCCACGCAGCTGTCGCACTCGATACAGGTCTTCGCGGTGAACACCGTAGCCATATCGCAGTTCAGGCAGCGCGAAGCTTCGTTACAGGCTTTTTTGACATCGAAGCCCAACTCCAACTCGAGCTTGATGTCTTTCAGCGCCAACTCTAGCGCCTGAGTAGGCATCTTTTCCCGGTCGAGGTCAGAGATGGCGCTGTCGTAGGCCCATTCGTGAATACCCATCTTCTGGCTGGCCAGCGTGATGCGGTCCCCGGGGCGGTCGGCCACCACGTCCTTGCCGCGCAAGAACAAGTCGATGGAGACAGCAGCGGTATGGCCCTGCGCCACGGCGGTGATGATGTTCTTGGGCCCCAGCGCCGAGTCGCCGCCGAAGAACACATCGGGTAACGAAGACTGTAGCGTCTTCTCGTTCAGCGCGGGCATGCCCCACTGGTCGAAAGCCAAGCCGAGGTCGCGCTCAATCCAGGGGAAGGTATTTTCCTGGCCAATGGCCACCAGCACCTGGTCGCAAGCCACCGTCTCCATGCGCCCGGTCGGCATAAGTGCACGCTTGCCGCGGGCATCGCGCTGCACTTCCACGTGTTCGAAGGTAACGCCCGTGAGCTGGCCATCGGTGTGCTCGAAGGCCAGCGGCACCATGCAGTTGCGAATAAGAACGCCTTCGTGGAGCGCTTCTTCTTTCTCCCACGGCGAGGCCTTCATCTCATCGAAACCCGAACGCACAATGACCTGCACGTCTTCAGCACCGAGGCGCCGCGCGGAACGGCAGCAGTCCATGGCGGTATTGCCACCGCCCAGCACGACTACGCGCCGGCCGACGGTTTCCACATGGCCGAATGCCAAGTTCGCCAGCCATTCGATGCCGATATGCACATTCGCCGCCGCTTCGGCGCGCCCGGGCAGGTCCGCTTCGCGCCCGCGCGGTGCGCCGGTACCCACGAAAATGGCATCCCAGCCTTCCGAACGTAGCGCGCCGAGACTGTTTATCCAGCGGTCCAGCACTACCTCCACGTCGAGCGCGGCCACATAGCCACATTCTTCGTCGATGACGCTGTCGGGCAAACGGAACTTTGGAATTTGGCTGCGCATCATGCCGCCAGCTTGCGTGCCGCCGTCGAAGATAGTGACGGCATAGCCTTCCAGCGCGAGGTCGCGCGCTACAGTGAGCGAGGCGGGGCCGGCGCCGACGCACGCCACGCGCTTGCCATTTTTCTTGACGGGAGCTTTAGGCAGGCGGGCCGAGATGTCGCCCTTCAGGTCTGCCGCTACGCGCTTCATACGGCAGATGGCGACAGGCTCTTCGTCCACGCGGCCGCGCCGGCAGGCGGGCTCGCAGGGCCGGTCGCAAACGCGGCCCAGGATGCCCGGGAACACGTTGGACCACCAGTTGACCTCGTAAGACTCGGCGTAGCGGCCAGCAGCAATGAGCCGGAGATATTCGGGAACGGGCGTGTGGGCTGGACAGGCCCATTGGCAGTCCACCACCTGGTGAAGGTGGGAAGGAGCGGGGCGAACCCCTGGAGTAGTCGACGACATTACTGCGGACCCCTCGCCTTTGTTGTCTGCGCGCACGGTTTTACTACGCGCTGCTCTAGTTATATACCACTCGGGGTCTATTAGGCAGGTTTGGCTTGCCGACTGTTATTGGCGACAGGGCCAGTCCCCGCGCGCCATTCCAGATGCAAGATGCAAGATGCAAGATGATGCAGCCCACTTACCCGCCGGTGAATAGACGGTCGATAGCCGTGAGCAGGGGCCAGCGCGATTCGCGAATGTCGCCGATGGCCCCCTTCAACCGGCGTTGATAGACGGCGCGAAGCATGGGAACCGCGACACGATATTCGATGCCGGCGACTTGCACGGCCGGGAGCAGTACCGTACCGCCAGTTGGTAGCATGGTCAGTGGGATGAGGGGCGCAATGACGACGTCCCGTGAATTGAGCGCCGTGGCATCCGACTGTAACTGCACTACGTAGGGATAAGCACTGCTGCGCCCGGCCGGGTTGGGATAAACGTCAAACTGGCTCATCGAGGGTGGCCTCCCAAGCTTCCATTTCATCGGTGAACGACCCGTATTTTTCCGCGAACGCGTCAAGAGCGCGGATATCCTCTGCCATCTGCGCGCGCAGGGCTTCGCGGGCCTTTTCCGTATAGGCGCCGGCCAAAGCCTGCTCGGCCACCCGAGAAACGTTGATACCCGCTTCTTTGGCGCGGGCGTAGAGGTCCGAGTTGAGCGTCAGGCTGACGGTACGACGGGCGGCGGATTCGTCGAAGAGCGGTTCTTTCATGGGGAACATCCGTGTTTAAGACACGGGTAAATTACCCCTGTGTTTTGCCGGCGTCAATGGCGCGAGAAAGGCAACATTGGCGGGCCGAACGGCTACCCCTCCTGGGCTAGCGAAACGCTGCAGGCACTTCCGGGTACGCCGCCAGCACCGGGCCTAGCGCCGTTTGCAGCGGCTCCAGCCAGGGCTCGTAGTTGCGCCATTGGTCCACGCCTTCGCGGTAGATGGGCCGGCGCACTTGTTCGGAACTGGCGGTACGCACAGGCCGCGCATTTTCGAAGAAGCGCAGGCACCCTTCCTCAAACGGCAGTTCGCAGTAGTCGAGCAAGCGCCGCACTTCAGCCTCAGTGTCGTCTACCAACTGTTCGTAGATAACGCGATGCACACGGCCCGGGAGCACCGTATCGAAGTGGGCCATCAGCGCCACGTAGTCGTGGTAGTACCGGCCAACATCGGTCAGGCCATAGCTGAAGCGCTGGCCCCGCGCGTAGAACTGCTTGAAGTTCGACAGGCAGCAACCGAGCGGATGGCGCCGGGCGTCGATGATCTTCGCGTTCGGCAAGATGCTGTGAATAAGCCCCACGTGCAGGAAGTTGTTGGGCATCTTGTCGATGAACAACTGCCGGCCGGTCTTGCGGTAGATGCGGGTGCGCTGCAGGTAGTCTTCGCCCAGGCGCTGCAACTGCTCAGGGCCCAGTGCAGCGAGGGCTTCACCGTAAGCGCCAATCTCGGCGCCCTCGCCGTCGCCACGCAGTTCGCGGGCGATGGCGATGATGTCGGGCAACTCGGAAGTGCCTTCCACGGCGGAATGGCTCGAGAGGATTTGTTCGAGCAGCGTCGAGCCGGCACGGGGCATGCCCACGATAAAGATAGGGTCGTGGGCCGCGTAGCCTATGCCTTGGCGCTGTGCGAAGTAGTCGCGAGTGAATACCTGCCGCAAGCGTTGCACGCGGGCAGAGTTCTGGTCCGCTTCGTAACGGTTACTCGCCCGGTGCAGCGTGTTGCCACGCTCGTAGTGGTGGAAAGAATCCGCGTAGTCCCCAGCGTCTTCGCAGGCCTTGCCCAGTGCGAAATGGAAGTGCACGCGGTCGACGGCTTCCAGCGACTTGCCTTCAAGCTGCGCCCGCATGGCGGTGAGGTCATCGGCCGTGAACCGGAATGTCTTCAGGTTGGCGAGACTCCAATAGGCCTCGCCCAAAGTGGGCTCGTAGCGTAGACATTCACGATAGGCCTTGATGCAGTCTTCCTGCTGCCCTTCGGTTTTCAGCACGTGCCCGTAGCTGAGCCATACCTTGGCATTGGCCGGGTATTGCTCAAGCAACTTGGCGTAAATCGCCGCCGAGCGTGCGCCCTCACCCACGCGGCTCAGCACCACGGCGTGCAGGTTGCGGTAACCCGGGTTGCTCGCCTCCACTTCCAGCAGACGCTCTATCTCCGCGAGCGACTCGCTAGCCTTGTTCTGCCGATGCAGCAGGACCGCATAGTTGTAGCGGGCCGCCGCGAAAGCCGGAGCCAGTTCGAGACAACGCGTCAGCAGCCGTTCAGCCGCCTCGTCCTGACCACAGCGCACCGCCACTTCAGCGAGCATGCGAATGGCGGGCACGTCGGTAGGTGCCTGCTTGAGGTGCTCTTTCAACACCCGTTCGGCCTGCGGGATGTCATTGGCCAGCATGGCAGTGGCTGCCTGCTGCAGCGCTGGGTTCCGCGTGGCGCACTGAATGTGGCGCGTGTAAGCCTTGTCGGCGCCAGCGGTATCGCCCACGGCCATCAGATGGTCCGCCAGCAAACGCCAGGCTTCAGGATGGGAAGGATTCAGCCGCAGCGCATGACGCAGGGCGGCAATGGCGGCATCACCTTGCCCGGTTGCCGCCAGCGCGAGCGCGTACTCGAATTGTGCCGGCGCCCAGTTGGCTTGCTGCCGCGAAAGAGGTTCGAGCAGTTCCAACGCCAAAACAGGCTGAGCGGACCGCCGATAGGCGGCGGCCAGCAACAGCACCGCCGGGGGATGCCCCGGCACCACCCGCAAAATTTCCCGCGCCTGCTCGGCGGCAAGCGCGGCGTCTCGCTCGAGCAGCCGCAGCGCTTGCGCTACGGCTGCCTCGAGCGTACCGGTCGGTTCCTGCACCCGGAATCAGAACTTCTGATTGAACTTGATGCCGATGGTGCGGGGACGCGGACGCACGCCGTAGGGCTGCTCAGCGCCACAGACCTGGTCGGTGCACTGCGTCGTCTTGTAGAGCGACGCGTTCTCGTTGGTCAGGTTCTGCACGAACAGTTCCAAGGAGTAGTTGCCCTTTTCGACGCCGGTGCTTACATCCAAAGTGGTGTTCGCCTCGATATCGCCGACAAGGGCGTTGTCAGCGATGTTCAGGCGCGAAGCAGCGGAACCCGAATGCGCAAGCGAACCCTGCACGTGGCCTTCGTAGTCACCAACGTTGAACTTGTAGCGAGCCAGGACGCTGCCCTTGAACTTCGGGGTGATCGGCAGCCGAGTACCCGCCGGTGCGTTCACGTCGACGACGTTGCCGGCGGCATCGAAGTTCGAGTAGTCACTCTTCAGCTTCGACTTGTAGAACGCCGTAGAACTGGAAATGAGCAGGTTTTCACTGGCAAGCCACATCAACTGGATTTCAGCGCCCTTCACTTCAGCCGAAGGGCCGTTGGCCACCTGCGTGATGCCATTAGCACCCTGGAAGCCAATCTGGAAGTCATTCCACTTCTGCAGGAACAGCGCGCCGTTGAGCTGCAAGGTACGGTTGAACCATTCCGTCTTCCAGCCAAACTCGTAGTTGGTGAGGAAGTCCGAACCAAAGTCGCCGGCGAACGGGTTGCGGTTGATGCCGCCCGGACGATAGCCCTCGGACCACGTCAGGTACATCATCGCGTCGTCGGTGGCCTTGTAGCGCAGGTTGAGGCGGCTAATGTGGTCGCTTTCCGCAATGCCCTTGTCCACGTTCAAGCAAGGCGCGTCCTTGTAAGAAGCCTGCGATTTGCAGCGCCATTCGCCGTTGCGGGACCAGCCCTGACCAGTCGGCGAGAACGCGCCCGAGCCGCCATTGGCAACCGCGCCCGGCTCGGCACCACCAGGCGCACTACTTGGCCCATAGCCAAGACCGAAGCCGAAGAAGCCCTTCACGGTGACTTCCGGCTTAAAGAAGCGCATGCCAACCGACACTTCGAGTTTGTCGGTCAAGTCATAGGCCAAATTACCGAAGACCGCCTTGTCAGTGTCTTCACGGTCCATGCTGTTCAGGTAGACCACGCCCGGAAACTGCTTGCCGTTCGGCTCGTCCTGGTTCATGAGCACGGCGTTCGCCAAGCCCGGGATATTGCCGAACGACTCCTGGAAGTCGTGCTTCTGGTTCTGGTAGAAGAAGCCAATCTGGCCGCGCAGGCGGTTTCCCTGCGGGGAGCTGAGCCGCAATTCGTGGCTCAGCTTGCTGTAGCCGTCGTTATTGGCGTAGCTCGCCGACGGATCGACGCGCTGCCCGGCATTGTTCAGGAACAGGCCAGCGAAATAGCCCGAGGTGTAGAGGTTGTCGTACCAGTAGGTGTAGTCCGAGTAGTCGGAAGAGGCCTCCACATCGCGGTGGAGATAGTTACCAGAGTAAGTCAGGTCGAAGTTGCCGATTTTGCCTTCGATGGTGAGGCCGGCCTGGTACCACTTGTCCGTCGCGTATTCGGAACGGAAGTGCTTCACGGCGTAGTCGCCGGGCGCGAAACTGCTGAGGTCGTCGCCGCTGGCACCCTTGCCCTTCTGTTCCTGCATCTGCACGGACGGGCTGAGCGTCCAGTTGTCGTTCAGCTCAACGCGCAACGCAGCGCGCGCGCCGGTGGTGTCGATGGTGTTGTAGTTGTCCTTCGCGTACTGCGCGTTGTTGGCGATGAAGTCGTCAGCCGTCGTGCTCGCATCGCCCGGGTAGGTGCGGGTGCCGGCGACGTTATCGACCCAGCCGGCCTTCTTCGACTTCCAGCCCACCAAACGCACCGCGGCCTTCTCGCCGAGAGGGATGTTGACGAAGCCCTCGGCCACATAGCCCTGGCCGCCATTGTCGACGGTGTTGCCTTCCAGCGAATAGCCAGCAGAGAAACCCGAAGCATCCGGCTTGTTGGTGATGATGCGGATGGTGCCCGCCTGCGAGCTGGCGCCATACAGCGTGCCCTGCGGACCGGCCAGCGCTTCGACGCGAGCGATGTCGTACAGGTGAATGTCCAAGTTGCCCTGAACGGTGGTGATGGGCTGCTCGTCGAGGTAGGTGCCCACGCTCGGCTGCGAGGTGGTGGCTTGGCCGTCACCGCCGGTGACGATGCCGCGCATGTACACCTTGGCGAAACCGACACCCGTAAACGCGGAGGGCGTCGCCGAGATGCTTGGCAGCAGCTTGGCGTAGTCCTCGAAGCTCTGAACGTTCAGTTCCTCGAGCTTCTGGTTACCGATGGCTTCCATGCTGATGGGCACGTCCTGCATCTTTTCGCTGCGCTTCTGCGCGGTAACTACGACTTCTTCCAGTTCACCGGCAGCGTCTTGGGCCCAGACGGCCTGGCTGCCGAGGGCCAGCATGACGGCCGCCGCGATGGGCGAATAGGCCACATGACGACGGGAAACGATGGAGGACAGAGTTTTGGTTTTGTGGGCGCGCATGGTAATCCCCAGTTTTTTAAAACAGATAGTTAGATTACGACAGGATTCGCGAATCCGCAAAAGTAAAGGACATGCCCCCTGCCCTTGCAGAAAAACACCCAGGTCGCCCGGGCGTTGCAGAAAAACAACGCAGCGAACACCCCACTGACCCACCAGCACCGATGAACACACCACTTTTCTACAAACAAGAATCATTCTTATTGACGAATACGAATGATTCGTATTAACTTTAATCCCGGAAACCAGTCAGTTCCTTGGATTGCCGCCATGCCTTACGCCCACCGCGCCTGGAGCGCCACCCTCGCCTTCGCCGTCATGGCCGGAACCCCCGGACTGGCGCACTCCGCCGTCAAGCCCGCGCCAGCGGCTCATGAGCCGTCCAGCCAACCGCTGGCGGAAGTGGTGGTCGTGGGCAATCGCAGCCAGCGGATGCAAGTCCCCGGCGCCGCGGACCGCCTAGAGCGTGCCGACCTAGAGGGCGCCCATGTGCTTTCCGTGAACGAAGCCTTGCGCAAAGTTCCCGGTGTTTACGCCCGCGATGAAGAAGGACTCGGGCTGCGTCCCAATATCGGGTTGCGGGGTCTGAACCCGACCCGGTCCGCGAAAATCCTGCTGCTCGAAGATGGGCTACCGCTGGCTTACGCCCCCTACGGCGACAACGCCACCTACTACCACCCTCCTATCGAGCGCTTCGAACGCATTGAGGTCCTGAAGGGCTCGGGGCAGATCTTGTTCGGGCCACACACCGTGGGCGGTGTCATCAACTACATCACGCCTGCACCACCCACTACCCTCGGCGGACGCTTCAGCCTCACTGGCGGCACCAATGCCTTCCGTCAGGTGCACGCCGAAGTGGGCAACACCTTGCAGTTACTGCCCCTAGGCGACACCGGCCTTCTGCTCAACGGCACGTGGAAACACAGCGACGGAGCACGGGAGCGCACAGACCTCGAACAAGGCGATGTTGGCCTCAAGCTGGTCCAGTCTCTCTCAGAAACCCAGCAGTTGACGCTACGGCTCAGCTCCCTTCGCGAAGATTCGCAGGTGAGTTATAGCGGCTTGACGCTGGCCGAGTACCGGCTGAACCCGCGCGGCAACCCGTTCAGCCACGACCGCTTCGCGTTGGACCGGCAGGCGGTATCGCTCACCCATGGCTGGCGAATCGCCCCCGGCACAACGCTGACGACGTCGGCGTATTACACGGCTTTTCATCGCGACTGGTGGCGGCAGTCCAGCAACAGCTCGCAACGCCCGAGCGATGCCAGCGACCCGGCTTGCGGTGGCTTGGCCAACCTGAACACCACCTGCGGCAACGAAGGGCGCCTGCGCGACTACAGCACGCTCGGCCTCGAGCCGCGGCTCGCCTGGACAGGCAACCTCGGCAGCCTGGCAGTAAACGTGCAGGCAGGCGCACGCTTGCACCGTGAAACGCAGGACCGGCTGCAGATCAATGGCGACACGCCCACCTCACGTACCCCCGGAACAGGTGTCAACGCCGGTCTGCGCGAGGCCAACTCCCGCGACGTGATGGCGCGCAGTGGCTATCTGCAGGTGGCACTACGGGCCGGGGCGCTGAGTGTGGTGCCCGGCATCCGCTACGAACACATGCGCTTTTCGCGCAGCAACCAGCTGAACCATGCCTACGGCAGCACCACCGTGTCTCAAGTCATTCCCGGCCTCGGGCTCCTCTGGCAAACGAACGAGAAAACGAGCTGGTTCGCGGGTCTACACCGTGGCTTCTCACCCCCCCGGGTGGAAGATGTGGTGACCAACGCCGGCGGCACGGTGGACCTGAGCGCGGAGCGCTCTTGGAATAGTGAACTCGGCGTTCGCACCCAGCCTGCGCCCGGCGTCTCGCTGGAAGCTACCGTCTTCCGCATGGATTTCGCGAACCAGATCGTCCCGGCAAGTGCCGCTGGCGGTGCTGGCGCGACGCTGACTAGCGCAGGCCGCACGCTGCATCAAGGCGCTGAATTGCTCGCCACGCTCGACCGTTCCAACCTGTTCGGCAGCAGTTGGAATGGCTGGACCCGCCTCGCTTGGACGTGGCTGGAGGACGCCCGCTACCTCGGCGTACGCAACTCGACCATCAGCGGTTACACCGCAACCTCCGTCAGCGGGCATCGGCTGCCCTACGCGCCACGCCATACCGGCACGTGGTCTGTGGGTGTCGATAGCCCCACTGGCTTTGGCGCACAAGTGGAGCTGGCCCATACGGGAGCGATGTACGGCGATGACCTCAATACCGTCGCCATCACCGCCGATGGCCAGCGCGGTCGCCTAGCCGGCTACACGGTAGTGAATCTGGCGGCCAATCAGGAATTACTGCAAGGCAAAATGCAGGTCCATGTGGCGGCGAAGAACTTGCTAGGCCGCGAATACATTGCCGACCTCTCGCGCGGCATCCTACCCGGCGCACCGCGCCAACTGCAGGCGGGGTTCTCCTTCCACTGGTAAAGCCATCCTCCCGCTGCGCGCCGTATGATGCGGCGTCATGAGCCAGTTCATTCTCGCCCTCGACCAGGGCACCACCAGTTCCCGTTCCATTCTGTTCGACCACCGTGGCGGCATCGTCGCCGTGGCGCAGCGGGAATTCACGCAGCACTTCCCAGCCTCTGGCTGGGTAGAGCACGACGCGCAGGAAATCTGGGCCACGCAAGCAGCCACCATCAAGGAGGTGCTCGCCAAAGCGGGCGTAGCGCCGCAGCAGTTGGCCGCCGTGGGCATTACCAACCAGCGCGAAACCACCGTGGTGTGGGACCGCCGCACGGGCGAACCCATCCACAACGCCATTGTCTGGCAGGACCGCCGCACCGCCGACACCT
This sequence comes from uncultured Pseudomonadota bacterium, assembly GCA_903858165.1. Classification (GTDB taxonomy): domain Bacteria; phylum Pseudomonadota; class Gammaproteobacteria; order Steroidobacterales; family Steroidobacteraceae; genus CAIOHZ01. Next base: position 35,016 of record CAIOHZ010000234.1, read on the forward strand.
GCAGTGCCTTGGTGGCCGCGGGCCATGAGCCGGCTGTCACAGCGACCACCGGCCTGCGGCTGGATCCTTATTTTTCCGGCACCAAGCTGGCGTGGATTCTCGACCACGTGCCCGCTGCGCGCGAGCGTGCCGAGCGTGGCGAACTGGCCTTCGGCACCGTAGATAGTTGGCTGGTGTGGAACCTGACCGGCGGCAAACACCACGTCACCGACGCGAGCAATGCCAGCCGTACGCTCCTGCTGAATCTGCGCACCGGGGAGTGGGACCTCGCCATGCTCGCCTTGCTGCGCGTGCCGGCCGCCGTGTTGCCGCAAGTGGTGCCTTCTTCGCTGGACGCGCAGTGGAGCGGTCCACGGCCACAAGCACGCATTAGTGGCTGCCTCGTGCCCATCACCGGTATGGCCGGTGACCAGCAGGCGGCCTTGTTCGGCCAAGCCTGCTTCACGCCCGGCATGGCGAAGAACACCTATGGCACCGGCTGCTTCCTGCTCATGAACACCGGCAGCCAGCCCGTGGTCTCGCAGCACCGCCTGCTCGGAACCGTGGGCTGGGGATTGGGTTCGCCGCCGACGTTGACCTACGCGCTCGAAGGCAGCGTGTTCGTCGGGGGCGCAGTGGTGCAGTGGCTGCGCGATGGCCTCGGCATCATCGAGAAATCCAGTGATGTGGAAGCGCTGGCCGCCAGCGTGCCGGACAGCGGCGGCGTCTACTGCGTGCCGGCATTCACTGGCCTTGGCAGTCCGCACTGGGACGCCCAAGCTCGCGGCTTGCTCATCGGTCTTTCGCGCGGCACCACGCGCGCGCACATCGCCCGTGCCGCGCTGGAGTCCATCGCCTTCCAAAGTGCGGAACTCCTCGGTGCCATGCAAGCCGATGCACCCGAATCGCTACGCGAACTGCGCGTAGATGGCGGGGCCACGGCGAACAACTTGTTGATGCAGTTCCAGGCGGACCTGCTAGGCGTGCCCGTGGTGCGCCCGCGCGTGACGGAAACCACTGCACTGGGAGCGGCGTATCTCGCCGGGCTCGGTGTCGGCTATTGGGCAACACCGGCCGAAGTAGCCACCCACTGGCAGGAAGACCGTCGCTTCCTGCCCACTATCTCCCGCGAGGCGGCTGCCGCCCGCATGACCCAATGGGCACGCGCTGTAGCGCGCGCCAAGGACTGGTACCCAGAATGAACAACTCCTCGCTAACGGCTGTATTTCTGGACTTCGCCACACTGGGCGATGGGCTGAATGCCCGGTCACTTGAGGCCGTGGCCCCGGGCCTTGTCTGCCACGACAACACCGCAGAAGACGCCGTGGCAGCGCGGATTGCCGGCATGGAAGTGGTGCTGACCAACAAGGTACGCATCGACGCCGCGCTGATGGCCGCCACGCCCAGCCTGAAGTTCATTGGGCTCACAGCAACTGGTGTGAACAATATCGACTTGGCTGCGGCACGCGAGCATGGCATTGCGGTATGCAACATCCGCGACTACTGCACGCAGAGCGTGGCGCAGCATGTGTGGGGTGTCATTCTGGCGTTGACGCACCACCTGCGCGAATACGACACGGCATTGAAGGCCGGCGAATGGCAGCGTGCCGCGAACTTTTCGATGCTGAAATACCCCGTGCGCGAACTGTGCGGCCTCACGCTCGGCATCGTCGGCCATGGCGTGCTCGCCGGCGGCGTCATCCGCATCGCCGAAGCCTTCGGCATGCAGGTGGTGGTGGCAGAGCGTGCGGGTAGCACCAGCCCCACGGCGGGCCGCCTGCCGTTGGCTGAAGTGCTGCGCACGGCTGATGTGGTGTCCCTGCACTGTCCACTCACACCCGCCACCAACGGGCTGATTGGCGCGGCGGAACTGGCCCTGATGAAGCCCGATGCGCTGCTGGTGAACACCGCGCGTGGTGGGTTGGTGGATGCCGCGGCGCTCGCCGCCGCGCTGCGCGCGGGCCAGCTAGGTGGCGCCGCCATCGACGTGCTGGCAGTCGAGCCACCCGTGGACGGCAACCCTCTGCTCGCCGCGGACATTCCGAACCTGCTCGTCACGCCGCACACCGCTTGGGCGGCCGTGGAAGCCCGCCAGCGCTCGCTGGACCAACTGGCGGGCCATCTGGGGGCCTGGCGACGCGGCGAAGCTTCAGGGCGCGTAGTCTAGGTTAGTCCTTGACATCCGTTTTTTCGTTGACCCCGAGCCAACGAGACCGCAGAGTACGTACCTGTCGCACCTCGGGTCCACGGCGCTCTTGACCACCGCGCTGCAACAGCTGCACCTTTCCCTGCGCGGCCCGCAAGCCCTCTGAGATCCTGCCCATGTTCGCTGCATTTCTGAATGTTTTGCGCCCCGCAGCTAGACAGCCCTCTAGCCAGTGGATGGCCGTCGTCATTTGTTGGCTCGGCATATCGGCCATCACCGCCGGTGCGGCCCGGGCAGACACTGCCGCGCAAGCACCAAGCCCTTCTACCGCAACTACGCCGCTCACCAAAGCCACTGCACAATTGGTGGCGGAGGCCCTGCAGGCTAACCAAGGGCTACTCGCGGAACGCGCCGTCGTCGCGCGGCGCTTCGCGGAACTGGACCGTGCCCGCGCCCGCTACCTGCCCAGCCTCGACTTTCAGGCCCGCTACACCCGCGCCGATGGCGGCCGCACCATCGAATTTCCGCTCGGCGACCTGCTCAACCCCGTTTACGCCGCGCTCGATGCGCAGTTGGTGGCCCAAGGTCGTCCGCCGCAGTTCCCGCGCGTGGCCAACCAAGAGTTCAACTTCGTCCGCTCGCGCGACCAGGAAACCACGCTTAGCCTCAACCAGCCGCTTTATGACGCGCGCCTCGGTGCCGGCCGTGACGCTGCCGATGCCGAGCTGCTGGCGTCGCAGGCAGCTACCCGCGCCTATGAACAGCGTCTGGCCCGTGACATGAAGCAAGCCTACTTCCAATGGCTGCGCGCCCGTGCCGGCGTGGTCGTGGTGGGCGAGACGCAGCAGTTGGCGGCGGAAAACCTGCGCATCAACGACAGCCTTTTCCGCGCCGGTAAGGTGACGGAAGACCGCGTCTTCCGCGCCCGCGCGGACTTGCTCGAAGTAGAACAACAACTACTGAGCTTGAACAATGCAGCCGGCCAACTGCAGGCCTACGTGAATACACTGCGAAGCCAGCCGGGCACCAACGCCCTGCCCGAAGCAATCCCCACGCTGGAAGATCTGGCGCTGGCGGACAGGCGCGAGCTGGGCACCGGCACGTTGCAGGAGGCGGCGCTCGGCGCGCGTGCCGAACTGCAGCAACTCGATGCCGCCATGGCCGGCGCCCGCGCCAGTGGCCGGGCCGCACGGGCGGCATTCAAACCCCAAGTGGGCTTGCAGCTCGTCAGCGGCATTCAAGGCACGAGTTATGGCTTCTCCGCCGACGAGCGCTTCGTGCTCGCTTCCGTGGTGGTGAAGTTCAACTTGTTCTCCGGTGGCGCGGACCGGGCAGCACTGGCCGCGTCCAGCGCGCGGCTCGATGAAGCCCGCGCGCGTCGTGAGGAAACGGCGTTCCTGGTGCGCATGGAAGTGCAGCAAGCGGTAGAGGACTACCTGGTGCAACGCGCCGCGCTGCGCACCGCTGAAGAACGCGTGACCGCGGCACAAGGCGCGTTCCGTATCGTTGCGCGCAAGCGCGACCTCGGCTCCGCCAACCAAGCTGAATTCATCGACGCCCGCCGCACGCTAACCGAAGCGCGCCTGAACATCGACAACACCCGCCTTGCCGCGCTCGCGGCACTAACCCAGCTCGACTATGCACTGGGCCAAGCAGTTTCGAAGGAAGCCACGCCATGAACGGCCCGTCCCCCCGCTTCACCCTAAGCACGCGCCCTGCAAGCTGGCTGGCCGTACTCCTGCTCGCCGGTTGCCATGGCAGCAGTACACCAGAAGCACCGCCCGTTCGCTCCGTGCGCGTTGCCATGCTCGAAACCACTGTACTCACCGAAGACATCCGCGCAGTGGGCTTCCTCGCGCCACAGGATGAAGCGAAGCTGTCGTTCAAGCTAGGCGGTGTCATCGAAGCCGTACTAGTGGAAGAAGGCCAAAGCATCCGCCGCGGACAACTGCTCGCGCGGCTACGTTCAGCGGAAGTCGAGGCTGCTGTGGCACAGGCTCGTGAAGGCGCCGCGAAAGCCAAACGCGATCTCGAGCGTGGGCAGCAATTGTTTGCCGATGGTGTCGCCACCCGCGAGAATCTCGACGACTTGAACACCGCTGCCAGCGTTGCGGCTGCACAGTTGCGCTCCGTGGAGTTCAATGCTTCGTACGCGCGCATCACTGCACCTGCCGATGGCATGGTGTTGCAAAAGCTTGCTGAACGCGACGAACTCGTCGCGCCGGGCCAGACCGTGGTCGTGGTTGGCGGTACCCGTCAGGGCTGGGTAGTGAAGGTGGCCGTGGCGGACCGCGAAGTGGTGCAGCTGCGCACCGGCCTTCCGGCGAAATTGCACTTCGATGCCTTCCCGATACGCGAATTCACCGGCATCGTCCGCACGGTGGCCCGCTCGGCGGACCCGGCCACCGGCAGTTTTCAAGTGGAGATTGCTGTTCAGGAAGCGGCGCCGGGCTTCGGCCGCGGCATGGTAGCTAGCGCCCTTCTACCGCGCGTGACGGAAACCGCCGCCGCCCCTGCGATGGTGTTGCCTAACACGGCACTGCTCGAAGCCAGTGGCGACCGCGCCACCGTGCTGGTAGTGGTGGGCGACCGCATACAGCGCCATGACGTGCACCTCGGGCGGCTCGTAGACGACCGTGTGGAAGTGCTGGATGGCCTGAAGCCCGGCGACCAAGTCGTGGTTGAAGGTGGCTCGTTCGTGGCTGCGGGTGACCGCGTCACGGTCCAGCGTTAGGCCGCCGCCATGCGCGTCTGGGCTTTTGCTGTCCGCCAATGGCAGTTCACGTTGGTGCTGTTCGGCCTGCTGGTGGCCATAGGTGTCAACAGCTATATCAACATGCCGCGCGCGGAAGATCCGTCTTTCTCGCATCCCGCGGTCACCATCACGCTCGGCTACCCGGGCGCAGACCCGGCTGAAATAGAGCGAATGCTCATCGACCCCATCGAAGAGGCGATGAACGAACTCGACGATGTGAAGAAGATAGTCAGCGTGGCCAATGATGGCCTCGGATTGGTACTCATCGAATTTCACTATGTCGGCGATCCGGAGAAAAAGCAGGACGATGTCATCCGCGAGTTCAACCGGTTGCGACCCCAATTACCGGCAGACTTGAGCTACATCGACCTCCGTCGTGCGGGGCCCTCGCGCGTCAATATTTTGCAGTCGGCGCTAGTCAGCGACACCGCCCCCTGGCGCGAGATGGAGAAGTGGGCTGGCGAACTGGAAGACCGCCTCGAGCGGGTGCCAGGAGTACGGCAGTCGGAAAGCTGGGCCTACCCGAAATCCGAGGTACGAATCGCCGTCGACCTGGACCGTCTCGGCCGTACGGCGGTGAAGCTGCAACAACTCGCTACCGCAGTACAGGCGGAAAACATCAGCATTCCCGGCGGTGCCGTGGATGCAGGCGCGCGCCGGTATGACCTTAAGACCACTGGCTCTTACCGTTCGCTGCAACAAATTGAAGACACCGTGGTGGGCGCCTCACGCGGCCGTACGGTGCGCTTGCGCGATGTCGCCACCGTCTCTTGGGCTACCGGCGAACATACCTACCTCGGGCGCTACAACGGACACCGCGCTGTGTTTGTCACCGCCAGCCAGAAAGACAACCAGAATATTTTCAAGGTGCGTGCCGGCATTGACTCCGTGTTCGACACTTTTGAGAAAGACTTGCCGCAGGGCATACGTCTGGAGCGCGGCTTCGATCAATCCCGCAACGTAGACCGACGTTTGACTCGACTCGGTTACGACTTCGGCATCGCTATCGCGCTAGTGCTAGTGACCCTGCTGCCACTAGGTCTGCGCGCCGCCGGTGTGGTCATGCTATCCATTCCACTGTCGCTAGCCATGGGCTTATCGGCGCTTTATTTTTCCGGGTTTTCGCTTAACCAACTGTCCATCGCGGGTTTCATCCTCGCTCTCGGCTTGCTGGTCGATGACAGTATCGTGGTGGTGGAAAACATCTCGCGCTTCATCCGCATGGGTCACAGTCGGCGCGACGCCGCCATCCTCGCCACCGACCAAATTGCTCTCGCCGTGCTGGGCTGCACCGCCACGCTGCTGCTCGCCTTCCTGCCCTTGGTATTCCTGCCGGGAGCCTCGGGCGTCTTCATCCGCTCGTTGCCGGCGGCGGTCATGTTGACCGTCATTGCCTCAATGGTGGTTGCCTACACCATCGTCCCTTTCCTTTCTTCGCGTCTGCTACGCGAAACGGGCGCGCCCACGGGCGGGCGTATGGAGCGGTTCGACCTGCTGGCCGACCGTCTCCTGCATGGAACCATGCAGACCATTCATCGTGTATACGGACCCGCATTGAAGTGGGCCCTCAGTCGCCCGAAGCGCGCACTGACGGTGGCGGGCGTGGTGTTCTTCAGCTCCATCGCCCTCATACCCGTCATTGGCGTCAGCGTCTTTCCGCTCGCCGATGTGCCGCAGTTCCTCATTCGCGTCAATGCTGCCGATGGCGCCAGCCTGGCCGATACAGACCGTGCGTTGCGCTTTGTGGAAGTGGAGTTGGGCCACCGCCCGGAGGTGAAACGCTGGTTCACCAATGTGGGTCACAGTCAGCCTTTTATTTACTACAACACCTTCCCGCTCGGGACCGCTGCCGACCTGGGCGAAATACTAGTGGAACTCCACAGCTATAGCCCGCGCCACTCACCGCAGTTGCTAGACGAACTCCGCGCGAAGTTCCGGTCATACCCAGGCGCCAGCATCACGGTAAAGCAGTACGAGAACGGCCCGCCTGTCGATGCTCCCGTGGCCCTGCGCATCACGGGCCCGGAACTCAATACTCTGCGGCGCTTGGGCGGCGAGATAGAAGTGCTGATGAAGCAACAGCCTGGCCTGCGGGACATCAATAACCCGCTCAAACTGCGCCGCACAGACATCAACCTTGGTATCGACTCAGCCAAAGCGGCGCTGTTAGGCGTGTCTTCCGTCGAAGCGGACCGCACTGTTCGCGTGGCGGTCGCCGGACAGACGCTGGGACGCTTCCGCGAATCGGACGGCGACGAACACCCCATCGTATTACGCCTGCCCATCGACGAGCGCCCCACGCTGAGTTTGCTGCAGCAAATTCGTATAAACGATGTCACCGGACAACAAGTGCCGCTCTCCGCTATTGCTTCCCCCCATTTCGAGGCCGCGCCCAACGTCATCAATCGCTACAACCGCGAACGGCAAGTGACGGTTTCGGCATTTACAAATACCGGGTACACCACCGACAAGGTAACGCGCGCGCTAGTGCAACAAGTAGAGCAGAAATTCGCGCTGCCTCCAGGCTACCGCCTCACCATTGCCGGCGAGGCCGAATCACGCCAAGAAACGTTTAGTGGTATTGGCACTGCGTTCCTCGTGGCAGCCTTCGGTATCATGGCAGTGCTTGTGCTGGAATTCGGTAGCTTCCGCTCCACGCTCATCGTGGCCACGGTCATACCGCTGGGTATCACCGGTGCCTTGCTCGCACTGCTGGTTACCGGCTACACCTTGTCGTTCACCGGCCTCATCGGCTTGCTGGCACTGCTGGGTATCGAGATCAAGAACTCCATTCTGTTGGTGGACTTCACGAACCAACTGCGTGCTGAAGGGGTAGGCCTCGACGACGCCATCGAGCAGGCCGGTTCCATTCGTTTCTTCCCCATCCTGCTTACCTCGGCTACTGCCATAGGCGGCTTGATGCCGCTGGCAGTGCAAGGCTCACTACTGTATTCGCCACTGGCCATCGTCATCATCGGGGGACTGCTGTCTTCCACGCTGTTGGCACGCCTCGTGACGCCAGCCGTGTACAAGCTAATCCCACCCGAAGTGAAGCTGAAGTCGCTGGCGCCGTAAACGATGAAGATTCGTGAGCTAGTTCGCTTCCCCAAAAAGCCACTATTCATGGTCTTTGGCAGAGTGAACTCGCTCGCGACAGCCCGCGGTTTCATTCTGGGGGCGAGCTTGCTTGCCGCAGTAGTGCTCGCCGCAGTGAGCTGCGCCAACCTGCCGAGCAGGTCTGTATCTGTGCCTGTGCCTGTGCCTACGCCTGCGACCGAGCCAACTTCGGCTACGGTGATGCCTGCGCCGGCGGCGCCATCCACCGCCCTGCAATTGCACGACGGCGACAGTCGCATCGAGTTGCGTCTGGACCCTGCGGGTCCTCTGGCGCGTCTCGGGCATCGCCATGTCATTGTCACGAAAGCCGTGCTTGGCGCAGCCAACTTCGACCCGACCGACCTAACGAAAGCGTACTTCAGTGCTGCCTTCCCGGTGAAGACGCTCGAGGTAGACCTCCCAGAGGAACGCGCCGGGGCTGGCGAGGGCTTCAACACCGCTCCCGATGCCGCGGCCATCGCCGGTACGCGCGAACACATGCTTTCACCCGCGCTGCTCGACGCGGAGCGATTTCCGGAGATAGGGCTACGCCTGCAACAACTGGCTACCGTAGAACCGACCGCTGGAACCTTCCTCGCGACGGTGGTGTTCACCGTAAAGGGCGGGGAATTTGTGCGACCGCTGACTGTGACGGTGCGCGCGCTCGATGCAGAAAGTGTGGATGGAGACCGCAACCACCCCAGCTACGTAGCAAGCGGCACATGGACCGTCACCCATGCAGAACTGGGACTGATGCCCTATAGCGCAGCAGGAGGCTTGCTCAAAGTGGGCGACCCTATCGAAGTTCGTTTCCATCTGGTGGCCAAAGCCCGCTAGCACCAGCCTGCTTCCCACGCCCAGTCAATGCCGGCGGATATCCACGCTTTGCGTAGTGGCGTCGTAGACAATATGCGCATCGCCTTTGCGCAATTGCTGCTCCACATGGGCTACTTTCTCGTCGAGCGTGTAGTCACGTTCGCCGTACTCAGTGCCTTCGCGCAGCACGAACGCCTCAATGACGGCGCGCAACAATTCCGCAGGCAGGTCCTCCGGCGGCACGAGCACCGGTTCCGCTGGAGTGTCATCCGCAGAACCCGCGACGCCATAGCCCGGCACACCGTCGTCATCGTCTGAATCAGGCGCTTCGTTGTTCACGGCTTGGTTGCCACGGCCTTGGCCAACACGCTATTGACCATCTCGATGGCGGGTCGACGGGTGGAACTGCGACGCCACACGGTACCCACAGACCGCCCCGGCTGAGGGTGGGTGAATGGTTTCGTCACCAGCGTCTTGCTCGCCGCAAACGGACCTTCCGCTGCCAGTTTTGGCAACAAGGTAATGCCAAGTCCGGAGCCCACCATCTGCCGCAACGTCTCGAGACTCGTAGCGCGGAAGTCCGCTTCCTCATCCACGGCCAGCAGGCTGCACACTTCCAACGCTTGGTCACGCAAACAGTGCCCATCCTCCAGCAACAGCAATTTTTCGCCGTGCAGTTCGGCGGGCTTCACCACCTTTTGCTTGGCGAAGCGGTGTGTGGCGGGCATGGCGACCAGAAAAGGCTCCTCGTAAAGTACGCAGCTATCGAGGCCTTCCTCGTCGGCGGGTAGCGCCAGGACCGCCATGTCCAGTTCGCCGATGCGGAGCTTCTGCAGCAGCGGACGCGTTTGGTATTCAAACAGCAGCAACTGCAGTTTCGGCAAGGCCTTGCGCAACTTGTGCATGACGTGGGGCAGAAGATACGGGCCGATGGTGGGGATAAGCCCAACACGCAACTTGCCGGCCAGCGGGTCGCGCGATAGGTGTGCCAAATCGACAATGTCGTCGGTGTCGCGAATGACGCGCCGCGCGCGCTCCACCACTTCTTCGCCAGCGGCCGTCAGTGCCACATTGCGCGGCTGCCGCTCCACCAAAGCGACCCCGAGATAGTCCTCGAGCTTCTTGATTTGCGCCGACAGCGTGGGCTGGCTAACGAAGCAGCGCTCCGCCGCCTTGCCGAAGTGACGGGTGTCCGCGAGGGCCACGAGGTATTTCAGATCACGCAGATTCATGGGAAGGCTCCGGCGGCACGATACGCACAGCCTATCGGTTCGATTCGAACAATCGATTGGAACGATAACGGGAGCGGCAGGATGATGCAACCACTGGCCGGGCACCTTCCATCCCCTTTAGCCCGGCCGCTTTGGCCCGCGGGTTCCTGTATCGCGCAAAGGCGCAGGGGCGCCGCGGGTTTTTTTTGGGAGTCGCGAGCCAGCGCGCTCCAGATGCTTCAGGCCAGCTTCGCGCGCAGGTCGTAGGTGTCCGCGCCCGTAATCTCCACTTCCATGAATTCGCCGACGCGGGCCGCTGCCAAGGCGCGCGAACCGCGTACGCGCACTGTGCCGTCGATATCCGGCGCGTCCGCATAGCTGCGCGCAATGACAGTACTGCCCTCAATGGCATCCACTAGCACCGTGAGTTTGCGACCCACCTTTTGCTGCAAGCGCGCCGCGCTAATCGCGGCGGCCTTGGTCATAAAGCGCTCGTAGCGCTCTTGCTTCACTGCCTCGGGCACCGGGTTTGGCAGCGCATTAGCGGGCGCGCCTTGCACGGGCGAATACTTGAAAGCACCGACGCGGTCGAGTTGGGCCTCGTCCAGCCAGTCGAGCAGGACCTGAAACTCTTCTTCAGTCTCGCCAGGGAAGCCCACGATGAAGGTGCTGCGCACCGCTAGGTCCGGCACTTCACGGCGCCAGGCCTTCAGGCGTTCCAGCGTGTTTTCGGCATGGGCGGGGCGCTTCATGCGCTTGAGCACGCTCGGGCTGCCGTGCTGAAACGGAATATCGAGGTAGGGCAGTACCTTGCCCGCGGCCATCAACGGAATGACTTCATCCACATGCGGGTACGGGTATACATAGTGCAGCCGCACCCACAACGGCTGGCCGTCGCTGCCCGGGCCTTCCGCCAATTGGCCTAGTTCGCGCGCCAGGTCGATGAAGCGGGTACGTACTTCGCGGCTGCCCCATTGCTCAGCCCGGTACTTCACATCCACGCCGTAAGCGCTGGTGTCCTGGCTGATGACCAGCAACTCGCGCACGCCGGCATTGCGCAGTCGAATGGCTTCATTCAAGACATGCGGCAAGGGGCGGCTGACTAGGTCGCCACGCATGGACGGAATGATGCAGAAGCTGCAGCGGTGGTTGCAGCCCTCGGATATTTTCAGGTAGGCGTAGTGGCGCGGTGTGAGGCGAATACCCTGCGGCGGCACCAAGTCCAGAAACGGATCATGCGCGGGGGGTAGATGCTCGTGCACCGCGTCCATGACTTCGTCGAAGGCATGGGGGCCGGTAATCTTAAGCACCTGCGGGTGGCGCTCAAGAATCTGCTCCGGACGCGCGCCCAAGCAGCCGGTCACCACCACCTTGCCGTTCTCGCGCAGCGCCTCGCCAATGGTGTCGAGGCTCTCGTGCACGGCGTCGTCGACGAAGCCGCAGGTGTTCACTACCACCAAGTCGGCTTGGTCGTAGGTGCCCACCACCTCATAGCCCTCAGCCCGCAGCCGGGTAAGGATCTGCTCGCTATCGCTGGTGGCCTTGGGGCAGCCCAGGCTGATAAACCCGACTCGAGGGATGACCCCTGCTGCGCCTATCCGGTATCCTTCGCTCATGCGACTGCCCTTCGTGAAAATGCACGGCCTCGGCAACGACTTCATCGTGTTCGATGAAACGCCAGGCGCCCCTCTGCCCGGGGCCGACCTCCTGCGTGCCTGGGGAGACCGGCATCGCGGAATCGGCTTCGACCAGGCCTTGGTCCTCTCGCCTCCCCGTCAACCGGGGACGGCAGTGTACTACCGCATCTTCAATTCCGATGGAAACGAAGTGGAACAGTGCGGCAACGGCGCCCGCTGCGTGGCCGCCCTCGTCGCCCGCCGGCAGGGGCTGGGCCCCGGCAAACTCACCATGGACAGCCCGGCCGGCCTCATCCATGCCCGCCTCACCGGGGACGGCGAGGTGTCCGTCCGCATGGGTGTACCGAACTTTGCCCCCGCCGCCCTGCCCTTCACGGCCAGCGCCGAAGCTGCCTTCTACGCCCTGGAGGCGGGTGGCAGCACCGTAGAAATAGGCGCGGTGAGCATCGGCAATCCCCACGCCGTCCTGCGCATCCCTAGCGTGAAAACCGCCCCGGTGGACCGCTTGGGTCCAGTCCTCGAACACCACCCCCGCTTCCCCCGCCGCACCAACGTGGGGTTCATGGAGGTGGTAGACCGGGGCCATATCCGCCTGCGCGTGCACGAACGCGGCGCAGGTGAGACACTGGCTTGTGGAACCGGCGCCTGTGGCGCGGTGGCCGTGGGCCGCCGTCACGGCCTGCTGGACGCCATCGTCCGCGTGGATTTGCCGGGCGGCACCTTGCAAATTGGCTGGGAAGGGGAAGGCCATCCCATCTGGCTTACCGGCCCGGCCACGACGGTTTTCGAAGGATTCATCGAAACATGAGCACCGCCCCCGCCAGCCCACTGGCGGACCTCACCGAAGCGGACGTCGCGGCCTTCCTGCGCAACGACATCGACTTCTTCGCTCGGCACGAACCGCTGCTGGCGCAGTTACGTTTGCCCCATGCGCGCGGCGGCAGCGCTGTGTCGCTGGTGGAGCGCCAAGTGGAAACCCTGCGCGAGCAGAAGCGCGAGGCAGAGACCAAACTGCGCGAATTCGTCGCCGTCGCCCGCGACAACAACACCCTGCAGGACCATATCCACCGCTTCGCTTGCGCACTCATCGGTGCCCGAAACCTTGAAGCGGTTGCCAGCGCAGTAGAGCGCAGCCTGCGCGAAGATTTCCAGGTGCGCGATTTCACGCTGGTGCTGCTGCAGCGGCCAGTGGCGGGCCTCGCCTCCAGCCGCTTGCGTTTTGCCACCGTGGCTGAAGCCGCCTTCTGCGGCCTCGACGCGGTGTTGGCGCAGGCTGCCCCGCGCTGCGGCAATCTCCGCGATTCCCAGCGCGATTGGCTGTTCCCGGCCCACCCGGGCGCCATTGCCTCGGCTGCCGTGGTGCCACTGGGTGGAGGCCACGCCGGCCTGCTGGCGCTGGCCTCGCCAGACGCCGGCCGCTACCACCCCGGCATGAGTACCGATTTCTTGACGCGCATCGCAGAATTGTTGTCGGCGGCACTGGTAAGTGCCACCAACGGCCAGTCTGCGGTATAAAGCAGTATGTCCTTGCTCCCTACCGCCTTTGACCACGACTTGCTGCACCGCTACCTGCGGCACCTGTCGCATGAACGGCAGGTCTCCCCGCACACCAACGACGCCTACTCACGCGACTTGGGTGCCGTGGTGGCCTTTGCGCTGGCGCAAGGACTGGGCACACCCGACTCCTTCACCGACGCCCACATCCGCGACTTCGTGGCAGAAAGCCACCAGGGCGGTCTGTCGCCGCGGTCGCTGGCCCGGCGCCTTTCGGCGGTACGCGGTTTCTGGCGCTGGTTGCAGCGCGAAGGCCTGGCTAAGGGCAACCCCGCGCTGGAGGTCCGTCCGCCCAAGGCCGGCCGGCGCCTGCCCGCCACACTCGATGTAGACCGCATGACCCGTTTACTGACGCCGCAGGTGGCGCCAGCGGCCCAACCTTCCATGGCGCCAGACCCCACGCTTGCCACGCGCGACCTCGCCATCATGGAGCTGTTCTACTCCAGCGGCATCCGTTTGGCCGAGCTGGTGGGGCTGAATCTCGGCGACATCGACTTCGACGAGCAACTGGTGCGCGTCACCGGCAAGGGCCGCAAGCAACGCATCATTCCAGTTGGCGGTCCGGCCCGTCGCGCCGTGCTGGCGTGGCTGGCGTTACGCCACAAATATTTGCTCGGTGACGAAGAATCGCCGCCGCGCCCGTTGTTCATTGGGCGGAATGGCAATCGCCTTACGCCGCGGGCAGTACAATTGCGCGTAGCTGCCTGGGCCAAGCAGCAAGGGCTGGATGTGAACGTGCATCCGCACTTGTTCCGGCATTCTTTCGCCACGCATCTACTGGAAAGCAGTCGCGATCTGCGCGCCGTGCAGGAACTGCTGGGCCATGCAAACCTGTCCACGACGCAGGCGTATACCCACGTGGACTTCCAGCACTTGGCCCGCGTATACGAAAGCGCGCACCCGCGTGCGCAGCGCAAAAAAGCTAGCGGCGAATAGCCCAGTCCAGCTCGCAGCTCGCTAGCGGCCATACGGCACTGGCGTTCAATTGACGCGCCGCGCGCCTTGCCAGTACTGCTCACGCAGCCGGAACTTCTGGAGCTTGCCCGTGACCGTGCGCGGCAAGGCTTCGATGAAGTCCACGGAGGTGGGGCACTTGAAGTGCGCCATGCGTTCGCGGCAGAAAGCAATGACTTCCGCTTCCGTGGCTGCCATGCCAGGCCGCAGTACTACGATGGCCTTCGGCGTCTCGCCCCACTTTTCATGCGGCACGCCAATAACTGCGCATTCAGCGATGGCCGGGTGCCGGTAAAGAGTGTCTTCGATGTCCGGCGAACTGATGTTCTCGCCACCGGAAATGATGACATCCTTCTTGCGGTCGACGATGTGGACATTGCCCACCGCATCCCACACGGCGAGGTCGCCCGTGTAGAAATAACCATTGCGAATACAGCGCGCGGTTTCTTCAGGCTGTTCCCAGTAACCGGCGAACACCATGTTGCCGCGCGCGCAGATTTCGCCAATGCTCACGCCGTCCTGCGGCACAGGGTGGCCAGCATCGTCGAGCAACTGTAGCTCCACGCCAATGCCGGAAACGCCAGCGCGCGCACGGCGCGACCAGTCATCTTTCGCCGTGCCGTAGTCGGGCTGCGAGATAGTGAGCAACGGCGCAGTTTCGGTAAGGCCGTAGATTTCCATGAAATGCCAGCCCATCTCCGTTTCCATGCGTTCGATGAACGCCGCTGGCGGCGGCGCGCCCGCCACCGTGAAGCGCAGCGCGGTGTTCAACTGGTAGTCGCCACGGGCTGGATAGTCGAGCAGCGTGCGCAGAACCGCCGGCGCCATGCAGGCGAAGGTCGCCTTCTCATCCTGCATCAAGCGATAAATGTCTGGCGCATTCACTGCCCGCAACACCACGTGCGTACCGCCCATACCGGTTAGCGCGTAGACGCCGCCCCAGCCATTGCAGTGGAACATGGGCAGCGTCCACAACTCCACGTCTTCATGCGCCACACGCAAGTGGGCGATAAGGTTGTAGGCGTTGATGTAGCAATTGCGATGCGTCAGCATCACACCCTTCGGGCGCGCGGTGGTGCCGGAGGTATAGTTAATGGACACCATATCGTTTTCATCGCGGGCCGGCGCATCGGGAGCGCTGGCGGGTTCGTTCGCAATGAGACTGTTCCAATCTTCCCAGCCGGCCACCGGCTCGCTGGTGTATGAAGCGACAATATAGCGCTCGACAGCGGGAATACGTTCGCGAATGGCATCAACCATGTCGGTATATTCGGCATCCACCAGCACGGCCTTCACGCCAGCGTGGCCGATGATGTACTCGTGGTCCTCAGGCACCAAGCGGTAGTTCAACGGCACCAGCACCGCGCCAATGCGTGCCGTGGCGTAAAAGCTTTCCAGAAAAAAATGCGAGTTCGGGCTGAGGATACATACCCGGTCGCCTTGGCCAATGCCACAGCGACGCAGGGCATGCGCAAAGCGGTTCACCCGCGCCTGGAACTCGCCGTAAGTGAAGCGATGCTGGCCATCAATGATGGCCGTCTTCGCGGGATACAGCTGCGCCGCACGGCGCAGGAAGTCATCCACCAGCAGGGGAACGTGCATCGCTCTTCCGTCCTTCTTCCAGTCGGTTGTCTACTTTGCGAATTCAAGCGCCGCCGCCATGCGCGCCGCCTGCCGCCGCAGCATGCTGCCAAATTTCGCTTGATCACAGAACGCTTCGAACCCCGGCAGGTCGGGCGTGCGGCGTAACAACGCAGCAGGCGAAGGATTCACGGGTACATCGCAGGCAATACGGGTGAGTTCGCGCGCCAGAAAGGCCTTGTCACGGTGCAAGGCCAGCTTTTCGGCTATGCCCTTGGCGCCGCGCATTGGCAGCGCCGGCACTTCGTGCAGGCTCGCGTAGAGGTGCTCCAGGCTCTCGTAGCGGTCGAGCAAAACCCCCGCCGTTTTAGCGCCCACCCCGGGCACGCCCGGAATGTTGTCGACACTGTCGCCAGTCAAGGCCAGATAGTCCGCCATGCGCTCCGCGCGCACGCCGAACCGCGCGGGAATTTCGTCGTAGCCATAGCGTTTTTCGTCGGCCCAGTCCCAGAACACGTCGCCCTCACGGATGAGCTGGGAAAGGTCTTTATCGCGCGTCAGCAGCACGGAAGTTTGGCCGCGGCGCCGCGCCAAGGTGACAAAGGTGCCAATGATGTCGTCAGCCTCATATTCGCTGGAGCCGAAATCCGCGACCCCGAGCAGGGCACAGAGCGAGCGGCACCGCGCGAATTGCTGCTCCAATTCCACCGGCGGCAGTTCGCGGTTCGCCTTGTAGGGCGGGTAGATGCGGTTGCGGAACGACCGCGAGAGGCTTTCGTCGAAGGCAATGGCTACGTGGGGCGCCTGGGTGCGTTCGAGAAAATCGAGCAGGAAGCGGGCGAACCCGTGAACTGCATTGACCGGGCGACCGTCCACATCCGTCATGCCGGGCGGCGTGGAGTAGTAGGCGCGGAAGATGAAGTAGCTGGCGTCGACGAGATGAACAGTTGGCATGGTCCGCGGAGGATACTAGACCTCGCGCTGGTGCAGCGGACTGCTGCGCGGAAAGTGCGCGCGCAGATACTCCATTTGGTCGGCCAGCACGCGCCGACCCTTCAGGTAGATGTATTCGGCATAGGTGGGCGTGAACGGCACCGCCAACAGCTGCAATCCGGCCTGTTCCGGCGTGCGGTTGGCTTTGTGGTTGTTGCAGCGGCGGCAAGCGGTCACCACATTGGTCCAGCGGTCCTGCCCGCCTAGATAAAACGGCCGCACGTGGTCGCGCGAGAGCTGCTGGGGCTGGAACTGCACACCGCAATACAGGCAGAGGTGTGCATCACGCTTGAACAGGGTTTCGTTATTCAGGGGTGGGGTGTAGTCGTGTCGCCGGGCACCGGGGTTGCGGGTATGCCCCACCGTGGCGACGATGCTGTGTACCACCACGGAAGTCCGTTGGCCCGAGCGTGCATTGGTGCCACCCCGCAGCCTAAAGAGCGCGGTGCCAAAGGCGTATGCCACCTGCCCCATGAACTGCAGGCGCACCGCCTCGCGGTAATCGATCCATTCGAGCGGCATGCCGGAGCGGTCCGTGCGCAGCACCTGTTGTCCCAGACCGCAGGCCGACAGGGCGTCCCCGGCGTCCGGGAGTTCCAGTTCGGCATGCGACAGGCCAGTAGGGGCATAAACCATCCCCCGAATGTACGCAAATTCTGGTGTCAGGTGCAATCGGGACAAGGACAGACGGCCGCAACACCGCGACAAGGGGAACAGGGGGCGGGAGAACCATCCCTTTGTTGCCAAGTCGCGGCCCTGCGACAATCCGCATGTTGCACTGCATACAATTCTGAGACACCATCGAGGTCATCACGACACGCCCCACCAAGGGGCACCAGGGGGAGAAGCGATGCCCATCACAATCGGGGTAGTGCGGGAAACCGCCGCTGGCGAACGCCGCGTGGCGTTGGTGCCGGAAGTAGCCACTAAATTCGCCGCACTCGGCGTCAGGCTGGTCATGGAGAAGGGGGCCGGCACCGCCGCCGCCTTCCCGGACAGCTCCTACAAAAACGTGGAATTCGTCGACACTGCCGCCGCCGTACTGGTACAAGCCGATGTCTTCTTGGCTGTGCAGCCGCCCGCGCCCGCCACGGTAGATGCGCTGAAATCCGGCGCAGTCGTCGCCGGCTATCTGGCGCCTCACCTGCAGCACGACCTCGTGCGCGCCTTGCGCGACGGCGGCAAGACGGGTTTTGCGATGGAACTCGTTCCCCGCATCTCGCGTGCGCAGTCGATGGACGCGCTGTCCTCACAGGCGGCAGTCGCCGGCTACAAGGCTGTGCTCATCGCCGCCAACGCACTCGACAAGTTCCTGCCCATGCTCACCACCGCCGCGGGCACTATTCGCCCGGCCACGGTGCTGGTCATCGGCGTGGGCGTGGCCGGCCTGCAGGCCATCGCCACCGCCAAGCGCCTTGGCGCCGTGGTGGAAGCCTACGACGTGCGCAGCGCCACCCGCGAACAGGTGAAGAGCCTCGGCGCGAAGTTCGTGGAAACCGGCATCAGCGCTGACGGCGCCGGCGGGTATGCTCGCGAACTCACGGCGGAAGAGAAGGCCCAGCAGCAAGAAGTGCTGGATAGCCGTATCGCCGCTGCCGACGCCGTCATCTGCACCGCCGGTGTCCCGGGGCGCCCCGCGCCGCGCATCGTTTCGAAAGCGGCGGTAGAGCGCATGAAGCCTGGCGCAGTCATCGTCGACATCCTTGCGGAAAACGGCGGCAACTGCGAGCTGTGCAAGGCCGGTGAAACGGTCGAGCACGGTGGCGTGCGCATCATCGGGCCAGTGAATCTGGCTTCGAGCCTGGCCTACCACGCCAGCGAGATGTACTCACGCAACCTGCTGAACTTCCTGACACCCGCGATAGCCAAAGGCGGCGAACTGGCCATCGACTTCACCGACGAAGTCTTTGCCGGCAGTGTCGTAACGCATAGCGGCGTCATCAAGCACGAACCCACGGCCAAGGCCGTCGGCTGAACACGGAGGCATTCCCATGATTGACGGCATCATTGCTCTGTATATCTTCCTGCTGGCCGGCTTCACTGGCTATGAGGTCATCGGCCGCGTACCGGCCATCCTGCACACCCCACTCATGTCGGGCAGCAACTTCGTCCACGGCATCGTGGTCGTTGGCGCCATGATCGCGCTGTTCAAAGCGGACACGCCGCTCGAACAGGCTATCGGCTTCGTCGGCGTGCTGCTCGGCGCTGGCAATGCCATGGGTGGCTACGTGGTCACCGCGCGCATGCTCGAGATGTTCAAATCTAGTGGCAGCAAGCCCAAGAGTGGGGGGCACCACTAATGTCCTTCCTCAACCCTGTGGCCACCAAGTGGCTTATCGATATTGCGTACTTCGCTACTGCGTTCCTGTTCATTATGGGTTTGAAGCGCATGGCTTCGCCCGTCACGGCGCGTAGTGGCATTGTGTGGGCTGGCGGCGGCATGCTCATCGCTACCCTGGTCACCTTCTTGGCGCCGTCCCTAGGCACGGAACTTTCTCCGCACCTCAGCACGAACATGGTACTCGTCGTGGTTGCTATCGCCATCGGCGGTGGCATTGCGTGGGTGAGCGGACAGCGCGTGGCCATGACGGACATGCCGCAGATGATTGCGCTTTACAACGGCATGGGTGGCGGCGCAGCCGCTGCCATTGCGGCGGTAGAACTCTACAAGGGTGAAGAACACACTCTCGTGGCTGGCACGCTCGCCGTGCTGGGTGGCCTCATCGGTGGCGTTTCGTTCTCCGGCTCGGGCATTGCCTTCGGCAAACTGCAGGGGCTCATCAAGAAGAGCTACCGCTTCGGCGGACAGCAATTCGTGAACATGCTCATCCTCGCTGGCGCCTTGGTGGTCGGTGGCCTCATCGCAACCGGCACCAATACCAGCATGGAAGCAGTCACTCTGTTCTTCGTACTGTCGCTGTTGCTCGGCCTCACCATGACCCTGCCCATCGGCGGCGCGGACATGCCGGTCGTCATCTCGCTCTACAACGCCCTCACCGGTTTGGCGGTAGCGTTCGAAGGCTTCGTCACGCAGAACACCGCCATGATCATCGCCGGTACGGTGGTGGGCTCGGCCGGTTCGTTGCTGACGCAGCTGATGGCGAAGGCCATGAACCGCAGTCTCGGCAACGTGTTGTTCTCGGGCTTTGGTGATACCAGTAGCGCAGCCACCGGCCCCGTCACGGGTTCGCAGAAGCCCATCGACGCCAGCGACGCCGGCGTAGCCATGGCTTTCGCGCAAAAAGTCATCATCGTGCCGGGTTACGGCATGGCGGTGGCACAGGCCCAACACAAGGTGTGGGAGATGACGCAGCTGCTCATCGACCGCGGCGTGACGGTGAAGTTCGCCATCCACCCGGTGGCAGGCCGCATGCCGGGCCATATGAACGTACTGCTGGCGGAAGCCGGCGTGCCGTACGACATCATCGCCGACCTCGACGAAATCAATGCCGAGTTCGAGACGGCGGATGTGGCACTCATTATTGGTGCGAACGACGTGGTGAACCCCGTCGCCCGCAACGACAAGAGCAGCCCCATCTATGGCATGCCCATCTTGAATGCCGACAAGGCCAAGACCTGCATCGTCATCAAGCGTGGCCAGGGGCAGGGCTTCTCGGGTATCGAGAACGCCCTGTTTTACTTGGACAACACCCGCTTGTTGTATGGCGACGGCCAGAAGGCTGCCGCGGGGCTCATCGCCGCCATCAAAGCGGTGGACTAGGGCTCGCGCGAAGGCGCAACGAAAAGCCCCGCTTCGGCGGGGCTTTTTTTGGACGCGAATACTGCTGCGCGTTTTCTTTGAAACGCACCCTTTATGCGAACGTGCGCGGCCTGCCGCTCGAGCTATTCTTTACTACACCCGGGAGCCATGGAAGGCTCGTGCGTGCGCCCGCTTTCAATTGTCTTTTGACAACTAGTATTGATCTGCTTAATATCCAAGGAAAGGACCATGCGTCGTCGACATCCCGACAAGGAAATCGAAAGCGTTCTGCAATTCGCTGAACTAAACGGCTGGCGAGTAGTACCCGGCGGCAGCCATGCTTGGGGGCGTATGTACTGCCCTTCGCGAAGTGACAGTTGTCGCTGCGGTGCGTTTTGCATCACCAGCGTTTGGAGCACTCCGCGGAACCCAGGCGGGCATTCGCGATTCCTGCGCCGGGTGGTCTTGAACTGCAGTTTCGGTCAATCCATCGAGGACGACGCGCCGCGCGACACCGAGGCCATCATGGAATACCAATTCACCCTGCACTTCCGGCTTGGCCATACTGCCGAACTCAAAGATGCGGACCTCGACCGCCTCTTCGAGGCAGGTTGCGACGATACCTCTGTCGGCCTTGGCAACCCCGGCCATGTTGCGTTGGCTTTTTGCCGGGAAGCCGCAAGCGCCCTGGAGGCCGTAGCGGAGGCTTCCGCCCAAGTGTTGAGCGCCCTGCCAGAAGCCGAACTCACTGAGGCGGCGCCCGATCTCGGCGGCTTAAGCGATGTCGCAGAGTTGGTCGACGTTAGCCGACAGAACCTGCGCAAGCTGATGCTCAACCACCCCACGAGTTTTCCTGCGCCCACCCACGCCGGCAGTACCTTGCTGTGGAATATGGCAGAGGTGCTCCACTGGCTGGAACAAAGGGGCGGCTATTCTCTGGCGCCTGGCCTTCTGGAAACCACACGGGCAACGTGGACCACGAACACGGCAATACACCGTGTTCGTATGCGCCGCCTTCAGCGCGCTGCGCGGTAGCCCGGGCCTTGCAGTGCCTTGCCAGGGCGCTTGCCCGTCACCGCACCATCGCGAATAACCCACTCGCCGGACACCATCACCGCCGGAATGCCCAGCGGCGGGGCTTCGGGGTGTTGGATGGTGGACTGGTCAATAACGGTTGCCGGGTCGAACAGCACGAGGTCTGCCACATACCCCGGCGCGATGCGTCCGCGGTCCGCAAGCCCCAAGCGTGAAGCCGGCAGGCTGGTCATCTTGCGAATAGCCTCCGGCAACGGCAGCACCTTGGCTTCGCGTACATAGTGGCCAAGGATGCGCGGGAAAGCGCCAGCGCCACGCGGGTGCGAACCGTGCAAGGCACCATCGCTGCAGAAGGCAATCTCGGGGTGCGCCACGAACCAACTCACATCGTCTTCGCTCATCGAAGTGCCGATGATGTCTTCCATGGATATACCGGTTTCCAGCTGGGCTTCCGTCTCGCGGATGGTGCGCATGTAGGCTGCAACGGGCGAGAGGCCCCAATGCGCGGCCATCTCTGCCAACGTCTTGCCGGCGAGCGTCGGGTCGGGGACATAGCTGGCAAACAAAATAGCGGCGGCGCCACCGTTTTCTTCCAGCGCTTTCGCTACTTTTTCTGCGTTGAAGAAATCGCGGTCTGGTACCAACACACGAATGGTGGAGTGCCAATAAGTATAGGGATACACGTCCGGCGTCAGCTTCACGCCTTCACGCTTGGCCTGTTCGAAGTAAGCCGGCATGCGCTTCGCTGCCTGGTGCCATACCGACGTAGCACCCATCTTGATGTGCGTGATGCCTACGGGAATTTTTGCCTCGCGACCAATACGCAATATTTCATCGTAAGACTCGAACACCTTGGTCGACTCATCGCGAACATGGCTGAGGTAAGTACCGTGGCTGGCAGCAGCGATCTTTGACAAACCCACCACTTCTTCGGTGGTAGCGAAATGGCCTTGCTCGTACTCCAGGCCCGTCGAAAGACCAAAGGCACCGTCCAGCATTTCTTGCTGCAGTAATGCTTCCATGCGCACCTGTTCGGCGGGGGTAGAGGCGCGGTAGAGATCTTTGCCCATCACCTGCATGCGCAGCGTGGCATGGCCGGCGAAGCTGGCCACATTGATGGCGGGCGGCGTGGCTTGCAACTGGGCGCGATACTTCCCTAACGGGAACACGGACTCACCATCCTGCCCGACCACTACCGTGGTGACACCTTGTCGCGAAACCGTGGCAGCGTCGAGATCGTCCAACAATCCGGAATCCGCATGCGAATGCACGTCGATGAAGCCGGGAGCCAGCGCGAGGCCACGCTGATCGCTAACTGTTTCGCCCGGCTCCGGCGTCAGCTGCGGCGCCACGGCGACAATCTTGGTGCCGCGGATGCGTACGTCAGCCGAGTAGGGTGCCGCCCCGGTGCCATCGTAGACCTGCACGTGCTGCAGCAGCACATCAGCCGCAGCCGTCACCGAAGACCAGGCAAGGCCGACGGCAATAGCCGCGGCAAGCACAGAGGAATGTTGCGGGGTAGGCATGGGAGATGACCTCACAGCAGAAAAGGGACCAGCGCTTTGCGCTCGGCAGGGTAGTCGGCAAAACGTTCGCGATACCAGCGATGGTGAGCCACGGCGCGCGGCACCAAATTGGCGGCAGTCCACACCACGAATGTCCATGCCGCCGGCGAGGCCACCGCGAGCGCAAAGCCGGTCCACTCGATGAGCTCGCCGAGATAATTCGGGCAAGACACATAGCGGTAAAGGCCGCCTTGGGGAATGCGGTAGTCGGTCTCACCGGGGCGGCGTAGGCCAAACAAGATTTGGTCGGACTGCAGATTGATGCCCGCGCCTAAAGTCCACAAACCCAGCCCCAGCAGCGTCGTGGGCTCACTGAACCAGGTCCAGTCGTACTGCGGCCCGAAGAGCGTGAGGCTGCGTCCGTTCAGGTAGGCGTTCACGAGGTTGAAGAAGATGGCCAAGCCGCAGATGGACAAAGGCATGGGCTTGGCACGGCCCGGGTTGCGTAGCGGGTAGATGAACGTACGGTTCACGTAGTGCGCCGTCCACAGGCCGAGAAACACCCAGCCGCCAGGCAGTTCCGGCGACTGCAAGGCGAAGCACAACACCATGACGATGAGCGATGGGGCTTCCATCAACATCCAGCCCGCCCAACTCGGAACGAGCGGCCCCCAACCGCTGCGACCATGCCGACCATACGGCGCGGTGATAAAGAACAAGGACAGGAAAGTGATTGCCGCGACGCCGATCCACACCGGCATGAGCGCGGTAAACAAGGCTTGTTCGGTCATGGTTCGAGCCTCCCCGCTTCACGGAACCAAGTGAAGGTATCACGCACCGTGGCCGCCAGCGAACGCGGTGCATAGCCCAACTCCTGCCGGGCCCGCGCGTAACTGATGTCCAGATGGTTGCGCAGTGCGTAAAGCGATTCCGGAGTAAACAGCGGACGCCGGCCGGCAAGACGCGCGGCCCACTCCGCGCCCGGCGCTACGGCCCGCGCAAGCCACATGGGTGTCACTAGCCAAGGAGCAGGACGTCCGGTCACCTGCGCCACCAGACTAGCCAGTTCGGCGACCGTGGCCCGTTGGCCCCCCAGGAGATAGCGACTGCCGGCCGGGGCATGGTCGGCGGCGGCAAGAATGCCCGCAGCCACATCGCGTACATCTACCCAATCGAAGCCGCCCGCCACAAGACCTGGCAGGCGTTGGTGGTAGAGGTCCAAGAGCACCTCGCCCAAATGGGAAGGACGGAAGTCGTAAGGGCCCAAGATGGCGGTAGGGTTAAGCACAACGACGTCCAGCCCGCTGGCGAGGGCCGCCTGCACCACGCGCTCTGCGGCCACTTTCGAAGCGTCGTAGCCAGGCAGGCCACGTCCGGTGGCCAAGGCACGGTCTTCGGTGACGGGCTCATGGCGCGGATGCGAGGCTAGGGCGTGGATGGAGCTGACATACACCAGCCGGGCGACGCTGGCAACGCGACAAGCATCCACCACACACTGCGTACCCCCCATATTCACGCGGTGCAGTTCAGCGCGCTCGCGTGGGTCGATGGAGACCTTGGCAGCGAGGTGGTAAACGCGCTCCATACCCTGCACTAGGCGCAACACGGCAGCCGGGTCAGTGACGCTGCCATGGCAATGCTCGACCGGCAGGCCCGCAATGCCGCGCGTATCGGCATGGACCAAGACCCGTACTTGGTCGCCACGAGCCAGCAGTGCGCGCACGAGGTTGGCGCCTACATGCCCTGCCGCCCCAGTGACCGCTACTTGCATTGCGGGGGCGCTAAAGAACGTGCCGTCAGCGCCTTGACCAAGCCCGGGTCAAACCCGGGTCAACCAGCCGCGCGTATCGGGGATGATTCCCTGCTGCAGCCCTACCAGAGCGGCGCGCAGACGCTGCGTGTTCGGGCCGATGTTGCCATCGCCGACGCGGATTTCCTGCCCATCACGGAGCAAAGTGCCCACACCGGACAACACAGCTGCCGTACCCGAAAGAGCAGCCTCGCCGGTCTTCACCCACTCGAGCATTTCCTCGACCGTGAACACGCGTTCTTCGACCTGGTAACCAAGGTCCGGCGCCATGCGCAGTAAAGAGTCGCGGGTGACGCCATGCAGGAAGCTCGGGTCGAGACTGCGCGTCAAGATGTGCCCTTCGCGGATGAGCAGGAAATTGGCAGCGCCCGTTTCCTGTACCTCGCCACCCGGACAGAACAACACTTGGTCCGCACCGTACTGCTTACGGGCCGCCAACGTCGGGCCGAGCGCAGCGGCGTAGTTACCGCCGGTCTTCACCATACCGAGATGGCCAGCACAGCGGGTGGCATGCTCTTCCACGTAGATGCGCAGCGGCTTGGCGCCGCCAGCGAAGTAGTCCCACACGGGGCTGCAGAGGACCATGAGCATGGCGGAACTGCTAGGCGTGGCGGCCGCGCCGATATTCGGCGTCGTGCCGATGAGCATGGGGCGAAGGTACAGCGCGCCGGGGGCCTCCGGTACTTCCTGCCGGTTGTGCTCGATGGCGGCTAGCACCATGGCTCGCAGTTGCTCCGGGTTCGGCTCGGGAAGCACCAGGCTATGGGCGCTCTGGATCATGCGGGCGATGTGCTTGTCGAGACGAAAGACATTCACCGAGCCATCGGCATGCAGGAAAGCTTTGCCACCCTCGAAGCAGGTGCTGCCGTAATGCAGCACATGGGCCGCAGGGCTCAGCGGCAGCGGCGCTACCGGGCGTACCTCGAAGGCACCCCAGGCACCGTCGTGGTACTCCGCCACGGCCATCTGGCCGGCGAGGATGCTGCCGAAGGGGGCGCTTTGCGCGGGGTGGTTCGCCATGGTCGTTCTCCTGCTGCAGCGCCGGGCTTCCGGGCGCCGGGCCATAGGTTGTTCCGGTCCGCGCTACTCCGCCATAAAAATGGTGGCGGGCTGCTCGAGCCTTTCCTTTAGCGCCTGGACCATCGCGGCGGCATCAAAGCCATCCACGAAACGGTGATCGAACGATGAAGACAAGTTCATCATCCGGCGCACCACCACGGCACCTCCCACCACGACAGGACGCTCCACCGCCTTGTTCAGGCCGATGATGGCGACTTCGGGCAGATTGAGCACCGGGGTGCTGACAATGCCGCCCAGCTTGCCGAGGCTGGTCACCGTGATTGTACTGCCGCCGAGCTCCTCGCGGCGGGCGGTATTGTTGCGGGCCGCGGCAGACACCCGCCGCACCTCTGTCGCCACCTGCCCCAGGGTGAGTGCCTCGACATGGCGAACCACGGGGACCTTCAGACCGTCCGGCGTTTGGGTGGCCACGCCGATATGCACCGCGGCATGGCGCAGGATGACGTTGCGCGCGGTGTCGTAGTGCGCGTTGCACTGGGGAAAATCGCGCAGCACGCGGGCTAAAGCGACCATGACAAACGGCAGGTAGCTGTAGGCTTCCTCGCGGGATCGACGGGCATTGAGATGTAGGCGCAAGGCTTCCAAGGCCGTGACATCCACTTCTTCTACGTAGGAAAAATGCGGCGCCGTGCGCTTGGCCTGCTCCATGCGCTGCGCAATAACCCGACGTACGCCGATGACCGGAATCTCGGTCACGCCGCTTGCAGGAGCGAGCTTGCTCGCGACTTCCGCTGTAGGAGGGCGCTGGCTCGCGACAGCCCGGTCTAGGTCCGTGCGCAGCACGCGCCCACCCGTCCCGGTCCCGGGGAGCGTGGCGAGATTCACTCCCGCCTCCCGGGCCCGCCGCCGCGTCGCGGGCGAAGCCATGACACGGGCCGTGCCGGTTTCTGCGTGGGACGATGCGCTGCCAACAATTGCTAGCGAACTCACGACTTCCGGCGATGAGGGCGCGAGCCAGCTCGCACTTGCCTCAGCCGTGGCGTCACGCTCTTCAAGTGCAAACACCGCCAGCACGGAGCCCACAGCCACCGCATCGCCCGGGACACCGGCCAAGCTCACCACCCTGCCACTCACCGGCGATGACACCTCCACCACGGCCTTGTCGGTGGACAGCTCCACCAGTGGCGCATCTTCCGGAACCCAGTCGCCGACGGCTACCTTCCATGCCACGATCTCCGAACTGACCGTGCCTTCGCCGAGGTCCGGTACCTTGAACTCGAAGCGACGCGGTACTGCGCTTACCACTACGCCGTTCATGCCGCCTCTCCCATCACGCGTTTCAGAGCATTCGCTACACGGGTCTGGCCGGGGAAATACTCCCACTCGAAAGCATGCGGGTAAGGCGTGTCCCAGCCACCGACACGCACGATGGGTGCTTCCAGATGCCAGAAGCATTCTTCCTGAATGGTGGCGGCAATCTCGCCCCCGAAGCCGCCGAAGCGCGTCGCTTCATGCACCACCACACAGCGTCCGGTCTTCTTCACCGAAGCAATGATGGTGGCGGTATCAAGCGGCGAGATGGTGCGCACGTCGATAATCTCGGCATCAATGCCGACGGCTTGTGCGGCGCCTGCGGCGACATGCACCATCGTGCCGTAAGTGACGATAGTCAGTTCGCTACCAGCACGGGCAATGGCGCATTCGCCTATCGGCAAGCGGTAATAGCCTTCTGGCACCTCGCCCTTGGCGTGTGCGGTCCACGGCACAGCCGGCTGGTCGGGTTGTCCGTCGAAGGGCCCGTTGTAGAGCCGCTTCGGCTCCAGAAAAATCACCGGGTCGTTATCTTCGATGGCGGCGATGAGCAAGCCTTTGGCGTCGTAAGGGTTGGAGGGCATCACCACCTTCAAACCACACACATGCGCGAAGATAGCTTCCGGGCTCTGCGAATGCGTCTGCCCACCGCGAATACCGCCCCCACAAGGCGTGCGAATGGTGACAGGAGCGGTGAAGTCGCCGGCGCTGCGGTAACGCAGGCGGGCCAGTTCGCTCACAATCTGATCGTAAGCCGGGTAGATGTAGTCGACGAATTGAATCTCCGTCACCGGCCGTAGCCCATTCACTGCCATACCGATGGCCGCGGCAATGATGCCACCCTCGGCGATGGGCGTATCCAGCACGCGGTGCTCACCGTATTTGCGTTGCAAGCCTTCAGTGGCGCGGAACACACCACCGAAATAGCCGACGTCTTCGCCCAGTACCACCACGCTGCGGTCGCGCTCCAGCATCACGTCCATAGCGGAGTGGATGGCCTGCACCATGTTCATTTGTGGCATGGCTTCAGGCTCCCGTACCGGTATTTTGCTTGAAATCGCCTGACACGACAGCAGCAGATGACCCGGCCAACTCTGCTTGTAGCATCTCACGTTGCCGCGCCAAGTGCGGCGGCAGCGTTTCGTAGACATCCTCGAACATCAAGGCAGGATCCAGCTTCGGGCCTTCAGTCATCGTGCCGAATGTACAAGCCGTCTTCCATGCCGCATTCACTTGCTGTTCCAATTCCACCGTCAGCGCCGCATGACGCGCGTCGTCCCATTCACCCAAGGCACACAAGTGCTGGCGTAAACGCTCCAGCGGACACCCCAGCGGCCATTGTTCGGCTTCATCGCGTGGGCGGTAGCGTGCAGGGTCGTCACTCGTCGAATGCGCCGCCACACGGTAAGTCACCAACTCGATAAGCGTGGCGCCATGACCCTTGCGCGCACGTTCAGCAGCCCAACGCGTTGCTGCATATACTGCGAGAAAGTCGTTGCCATCAACGCGCAGACCAGGCAGGCCATACCCGGGGCCACGCGCCGCAAAAGAAGGCGACTCCCCCGCAGCGAATCCCTGGAAGGTAGAGATAGCCCACTGGTTGTTCACCACGTTCAACACGCAAGGCGCACGATAGGTACTGGCGAACAGCAGCGCATGGTGGAAGTCCGCCTCTGCGCTCGAACCTTCGCCTATCCAACTCGCCGCAATGTGGTCTTCGCCTTTGATAGCCGCAGCCATGGCCCAGCCCACCGCTTGCGGGAACTGCGTCGCGAGATTGCCGGAGATGGAAAACAGCCGCGCATCGCTACCGTGATACATCACCGGCAACTGCCGGCCCTTGCACATGTCGCCGGTGTTCGACAGCAACTGGTTCATTAGCGCCACCAACGGCTGACCGCGCACCATCTGCAGTCCTTGGTTGCGGTAGCCAGGAAACAGCATGTCGTGCGGCTCGAGCGCCATGGCGGCGGCCACCGACACCGCTTCTTCGCCAGTGCACTTCACGTAGAAAGAGATACGCCCTTGGCGCTGCGTCTTCTGCATGCGCTCGTCGAACAAGCGCGTCAGCAGCATGTGCCGCAAGCCCACCTGTAGTTCAGCGGGCTCCAAGTGCGGGTTCCACGGCCCCACCGCCCGGTGTTCATCGTCGAGGACGCGCACCAGTTCGGTGGACAACTCCATGGCGGAGGGAGTCATCGCTTCGAGGCGGGCGCTTGGGTCGGGCCGCGCGACGGTGCCGGCAGCAGAAAGGCGCAGGTAACTGAAATCGGGCGCCTCACCGGGGCGGGCCGACGGGTGGGGGATATGGAGACGTGACGGGCGCGACATGGTCTGAGCTCCACCAAAGAGGATGTTCTGGCTACCAAATTAGCCCGTGGCAACAGAAAACTTCGCCCAAAGTGATGCTCGCAGAACCCTATTGATGGTATTTTTAGCTACGCATATGCCGTTTATAAGATAAAAAAATGCAAACCTTCGATCGTACCGACTTGAAGATACTGGATGCACTGCAAAAAGACGGTACCCGGTCTACCGCCGACATCGCTCAAGCCGTCGGGTTGTCGCAGTCGCCGTGCTGGCGGCGCATCAGTTTGCTAGAGGAGTCCGGGGTGATTCGGCGCCGAGTCGCCCTGCTCGACCGACACCAACTCGGGCTATCGGTGTTGGTGTTCGCCACGGTGAAGCTGGCCAGCCACGGCTGGGAATCGCTGCCGAAGTTCAAGGAGCAGGTGGTGTCGTTTCCCGAGGTGCTGCAGTGCTACCTCGTCATGGGCGACACGGACTTCGTACTGCTCGTGGCCACGCCCACCATCGAGGACTACAACACCTTCATCCAGAAGCGCCTATCGCAGGTGCCGGGCGTGCAGTCCATCGAATCGCGAATCGTCATGGAAGAGGCCAAGAACACCACCGAGGTGCCGCTGGAACTGCTGCGGGCGGCGCGCTAGAAACCGACCCTTACCGCCAGCTGCGGTCCGCCGGTCTTGAACTCGACCCGGCCGCGCGTTCCGGTGAAACGGCTTTCCGCTTCCAACTGATAGCGCTGGTAGCCCAGCGTAAACGCCATGCCGGGCTGCCAAGCCCAAACCACATTGGCGCTGTAGCCACGAACGGTGCCGTTGGCGTCCTGAATGACGCCGCGTAAATAGGACGCGCGGCCTTCTGCATACCAGTGCTCGCTAATACGCCAGAGCCCTTCCACGGCCAATCGCGGCACAGGCGCCGTGCCCTCATCGCGACGCCCCAGGCCGCGTGCGGCTGAGCCCACTTCAGCGCGGAAATCGATCAAGTCGACGCCCACTCCCGCCGACAACTCGAAGCGCTCGTTGCGGATCGGCGAGTACAGATAGGTAGCGGAGAACCGGCGCAGGTCTAGCGCCGTTTGCAGCGTATCGGTCGCCTGATAGGTAGTGCCGTCATAAACCACGGCGCGGGTAAGCGGTGAAGTACCGGAGCGCTCCATGGCCAAATAGTCCGCACCCACACGGAAGCGATGTCTTCCCTCCACCCGCACCGTCAGTTCGGCCGTGCCAATCAACTTGCTCTTGGCCAGACCCAAGTCGTCTTCCGCCACCAACGGGGTACCCAGCACGCCAGACGCACTGTCGCGACGGAGCAGTGTGTCGAAAGCGTTACGTCCGACGGACGCAGTGAATACAACCCGTTGATATTGCAAAGCGTTACTGGGTGCGCGCGGGGCCGCGGCGAGCGTCGCGCCGGGCAGCAGCACCAGCAGACAGCCAAACAACTTGAAGGCGGTTACAGACGGAAAATGGGACACAGCACCAATCCTTGAGAAGCGAACCTGCAAACTACCGCAGGTGGCCGGCTTTGTGCAGTGGGCTAACCGTCCGTAAATGGCAACAGACGCCGGGTCAGACCTCGCCGTCGGGGGGCGGCGGAGGGCGTACACCCGGTGGGGGCCGCGGGCCGGGTGGCCGGCCAAACCGCAGCCAATCGCGAAGTCGCTCATGCTCTTCAGGCCCGAGAGACTCCCAGCGTTCGCGCAGACGCTCCTGCTCTTCGGGCGGCAAAGTACGCCAGTGATGGAAGAACTGCCGCCAACGACGCCGCTCTTCCGGCGTAGCTGCCAGCCAACGGCGTGCGCCTTGCACCAGCGCTTCGCGCCGCTGCGGCGGCAGGCTGGCCCAGCGTTGCGCGTACCGGCGTAGCAGTTGCTGCTCCGCTGGCGTCAGGTTTTCAAAGGCGCGCGCGCCGCGGCCTTCCGCAGCCTCGGGCGCCACACTCATCAGCTCCAGTTCCGCCCAAGGTGTTGGGCCGGGTGGTAGCGCTGCGGCGGCAGTGCTCGCCAGCAGCAGGGCCAAACAGGCGCAGGTGGCAGACCAGGGCCTCATGGCGCCGTTTCACCCACCGCAGCCAGCGCGAACAGCGTGGGGTCTTCGTCGAACAAACCCTGGCCGCCAGCACCCCCTAGGTCACCTTCGTCGATGGTTACCACCGGCGTTGGCACGGGCGACAACGAACGATTCATTGCGCTAGGCAACAACAGCAGCGCTGCCAGCACTGCAGCCCCCGCAGCGGCGGTCAGTGGCAGGAAAGGCGTACGTCCCCAGCGGCGACGCGGCTGCAGTTCTGCCAGCGCCGTCTGTCGCGCGCGGTTCAACTGCGAACGCGTCTGGCCATCGAGATTTTCCGCATCGCGGCGCAGCCACTCGCGCGTGGCCTTTTCGAAGGGCGTGGTCATGGCGCTTCTTCCCCCACCGCGGCACGTAGCGCTTGCAGCGCGCGGAAGTAGTGTGTCTTGACGCTGCCGTCGCTGCAGCCCATCGCCAACGCGGTTTCCGCAATATCCAGCCCTTCAACGTTACGCAGCAAGAATGCTTGCTGCTGTCGCGGCGGCAACGCTTCCACGGCTTTGGCCACAGACCGCAACGCGTCTTCACCCACCAACTGCCGCAGCGGTTCCTGACGGGTGTCGGGGGTGGTGTCGAGCAGGTCGAGAGGCGCTCCGTCGTCTTCCGCGTTGCCCGGCGTCCACCACGCCAGCCAACGCCCGCGTACCGTGCGCCGGCGGCGCTGGTCCTGAACCTTGTTCACGAGAATACGAAAAAACAGTGGCCGCCATTCGGCTGAGGGGCGGTCTGCATAGCGAAGGCAGAGTTGCAGCATGGCATCCTGCACGGCGTCCAAAGCGTCTTCGCGGTGGCGCAGGCCTAGCAAGGCATGCTGGTACGCACGCTTTTCCACTTCCGCGAGAAACCGCTCCATGGCCGCACGCTGGGCGCGCTGGGCCGACGCACCGCCCGCGGTCGCGAGCGCACCGGACGAATCACCGTCAAGGGACATGAGTAGCGTGGACAAGGACACCTCGGCGAAGCCTCCAAACGGCACGATGCCGTAGTTGCAACGCCCGCGCTAGCGCGACGTTGACAGGCGCTAGCGCGACGTTGACAGGCGCCGGCCGGAAATAGGGAGACGCCAAGCCCGCAAATCCCTTGCCAAACGCCGCCAAGCCGCGGCGCATGGCAAAGTTATCCACCATCCAAATAAACCAAGCACTTGCACGCGAAATGGATGAGGAATTTTAGAAACTGCACGTAACCGCAGTGTCATATTGCTGCGTGAAATGACGTAACCCATTGATTTTTAACGCGCGCAATATCACTGATCAAATTTTGTTCGGCAAGGCACAAAACCCTGCTGCGACGTACACTTAGCAGCGTTCCTCCCCCCTCCATCCACAGAGTTATCCACAGGATGTGTGGACAACCCATGGTCTACCTGCGCCTCGCTATCGATACCCCGCTGCGTCGCTCGTTCGACTATCTGCCACCAGCGGAAGGCGCGCCTGCGGGCGGGTGGCAGCCGGGGCTGCGGTTGGCCGTGCCGTTCGGGCGCGGTGAAGCCGTGGGGGTGCTGCTCGAGGCCGTGGGCACCACGGAGGTGCCCGCCACCAAATTGCGACAAGTCCTGGCCACGCTGGATACGGAACCCGTCTTGGACCCGGTCACCTTGGGCCTGCTGCGTTGGGCTGCGGACTACTACCACCACCCTATTGGCGAAGTGTTCGCGGCGGCGTTGCCCGTGCTGCTGCGGCAGGGGCGCGCGGCCCAAGCGGACCGCCGCGTTTGGTCGCTCACTGACGCAGGCAGCAAAGCGCTGGAAGGCAACGCCGTGCCATCGGCCCGCCTCGGCAAGCGGCAGCGCGAGGCCCTGGAGTTGCTGCGCACGCATAGCGCCGGGCTGACATTGGCGCATTACGCGGCGCTGACTCCGCCGCTACGCACGGCGCTGCGCGATGCTGTGGAACGCGGTTGGACCCAACTGACTGAAGCAGTAGCCGCGGCGCCGGGTCCAAGCGTTGGCCCTGCGGTATTGCCACCTGCCGGAGCGCAGCGCCCGGAGCCCACCACCGCGCAGGCGGCCGCACTCGCCGCTATCGCCGCTGCAGGCCCCGGGTTCCACGCCTTCTTGCTGGAGGGCGTCACCGGCAGCGGCAAGACCGAAGTGTACTTGCGCCTGCTGGAAGACGTGCTAGCCAGCGGCAGGCAGGGTTTGGTGCTGGTACCCGAAATTGGCCTGACACCACAGCTGGTCGACCGGTTCCGGGCCCGCCTCGGCGGCGGGCTGGCAGTGCTGCACTCGGCACTGACGGACAGCGAACGCTTGGCCGCCTGGCGGGACGCCCGCGAAGGCCGCGTCAGTGTGGTCATCGGCACCCGCAGTGCCGTGTTCACGCCACTCGAACGGCTGGGCCTCGTCATCGTCGACGAAGAGCACGACGGCAGCTACAAACAGCAAGACGGCTGGCGCTATTCAGCGCGCGATCTCGCGGTCATCCGCGCGCAGCGCGCCGGCGTGCCCGTGGTGCTGGGCAGCGCCACCCCCGCGCTGGAAACGCTGTGGAATGCGCGGCAAGGCCGTTACCACTTGCTGACCATGCCCGTCCGCGCCGGTGCTGCCGGCGCGCCACGGCTGGGCTTGGTGGACTTGCGTCGCGAACCGCATTACCAAGGCTTGGCCACTGCCAGCGTGCTGGCCATGCAACGGCATTTAAACGCCGGCAACCAAGTGCTGCTCTACCTGAACCGTCGCGGCTTCGCGCCCACGCTGTTCTGCAACAACTGCGGCTGGGCCGCGCCCTGCCGCCGCTGCGACGCGCGCATGACAGTGCATTCACGGCCGGCCGGCCTGACGTGCCACCACTGCGGTTTGGAAGCCACCCTACCCTTCGCCTGCCCCACCTGCAGCCATGAACTGTCGCCCGTGGGCCAAGGCACCGAACGTATCGAACAGCTGCTGGCAGACCAGTTCCCCGGCACCGAAGTGCTGCGCATCGACCGCGACACCATACGCCGCCGTGGCGAACTGGATGCGGCGCTGGAGCGCGTGCGTGAAGGCCATGCGCGCATCCTCGTGGGCACGCAAATGCTGGCCAAGGGCCACGACTTCCCTGAAGTGACACTCGTAGTGGTGTTGAACGCCGACCAAGGCTTGTTCGGCACGGACTTCCGCGCGGCGGAGCGCTTGGCGCAAACGCTGACGCAGGTGGCTGGCCGTGCCGGCCGCGCCGAACGCCCCGGCGAAGTGCTCATCCAGACCACCTTCCCGGACCACCCGCTGCTGGCGCGCTGGCTGGAGGGAGGCTACAACGCCTTTGCTACCGTGGCGCTGGAGGAGCGCGCGGCTGCGGGCTGGCCGCCGTATTCGAA
>CAIOHZ010000235.1 GCA_903858165.1 uncultured Pseudomonadota bacterium
GTCCGCGCCCCCGCGGTGGTACCCCTGCCCTTAAGGGCTTTTCCCCTGGTCTTCTCTTCCCCCAAAGCCCTGTTCGGGCTTGGATGAAGGAAATATTGCAACCCCCGTGCCAT
Organism: uncultured Pseudomonadota bacterium; assembly: GCA_903858165.1. Classification (GTDB taxonomy): domain Bacteria; phylum Pseudomonadota; class Gammaproteobacteria; order Steroidobacterales; family Steroidobacteraceae; genus CAIOHZ01. The sequence continues at coordinate 114 of CAIOHZ010000235.1, forward strand.
CTGTTGAAAAACAGTCACTTGCGAGCCTTCGCGGGAGCGTGTGGTGGTTTCCGTGTAAGGATGCTCGACACATTCGAGGGGTATTTGTGGCCGCCCAAATGAGGCGGCATCGAAACGCCCCAGCCACGCGGTCCAAGGGTGGTATAAACCGGGCCATGGGCTTGGCTTACCGCTCAGCGGATTAACGATATGGATGAAGGACGGAACGTGTCGGTGAAGGAGCGTGGTGTTGGAGCGGTGGGGTATTGGTGGCCCCGCAGGTGTCGGTGGATACCCGCGGTGCTGGGTGGGTTTCTCTTGCTGTGTGGCTCGCCAGAGGCGCCGGCACAGTCTGTTGAGCGCACCTTGGAAGCGGCCCCGCGCTGGGTGGCCTCCCCCGGCTTCGAGCGCCCCGTTGCACTGGCGGAGGAGATTGGTTTCTGGGTGCGCATCTATTCGCAGGTCACCACGCGGGGTGGCTTGGTCCATGACGACCGGCATCTCGCCGTGGTTTACGAGCAATTGGACTTTCCGGAACGCTCGTCCAATGCGGAGCGGGGACGACTGGTAGACCGCGCAAGGGAACGCCACGCCTCCGCGTTGCGTTCGCTGGCGGCAAGATTGCGCGCACTGCCGGCGGGCGCGGCGCTCGACCCGGGGAGCGTGCCACCAGACGAACTGCTAGTACTGGAGGCTTGGCCTGAGGGCACGGTCGCCGGCGGTTTCGAAAACGCCGCGGACCATATTCGTTTCCAGTTGGGTCAACGCGACCGCTTCCTGGATGGCTACGCCCGTGCCGGTGCTTTCGAGCCGCACCTGCGTGAAGTGATGGAGCGCTTGGGTTTGCCCGGAGAACTGGCCGCGCTTCCGCACGTGGAAAGTTCCTTCAACGCGCGTGCCTACAGCAAGGTAGGCGCCGCTGGAATTTGGCAATTCATGCCTGGTACGGGCCGGCGCTGGCTACGAATTGACGATGTCGTCGACGAACGACGCGATCCTTACAAGTCCACAGTGGCTGCTGCCCGCTTTCTGCAGCAAAACCGGCGCGTGCTCGATAACTGGCCGTTGGCGCTTACCGCCTACAACCACGGCGCCGGTGGTCTGCGGCGCGCCACGCGCGAGTTGGGCACCAGCGATATCAGCACTTTGGTCAAAACCTATCAGGGCCCCGCTTTCGGCTTCGCCTCGCGCAATTTTTTTGTATCGTTCATGGCCGCTCTCGAGGTGGACCGCAACGCCGCTTGGTATTTCGGCGAGGTGCCACGGGACCGCCCGGACGATAGTCGGGTGGTGGTATTGCCTGAGTATGTGCCTGCGTCCGCTTTGGTGCGGGTGTTTGGGGTGGATAAAGCGCGCTTGCGTGAACTGAACCTGCCATTGCTGGCACCCGTATGGGAGGGGCAGCGTTATGTGCCGCGGGGCTACGCGCTGCGCGTACCTGCCGACGCGCGCCCTACCGCCGAGGCGCTGCACGACCTGCGGCCGACGGAGCGGTTCTCAGGCCAAATGCGCACGCCGACCTACAAGGTGCGTCGCGGCGACACGCTTGGCTCCATCGCCAGCCGCTTCGGGACCACCAAGCGCTGGCTGCTGGCCAACAACGGTCTGCGCACTTCCCGTCAGGTGAAGCGTGGCGTGGTCTTGCGCCTGCCAGGCCTCGCTGCCGGCCCGCGCGCCAAGGGCCCGCACATGGTCTATGTGCCACCTGCCGGTAATGTCTTCCTCGCGGGCTTGCCCGAAAAGACGGAGTCTGTTGCGGCGGTAGTAGTGGCCGCAGCCAAAGCGGAAGAGTCTGCGGCTGAGGCGGGCGAGGCGGTGGCCGACAACGCCGATGAACTGGCGGAACCCGTGGCCGTCGTCGAAGCGACGGGTACCGAGCCCGTGGTAGCAGACACGGCGTCCACCGAAGTGGCAGCGGCGACGACGGGTGACCAGACATCGGCGAATGCGGTCGCCGATCTGCCGGCTGAAGCGGAGATGCCGACCGAGTCGGCCGCTGCAACTGCTGAACCGCTGACCCAAGCGGCTGCTGAAGAAGCAGGGCCCGGCCTGGTACCTGGCGTGCAGTCAGCTGCCAGCGCGGATCCGGCGGATTACTCGCTGGCGGACGACCAAACCGTCGCGGTGTTGGGTGCCGAGAGTCTCGGTCAACTGGCCCGTTGGCTAGGGGTGGACGTTGCTCGTTTGCGGCAATTGAACCACCTGAAGCCAAAAGCGCCGTTGGTGATGGGGCGCCGCCTCAGGGTGGAACTCCGTGGCGTGACCGCCGGCGACTTCGAGCGGGAACGTACCACTTGGCACCGCGCCTTGCAGGCCGCTTACTTTACCCGGTACCGCATTGTGGGCACTGACCGCCACCAGATGCGGGTGGGCGAGAGCCTTTGGTCGTTGACGCTCCAGCACGGCGTGCCGGTCTGGTTGCTGCAGCAGTACAACCCAGATTTGGACTTCGGCACAGTCAAGGTGGGCATGGAAGTGATCCTGCCCCGTGTCCTTGCCAGCGACCGTGGAGTGAACTGATGAAATTGGCCTTCCGTTGGGCTTATGGCCCGGCTCTCGTCGTTGGCTTGGCGGGTTGCGCTGCTACACCTGGTTACGAAGGGCCTTCCCGCGGCGCCGCGGAAGTGGCGGTGGTCTCCGCCAGCCTGCCGATTACGGCCGGGGCTCCGGTCACTGTGCAACTGCGCAAGGCCGACGCTGCCGTCATTCCTTTTGGGGTTTGGCGAGTCGAGTTGCTTCCGGGTAAGCATGAACTGTTGGTGGACTGCATCATTCGCAATCCGTCACGCACCAGTCGCCACAGTCTCGTGGTCGAGGTGGAGGCTGGTGGGCGCTATCGGCTGGTAGCTGTGGTTGGCACGCCCCAAGAAGGTTGCACTGGGGTCACAGTCGAGTGACCCGGCGCACGGAGCTAACCGTATAATCGTGGTCATGCTTGCTAGGTCTATTCGGCTGCGGCTTTCGATGGCTCCACGGGTCGGCTTGGCACGGTCGGCCGCCGTGGCCGTCGCGGTTGTACTGTATTTCGTCAGCGGAGCCGCACCGGCTTTGGCTTCAGCGCCGGAGCCCTCCAGCAGGAGCGTGCCGACAGAAAGTGGTGCCCTGCCGGTGCCGCAACCATTGGTTGCCGCGGACTACGTGCTGGTACGCAAGAGCGAACGCCGGCTCTACCTGATGCGGGAAGGGCGGGTATTGCGTAGCTACCCGGTCCGGCTTGGCCTGAACCCCGCGGGACACAAGACCGAGGAAGGCGATTTCCGTACGCCGGAAGGCGTCTATAGGTTGGCGGCTCGCAACGCGCGCAGCGAGTTTTTCCTTTCTCTCAAGATTTCCTACCCATCGTCCGAGGATCGCGAGGTCGCGCGTCGTCGCGGTGTGCCGCCGGGCGGCAACATCATGATTCATGGCATCCCAAATGTGCCGCGCAAGGCGCTTAGTTACTACCGGGATATCGATTGGACCAACGGCTGTATTGCCGTGAGTAATGACGACATGCTGGAAATCTGGCTGTTGACCCGCAATAGCATCCCAGTGGAAATTCGTCCTTGACCATTGACACGACCCTGCATTTTCCGCGCGCCCCAGAGAGTGGTGATTTCGTCGATGCCCGCGTGGCACCTAGTGGTGTGCTGGAGCACCTCTCCCAGCAGGAAGTGTTGAAGCTTCTGGACGCGGGGCAGGGAGGCCTCTACCCCTTGTTTCGGCGGTGCGCCCTCGCGGTGCTGAACTGCGGCAGCGATAGCGATGACCCGCGCGAACTGTTTGAGCGTTATGCGTCCTTTGACCTGCGACTGATGCGCCAGCCTTGGGGCGTGAAGCTGGACCTTACCCATGCCCCAGCCACGGCTTTTGTGGATGGCCGAATGATTCGGGGCGTGCAGGAGCACTTGTTCGCAGTGCTGCGCGACATCGTCTACACCAGCAACGAAATCATGGCGTCTGGGCGGTTCGATTTGACCGAGCCCGACGACATCACCAATGCGGTGTTCTGCATCCTGCGCAATGCCGGAGTACTGGAACATCGCGGTCGGCCGGACCTCGTCGTTTGCTGGGGCGGCCACAGCATCGGTCGCGAGGAATACGACTATTCCAAGCGGGTGGGCTACGAACTGGGGCTCCGCGGTCTTTCGGTGTGTACGGGCTGCGGGCCTGGCGCGATGAAGGGGCCGATGAAGGGAGCTACCGTGGCCCACGCCAAGCAGCGTCTGCAGCACGGACGCTTTATTGGTTTGACGGAGCCGGGCATCGTGGCGGCTGAGCCACCCAACCCCATCGTGAATGCCCTCGTCATCCTGCCGGATATCGAGAAACGGCTCGAGGCATTCGTGCGGTTGGGGCATGGCATCGTGGTCTTCCCGGGTGGCGTGGGGACGGCGGAGGAAATCCTTTATCTGCTCGGCGTCCTGCTGGACCCGGCGAATGCCGAACAGCCGCTGCCGGTGATCTTCACGGGCCCGGCGGCTGCAGCCGACTACTTCGCACAGTTGCATGAGTTCGTTGGTCTGACGCTGGGGCCGGCGGCACAGCAACGCTATCGCATCATCATCGACGACGAAGCCGAAGTGGCACGCGTGATGAACGCCGGTCTCGACCATGTCCGCGCTCACCGCCGGCAGCACAGCGACTCCTACCAGTTCAACTGGTTGCTGCACATACCGCCGGCTTTCCAGCGGCCTTTTGCGGCGGACCACGCTGGCGTGGCTGGGTTGACGCTGAATTTTGACCAGCCCTTGCATGAGCGCGCTGCCAATTTGCGCCGCATGTTCTCGGCGATCGTCTCTGGAAACGTGCGCGAGCAGGGCTTGCGGGCCATCGCCGAACACGGCCCATTCGAGGTCCGTAGCGACCCGGTGCTGATGCAGTCGCTCGATGCCTTGCTCGCTGCATTCGTGGCCCAGAAGCGCATGAAACTCTCTGGCGACTACCAGCCCTGCTATCGTTTGGCACGCGGCTAGGTATTGCCGGCGCACTACCTGTTTGGCGTTGTGACGCAGTTCCTGTCGGCAACCCTTGCGCAGCGCTACCTTCTGCCCTTAGTGCCGAACAGGGGCTTCCCATGGCTGACAGTAAACCCGACCGCTCTCCCTTCCCCGGGGCCGCTCCCGCGGCCACGGAAGGCAATATCGACCGCTTTGGCAGTTGGTCGGGGCAGTCCCCGGCGTCGGTGGAACTCCGCCGTTCGCAGTCGGCGAAGTCCGAAGAGCCCGTGGCGTCTCGCCACGGCACGCTCACTCGTTCCCTGAATAACTATGTGAACTTCCGGGTCTGGACGGAACGCGCTCGAGCCCAGTGGGATGCGCCGGCACCCGAGGCCGTAACTCCTCTGCAGGGGGCAGTGCGCCGTCGCTGACCCCTTGAATCCCCGCACGGTCGGCCCCACTCGTGGGGCACGGGGCAGTGTCCCGTCGGCCTGCTGCCTGCCCTAGGGTTTTTGGCGCCGGGCTTGCCAGAACTTCGGGGAGCTTTCATGACCACAGAGACTGCGCCTGCCGCTGCGCCGCAGGAAACCCTTGGCTTTCAGGCCGAGGTCAGCCAACTACTGAAGATGATGATCCACTCGCTGTATTCCAACCGCGAGATTTTCCTCCGTGAACTCATCTCCAACGCCTCGGATGCCTGCGACAAACTACGTTTCGAGGCGCTGGCGGACCCTGCGTACTACGAGGGCCAGCCGGAGTTGCACGTCAGTGTCGATTTCGATGCTGCAGCCGGCACGGTCACCATCGAAGACACCGGAATCGGTCTGACTCGCGAAGAGGCGGTGTCCAACCTCGGCACCATCGCCCGTTCAGGCACGGCTGAATTCCTCGGTCGCCTCACCGGTGACCAGAAGAAAGATGCCCAGCTCATTGGTCAGTTTGGCGTAGGTTTCTACAGCGGCTTCATCGTGGCTGAACGCATTGAGGTGTTCTCGCGCAAGGCAGGGCAACCCGCCTCGGCAGGTGTGCGCTGGGAAAGCCGTGGCGAAGGCGAGTTCACCGTCGAGACGGTTGCCCGCGCCGAGCGTGGTACCCGCATCGTGCTGCACCTGAAGGAAGATTCGAAGGAATATGCGGACGGCTGGCGTCTACGCAGTTTGGTGCGCAAGTACGCGGACCACATCGCCTTCCCGGTGCGCATGCGCCCGACAGGCGAGAAAAAGGACGACACGCCCGAATGGGAAAGCGTGAATGATGCTCGTGCGCTGTGGACGCGCAGCAAGAGCGAACTGACGGATGAGGACTACACGGAGTTCTACAAGCGCTTGAGCCACGACTTCGAGGCGCCGCTGTCCTGGAGCCATCACCGGGTGGAAGGCAAGCGTGAATACACGGCGCTGGTCTACATTCCCGGACGCGCGCCGTTCGACTTGTGGAATCGCGACGCGCCGCGCGGCCTGAAGCTCTACGTGAAGCGGGTGTTCATTCTCGATGACGCTGAGCAGTTCCTTCCGCTCTATCTGCGCTTCGTGAAGGGCGTGGTGGACTCCGCCGACCTGCCGCTGAACGTCTCGCGCGAGCTGCTCCAGCACGACCCGGAGGCAGAGGCCATGCGTGGCGGCATCACCCGCAAGGTGTTGGACTTGCTGGCCAAGTTGGCTGAGGACGAGCCCGAGAAGTACGCAAAGTTCTGGAAGGATTTCGGCGGGGTGCTGAAGGAAGGACCGGCCGAGGACCACGCGAACCGCGAACGTATTGCCAAGTTGCTGCGTTTTGCCACCACTCACACGGGCAGTGAGACGCCGGACCAGTCCTTGGCGGGCTACCTGGGTCGTATGCAGTCGGGCCAGAAGCATCTCTATTACGTCACGGCGGACACCTTCAACGCGGCGGCCAATAGTCCGCATCTGGAGCGCTTGCGCGCGAAGAATATCGAAGTGATTTTGCTGTACGAGCGCATTGATGGTTGGTTGATGAGCCATTTGACGGAGTTCGATGGCAAGACCTTCCGCGACGTGGCTCGTGGCGATCTCGACTTGGGTGAACTCGAGAGTGCCGACGAAAAGCAGGCGCGCGAAGGCGTGGCTGAGCAGGCCTCCGGGTTGTGTGCCCGCCTCAAGGCCGCCTTGGGTGATCGGGTCGAAGACGTGCGCGCCACCGAACGTCTCGCCGAGTCTGCCAGCTGCCTAGTGCGCGACGAGAATGACTATGGCCTGCAGATGCGGCGCATGATGGAAGCGGCGGGGCAGGCCTTGCCGCCCTCATTGCCGGTGCTGGAAGTGAATGCCGCTCATCCGTTGCTGCAGAAGTTGGCAGCCTTGCCGGATGGCGAAGCCTTCAACGACCTAGCCTTGCTGGTGCAAGAACAGGCCTTGTTGGCGGAAGGTAGTGCGTTGCCGGAGCCTGCTGCTTTCGTGCGACGGCTGAATAAGCTGCTGGCTGGCGGCTGACGGCTGCCGTCCAGCCTTCGGCTGGCGCATAATCGTGGCCCCAGCCAGAGGAGGGGCCACGATGTCCAATCCGCCAGACCGCGAAGACTTACGCAGCCGCCTGACGCCCGACCAATGGCGTATCACTCAGGAGAAGGGCACCGAACGCGCCTTCACTGGCGACTACTACGAACTTAAAGCTGACGGCATGTACGCCTGCGTCTGTTGTGGTGCCGGGCTGTTCTCCTCCACGACGAAATACGACAGCGGATCGGGCTGGCCCAGCTTCTGGTTGCCGCTCGCCGGGGACCGCGTGAAGGTCCACCGCGATGTGTCGCATGGCATGGTGCGCACGGAAGTGACCTGTGCCCAGTGCGGTGCTCATCTTGGGCACGTGTTCGAGGATGGCCCGCGGCCATCCGGCCTTCGCTACTGCATCAATTCTGCCTCTCTCGATTTCCGCCAGGAAGACTGAACCATGAAGCACCGTTGCCTAGGGGTGACTGCCGCCCTGTTGCTGCTGTCTGTAGCGTCCCTCGCCAGTGCGCAGGAGCAAGGGGCGTCCACCCCCGCTGCTGCCGTGCCCGCCGGGCAAGTGGTACCACCGGGGGTCGTGGTGCCGCCACCGCCGCCCACACCGCAACAGATAGTCGCCGCCACGGCGCAGGAAGCCGCTACCGCCGGGCTTGGTGTTATCGAGCTGAAAGCAGGCAAGGGGCCCGCCGCCCTGCCGGGCACGGTAGTGGCCGTGCACTACACCGGCTGGCTGCAGGACACGACCCAGCCCGAGGCCAAAGGCAGCAAGTTCGACAGCTCCCGCGACCGCAAGCAGCCGTTTGTCTTTCCGCTCGGCCAGCGCCGCGTCATTCGCGGCTGGGACCTCGGCGTGGTTGGTATGCAGGTGGGTGGACAGCGCCGGCTGGTCATTCCGGCCGCGCTGGCCTACGGTGACCGTGGCGCGGGAAATGTCATCCCACCTGGCGCCACGCTTATCTTCGACATCGAACTGCTCGGCCTAGACAGCACCCGCTAACCGGAGTTTTGCCATGAACCGTCTGTCTCGTTTGTTCGCGGCAGGAGCCGTGCTTTCCTTGGCTACTCCCGTAGCTTTCGCAGCTACCTTGCTGCATGCCGGCCGTCTCATCGATTCCGTTGGCGATAAGCCGCGTACGGCAGTCACGGTGGTGGTGGAGGGCGACCGTATCCAAGTGGTGGAAGACGGCTACCGCAAGCCGGGGCCGGCTGACACCGTCATTGATCTGAAGGACTGCACGTTGACCGCCGGTTGGTGGGATATGCATGTGCACGTCACCTCCGAATACAACGCGGGCAGCGCCTTGCGCGGTTTCCAGGAGAACGAGGCGGACGTGGCGCTGGAGGGCGCGATGTACGCCGAGCGCACGCTGCGTGCAGGCTTCACGAGTGTGCGCGATCTCGGCTCCGCCTTCGGTAGCGCCGTTGCCCTGCGCAATGCGGTGAATCTGGGCTATGTGCCGGGTCCACGTATCTACGCGTCGGGCCGCACCATTGCGACGGTTGGTGGCCATGGCGACCCGACTAACGGGTGGGCGACGCATCTCGTGGCCACTCCCCCGGGCCCGGTCGATGGTGTTATTAGTGGGCCGGTGGAAGCGGCTGCGGCCGTGCGTCAGCGTTACAAGGAAGGGGCTGACACCATCAAGATCACCGCCACGGGTGGCGTGTTGTCGTTGGCCAAGAACAGCCAGAACGCGCAATTCACCGAGGAAGAGGTGCGCGCCGTGGTGTCCACGGCCCACGACTATGGGTTCAAGGTGGCGGCCCATGCGCATGGCGCTGATGGCCTGAAGCGCGCGGTGCGCGGTGGCGTGGACAGTATTGAGCATGGCACCTTGATGGACGATGAGGGCATGCGGTTGATGCGTGAACGCGGCACTTACTACGTGCCCACGCTCTCGGCAGGCCAGTGGGTCTTCGACCGTGCGCAGCAGCCGGGTTTTTTCCCGGAAATCATTCGGCCCAAGGCGCTGGCAGTAGGCCCACAGATTGCCCGCACCTTTGCGAAGGCCTATCAGGCCGGTGTACCCATCATGTTTGGCACGGACACTGGCGTTTCTGCGCACGGCGACAACGCGCAGGAGTTCGCCCTGATGGTGGCCAACGGCATGCCCATGCTGGCGGTCATCAAGGCGGCGACCATCGTGCCTGCCAAGTTCATGGGTGAAGACCAGCGCTTCGGTTCCGTGGAGGCTGGAAAAATCGCTGATCTCGTGGCCGTGCACGGTGACCCGACAGTGGACGCGAAGGCGATGATGCGGGTGCGCTTAGTCATGAAAGGCGGGGTGATCTACCGCCAGTAAGCCCTTCGCGGGCGCTGCAGTTCAGGGAAGCAAGTGTTCCTGGATTGCCGCGCGTAGATCGTGCAAACGGCCGTGGAAGAAGTGCTCTGCTCCTGGGAGCACAACCACGGTAGGTGCCGGGTCTAGCGCGCCTGTCCAGGCCATTACCGCTTCATGGTCCACCAGTTCGTCGCGGTCGCCCTGAACGACCAACCAAGGGCACTGCGGCACGGCGAGGGTAGTGAAGTCGAAGCGTTGGACGGGTGGTGCGATGGTGATGAGCTGCCGCACGGGTAGCAGTGTGGCCAATTGCGTCGCGACATACGCGCCGAAGCTGAAGCCGGCGATAAGTAGTTCTGCAGCAGGCCAGCGCGCCTGTAAGACTCGCGCCGCCGCGAGAGCGTCCTCTGCCTCGCCAACGCCCAAGTCCCAGTTGCCGGCGCTCTTGCCGACCCCGCGGAAGTTGAAGCGCAACGTGGCATAGCCCTTTTCCTGCAACGCGCGGGTAGCGATGACCACTACCTTATTGTCCATGGTGCCGCCGAACAGCGGGTGAGGGTGGCATACCAGTGCGACGCGGCTGCCGGCGAAATCCGCCGGGATTTCGAACACCGCCTCCAATTCACCGGCTTGGCCTTTTAACAGTAAACGTTCCGGGGCGGGTGAACGGAAAGGACTCATGGCGAAACTCCTGTTGGTAAAGCGCCAAAGAAAAAGGGCGGTAAAACCGCCCTTCTCCGACTGCCAGCGCTGCCGCCCATTGCAGGGCGGTGCCGGCAAAGCCTTGCGGCTCTTAGCCCACGAAGCCCTTGAGGTTCTTCAGGGGCATGACGCGAACCTTCTTCGAAGCCGGCTTGGCCTTGAAGGTCATCGGCTCACCCGTGAACGGGTTCGTGCCCTGCCGCGCCTTGGTGGCGGGCTTCTTCACGACCTTCATCTTCAGTAGGCCAGGCATGGTGAACAGACCAGCGCCCTTCAGGCTCTTCTTGATGATGCCGTTCAGGGACTCGAATACTGCCGAAACCTGCTTCTTGGACAGCTCGGTGTCCTTGCTGATCTGCGCGAGGATGTCGGACTTGGTCGGGGCCGCGCTCTTCTTGGTCGCCATTTTTCTCTCCTTGAGGGAAGCAGCCCTGCGGGTCGCCCGGGCTGTCCACGTGACTTAGGGGGTCCACCGGCGTTTTCACGCCTTTTTCAATTCAGGTGCAACATTAGCATAGCCGGAATGCATATTTAATAGGGTTTTCCCGCCACACGACAATTTTTCACTACTAAAACAGGGTTTCTGCACCAAGGTGTCAACGTTTGCAATCAGTTGGCGAACATCTCGCGCCTGAACGAGGCCTTGAGTTGCGTGCCGTCGTTCAATTGTGCTGACACATGAAACACCAGTAATTCGCGCTGCGGCGTGGCGAATTCCGCCAGATAACTCACCGCATCCGCTTCCTCCACGCGACGCAGTGGCGCCTCACGAAGCACGCCGGTCAGGCTGCGTACCTCCACTGAGAACGTCGCTTCCACGGGCATGGCGTTGGGCTGTCGGTTCAGTACCAGGGTGAGCAGTCCACGGCCCGCCGCTGGTTGCAGGCCATAGCGCATGGCGATCTGCGGGTCGAGGTCCTGCAGTGGCTGTGCCTGATAACTGAGCGTGTAGGGGCCCTGCGTCACGTAGCCTTCGTCAGCCCATACTTGCGCCGGAGGCGGTGCGGAGGGTGTGCCGTTGCCACAGGCCGCTAGGCCCAGTAGTCCTAGCAGGCTTGGCAGACCTACCAGTGCCACTGAGCGAAGGGTATGGGTTGCCAGCAAGGGACGGCGCATCAGGCGAGTCGCTCCAGCAGCATGCGGGCTACCTGCAAGGTGAGGATGAGGAACAGTGGCGAGAGGTCGAGTCCGGCTAGGGTCGGCACCGCTCGCTGAAAAGGTTGCAGCAAGGGCGCCAACACTTGGCCGATGATGTACGACATCGGGTGGCGGCCGTCCGGGCTTACCCAAGAAAGAACGACCCACACAAACAGCAGGACGATATACAGCAGCAGGACGGTGTCCACGAGTGACAGGAGGCTGCCGAGCAGGAGGGTGGGCACATTGGCGCCGCTACCGGTCGCCAGCCAAACGATGAGCGCGTGGCGTAACGCCTGTACCAGAATGACAGCCACGATGGCCGCCGTGTCGAGCGCCCCGACCGATGGCAGCAGACGGCGCAGTGGCAACACCAAGGGATTGGTGATCTGCAGCACGGCACGCGCTAGTGGGTTGCGAAAGTCTACGCGGGCCCATTGCAGCAGCAGTCGCAGTAGAAAGGCGCCTACCAGCAGGCCGCTGAGGCTATCGATGACAAAAATCAGTTCGCGCATGGAAAACTCCGAGGGAAATACGGGCCGGCGACAGGTTCAGACGGGTGTGCTGCTGGTGGTTGTAGTCGCAGGGCCGGCCAGCTCCTTGGCGCGTAAATCGGCGGCAGCCACGGCCGTGCCCACCAGCTGCCGGAAGCCGCCCGCTTCAAAGACGGCGAGGGCGGCCGCAGTAGTGCCCCCTTTGGAGGTGACTTGCTCGCGCAGTTCCGCCGGCGGGACGCCGGTATCGCGGGCCATCTTGCCAGCGCCATAGGCGGTGGTGACAGCCAATTCCCGGGCTGTTGCGGCGGGCAGGCCAACGGCTTCGCCTGCTGCCGCCAGGGCCTCGATGAGCAGAAAGAAATAGGCTGGGCCACTGCCAGAGACGGCCGTGACGGCGTCGAGCAGGCGCTCCTCCGTCACCCAGACAATATCGCCCGCCGCCCGCATAAGCGCGGCAGCATGGTTGCGTGCCTCGAAGCCGACGCTACTGCTGGCGTAGAGGCCGGTGATGCCGGCGCCGACAAAGGCGGGACGGTTGGGCATGGTGCGCACTACTGGCACGTCAGCGCCTAGCCATTCTTGCAACTGTGCCAGTCTGGTGCCCGCCGCGACCGACAGCACCGTGGGCTGGCGGGTGGTCGCCAGTTCTTGCAGGGAGCGACTGACCGCCTCCATCTGCTGCGGCTTCACCGCGAGCACCCAAAGGCCAGCGCGTATGGCGGCTTCCGTTGGCTCCGCGGTGGTGTAGATGCCGGGAAAATCCCGTTCTAGTGCTTGCCGCGCCTCGGCCGAAATATCCGCTACCGCCAGTGTTGCGGCTGGCTGGCCGGCGGCACAAAGGCCGGCAATGAGGGCGCGAGCCATCTGGCCGCCGCCGATAAACGCGACGCCGGGCAGCGGTGGGGTGGGCGGTACGGACGGGGTCATGCGGGGCCTGTGGCTGCGATTGGTTGAGGGCGTGCGCCGAAGATGGCGGTGCCGATACGAACATGCGTGGCACCTTCAAGGATAGCTGCTTCGTAATCGCCGCTCATCCCCATCGACAGGGTGTCCACGGACAGGCCTGCCGATTGCAGCTGCGCGAGCAGGGTGGCGAGCGCTCGGAAATGTACTCGCTGGGTATCTACATCGGCCGTTGCCGGCGGGATGCACATGAGCCCGCGCAGTTGCAGACCGGGAAGTTCTGCAACGGCCGCAGCCAGCGCCGGCACGTCCGCGGGGGCCAGCCCGGCCTTGCCCGGTTCGGGGACCAGCATCACCTGCAGGCAGACCTGCAGGGGTGGCAGTTCGACGGGCCGCTGCGCAGACAGGCGTTCCGCGAGTTGGAGTCTGTCGACGGTATGCACCCACGCAAAGTTCGTGGCAACGGCGCGGGTCTTGTTGGTCTGCAAAGCGCCGATGAAGTGCCACGTGAGGGGTAGTTCTGCCAGTGCCTGAACTTTGGCAACCCCTTCTTGAACGTAGTTCTCGCCGAAATGCCTAAGCCCCGCGGTATGGGCTTCACGGATGGCAGACACAGGCTGGAACTTGGAGACCGCGATGAGGGTGATGCTGGTCGCCGACCGGCCGGCGCGCTGTGCGGCATCACTCACGGCACTGACGGTGGCCAGCGCTTGGTCGCGGACAGGAGGTGGATTTTGCGGCCTAGTTAACATAGTTCGCCCCGGGGGTCGGGACTATACTCCATGCAGGTTTATAGAGGTCCGCCATGGCCGTTGATATCGCACAACTTCTCGCTTTCGCCGTCAAGAGCGGTGCCTCGGATTTGCATCTGTCCGCTGGCATGCCGCCCATGATTCGTGTCGACGGCGACATCAAGCGCATCAATATGCCAGCTTTGGCCCACAAGGACGTTCACGCCCTTGTGTACGACATCATGAACGACAAGCAGCGCAAGGCGTTTGAGGAGTTCTACGAAACCGACTTCTCCTTCGAAATTCCGCGCTTGTCGCGTTTCCGCGTCAACGCCTTCAACCAGAACCGCGGCGCCGGGGCCGTGTTTCGCGCTATTCCGTCCGTGGTCAAGTCGCTCGACGAAATCAACGCGCCCAAGATTTTCAAGGACCTGTGCATGCTCCCGCGGGGTCTCGTGGTCGTCACGGGCCCCACCGGTTCAGGCAAGTCCACCACCTTGGCGGCGATGATCAACCATATCAATGACAACCGTGCGAATCACATTCTCACCATTGAGGACCCGATCGAATTCGTCCACGAGAGTCGTCGCAGCCTCATCAACCAGCGAGAGGTCCATCGCGACACGCTTGGCTTCGCCGAGGCACTGCGTTCGGCGCTCCGTGAGGACCCGGACGTCATCCTCGTGGGCGAAATGCGTGACCTCGAGACCATTCGTCTCGCACTAACGGCTGCCGAGACGGGCCATTTGGTGTTTGGTACCTTGCACACCTCTAGCGCGGCCAAGACGGTCGACCGCATCGTTGATGTGTTTCCGGCGCAGGAAAAAGAGATTGTCCGTTCCATGCTCTCGGAAAGCTTGCGCGGGGTTATTTCTCAGGCGCTGCTCAAGCGCATTGGTGGGGGCCGCATTGCTGCCCACGAGATCATGATCGGTATTCCGGCCATCCGTAATCTCATCCGCGAGGGCAAGATTGCGCAGATGTATAGCAGCATCCAGACAGGCCAGACGCATGGTATGCAGACCTTGGACCAATGCCTGCAAGGCATGGTGGAGCGCGGCCTCGTCAGCAAGGAAGAGGCGCGGTTCAAGGCGCAGAATAAGGAAAGCATTTAAGTGGATCGTGATCAGTCCATCAAGTTGATGCAGGATCTGTTGCGGCGGATGGTCTCGCTGAAGGGAAGTGACCTCTTTATCACTAACGGGTTTCCCCCGGCCATCAAGGTCGATGGCGAAATTCGCCCCCAGACCGAGAAGGGACTGACGCCCGAGCAGAGTGCGGCGCTCGTCCGCTCCATCATGAATGACCGGCAAACCCGGGATTTCGATTCCAGCAAGGAATGCAATTTCGCCATCGCCCCACCGGGTATCGGTCGCTTCCGCGTCAGTGCGTTTATCCAGCAGACCCACACCGGCTGCGTTATCCGTACCATCAACGCCAAGATTCCGACACTTGAGGAACTGAAGCTTCCCCCTGTCCTCAAAGATGTAGTCATGTCCAAGCGTGGCCTGTGCATCCTGGTGGGTGGTACTGGCAGCGGCAAGAGCACGACGCTGGCAGCCATGCTCGACTATCGCAACGCGAACTCACGCGGGCACATTGTTACCATTGAAGATCCTGTCGAGTACGTGCACCCGCACCGCAATTGCGTCGTGACGCACCGCGAGGTCGGTGTGGATACAGACAGTTGGCATGCGGCGCTGAAGAACACGCTGCGCCAGGCGCCAGACGTCATCCTGATTGGGGAAATTCGCGATCGCGAGACGATGGAATATGCCATCCAGTTTGCGGAAACGGGGCACTTGGTGCTCGCTACGTTGCACGCGAACAGTTCCAATCAGGCGCTAGATCGCATCATCAATTTTTTCCCCGAAGAGCGTCGCGAGCAATTGCTCATGGACCTCTCGCTTAATGTTCGCGCGCTCATCTCACAACGTCTGGTGGCCCGGGAGGGGGGTGCCGGGCGCGTTGCGGCCATGGAAATCATGCTGAATTCACCGCTTATCTCCGATCTTATCTTCAAGGGCGATGTAGCGCAGATCAAGGAAGTGATGTCCCGCTCCACGCGGATGGGCATGCAGACCTTCGACCAAGCGCTTTATGCGCTCTATGAGTCTGGCCAGATTTCCTATGAAGATGCGCTACGTAATGCCGATAGCAAGAACGAGCTGCGTCTCAAGGTGAAACTGGAGAGCCGCCGCGAAGACCATCTTGCGCACGAGCAGTCCACGAGTTTGCATCTCGCCGAGGACAGCGAAGCCGGTCGGGTGCTCTGATGTCGGACATGGTGCCAGAGTCGGCCGCTACCCGGCTGAATACCCGTCCGCTATTCGAGTTAATGGTCGAGCGCCATGCCTCGGACCTCTTCTTTACCTCGTATGCGCCAGTGAAGGTGAAAATCGAAGGGCAGTTGTTCCCTGTCAATCGTCAGGTGCTCACGCCGGAGATGGTGCAGCAAGCGGCTTATGGCCTCATGACGGCCGAACAAGTTGCGTATTTCGAGCGTGAGTTAGAAATCGACTTTGCGATTTCAGAGCCGGGGCTGGGCCGCTTTCGCGTGGCCTTGTTTCACCAGCGCGGCTACCCGGCTATCGTGTTGCGCTACATTACCGCCGAAATTCCGCGATTGGAGGCGCTTGGGCTCCCTGCCATTCTTGGTGAATTGGTGCAACACAAGCGCGGACTGGTATTGATGGTGGGCGCTGCAGGTTCGGGCAAGAGCACCACACTCGCTGCCATGGTGAACCATCGCAATGAGACCGCGCCGGATCACATTCTTACCATCGAAGACCCTATAGAGTTCTTGCACACCAACAAGAAGAGCATCGTCAATCAGCGCGAAGTCGGGCTGGACACGAAGTCTTTCGGACGTGCTTTGCGTGGTGCCATGCGCGCCGCGCCCGACGTGGTGCTGATCGGCGAGATTCGTGACCGCGAGACGATGGAGAGCGCTATCGCTCTGGCGGGTACCGGGCATCTTTGCATCAGTACGCTGCATGCCAATAACTCGGCCGAGGCGGTAGAGCGCATCGTCAACCTTTTCCCGCGTGACCAGCATGCGCAAGTTTTCCTGGATCTTTCCCAGTACCTCCGTGCCATCCTTGCGCAGCGCTTGGTGCGTAGCCAGGAGGGTCGTCGGGTAGCAGCGGTAGAGGTCATGCTCAACACCCCCCATATTCAGGAGCTCATCAAGCAAGGGGATGTGGTTGGCATGAAGGAGGGCCTGCGCAGCTCCACGGAGCCGGGAATGCAGTCCTTCGATGCCGCCCTGATGATGCTGGTCCGCAGCGGGCGGGTGACGATGGAAGAGGCGCTGGCTCACGCCGACTCGCGCAGCGACCTCGAGACCCGCATCAACTTCGGTTGACTCAGCGCGCAGTAGTAGGCTTGCGGCGATAGCGCCGGCAGGCCAAGCCATTAACCATGACCATCAAGCCAGCCGGTCGCTCTCAAGCGGCCGGTGGAAACACGCTGCTGGCTTCAAACACCGGACCGTCCACGCAAACTCGTTTCATGGCCGGGCCGTTCGGCGTTTCGACGCGCACGGTGCACCCGGCACAACCGCCGACGGCGCAGGCCATGTACTCCTCCAGTGATACTTGGCACGGCAGGCCGAAACGCTGCGCTACCTTGGCTACGGCCTTCAGCATGGGCGTCGGGCCGCAGGAGAAGATCTCCACTTCCTGCAGTTGCTCCGGCGTCAAGGCGGCCAGCCATTCGCTCGCCAAATCCGTGACATAGCCTGCGTAGCAACCCGCGTAACCTGCGAGTGTGGCGAGCCGGCTCGGGACGCCCCATTCTTCCAGCAAGGGCATGGCGGCGATGGTACCGGCCGGAATGCCCGGGACCACGACGGTGGAGGGGCGCGCACGGAATGGGAAGGGAATTTCCGAACCCATTAGCACTAGCGGCTTCCAGGCTGTGCCCGCGCGCTGTCCCGCGACGAGCGCTTCGGCCAGATAAACCATGGGCGGAATACCGACGCCACCACCAATGAGCAACGTGCGGGGGCGTTCGGCGTGGGGCGTGAACCCCTTGCCGATGGGGCCAAGGCTGCTGAGCATGGCGCCGGGCTTGGCTTCGGCAAGTTTAGCGAGGCCTACGCCGTGCACCTTGTAGAGAATCTCGATCCAGCCGGCTGTCGCGTCCACGCGCATGAGCGAGAGCGGGCGCCGCATCGGCAAGGAGGGGTCGCATGTCAGATGCACGAAGCTACCCGGCACGGCATGCGCCGCGCACTTCGGTGACTCGAGCCGCAAGATGTACTGGTCGCCTTCCCAGGCGGTATGGGCCAGCACTTTCGCGTCTTCCACGAAAATGGTACCGCGGTGGGGCTTGTTGCCCGGCGGCGTTACCGCTTGCTGCTCAGCCATGCGCCAGCCTCCCATTCGCAACATGCTCCAGTACGGCCATGCGCACGGCTACGCCATAAGTGACCTGACGCTGGATGACGCTCTGTGGGCCATCCGCCACAGTGGAATCGATCTCCACACCCCGATTCATGGGACCCGGGTGCAGCACCACACAGTCGCGGCTAGCCAGCCCCAGCCGAGCGGGGGTGAGGCCCCATTGCGCGTGATAATCAGCCACTTCTGGCATCTCCGCTTCTGCCATCCGTTCGCGCTGGATGCGCAGCATCATGACGGCGTCGGCACCGGCCAAGCCTTCTTCCAATGTAGTGCAGCGACGCGCCCGGTGAAACTCGCCCACCGGTGGTAACAGTTGCGCGGGGCCGCACAAGCGTAGTTCGCCGATGCCGAGCGTGGTGAGCGCGTGGTAGGCAGAGCGTGCCACCCGCGAATGGCGCAAGTCACCGACGATTGTGACCGTCTTGCCGGCAAACCCGCCACAGTGGCGACGGATAGCGAGCGCGTCCAACAAACCCTGCGTCGGGTGCGATAGGTGGGCTTCGCCAGCCGACAGAATGCTCACGTGGTCGTCGACATGGCCAGCGACGTATTCGTGCACGCCTGCCTCTGCATCGCGAATGACGAACAAGTCCACGCCCATGGCCTGCAGCGTGTAGATGGTGTCCAGCATCGTTTCGCCCTTCACGCGCGAGGACAGCTGGATTTCCAGGTTGATGACGTCGGCACCCAAGCGTTTGCCGGCCAACTCAAAGGAGGCGCGGGTACGCGTCGAGGGTTCGGTGAACAGGTTGCCGACCGTGATGCCGCTGAGTGCGGCGCTACGCGCCGGCAGGCTGCCCGCCGGGCGCAGGAAGTCGTCCGCACGGTTCAGCAACTGCGTCAGCAGCGGGGCGGGCAGCCCTTCGAGCGTGAGCAGGTGGCGCAGGTGGCCGCGGGAGTTGAACTGGGTGAATTGCATCCAGAGGTCCTCAGCTAGCGCGTGCCAGCCATTGTTCCAGCAGTACGGCGGCTGCTACCGGGTCGATGTCTTCGTGCCGGACCCGCCGTTGGCGCTCGCCGCTGGCACGGCGTTGGCGGAGGCGATCCTCGGCTTCTTTCGAGGTGAGATGTTCGTCTAGAAGTTCTACTGGGCGAGCGTACCGACGCTCGACGGCACTGGCGAACTCGCGCACGAGCGGGGTCAGGGGGCCATCGAGGCCGGCGGCATTATAGGGAATACCGACCACGAAACGGGCGGGTGACCAGTCTGCGACCAAGCGGTCCAGGGTCTTCCAGTCGGGGGCCCCTTGGCTGACGGCCACGCTGGCCAAGGGGCGTGCGGTGCGGGTGAGCGTATCGCCATTGGCCACGCCGAGGCGGCGCAGGCCGAAGTCTAGCGCCATGATGATCTGTGGCGAGACTGACACCCGGGCGCCTAGGCGCGCCCCGCCGTCGGGGCGAGGCGGGAAAGCTCGATGCCGAGCAGCCGGGCGGCAGCGTGCCAACGTTCGGTGAAAGGAATATCGAACACCAGGCGATCGTCGACGGGGGTGGTCAGCCAAGCATTTTCACGTATTTCCGCCTCTAACTGGCCAGCTTCCCACCCCGCATAGCCGAGCGCCACGATGGCCTGAGAGGGCCCTTCACCCGCGGACATGGCCAACAGCACGTCGCGCGAGGTGGTGACATGCAGGGTTTCCGAGATGCGAAGGGTCGACTCGAAATCGCGCAGTGGACGGTGCAGTACGAAGCCGCGGTCCGTTTGCACGGGGCCGCCGCGCAGCACTGGCTGCTCGAGTGCCCCCGGCGGCGCCGGGGGCAGTTTCAAATGGTCGAGCAGTTCTGCCAGACTCATCTTCAGCGGCTGGTTCAGGATGATGCCCAGCGCGCCGCGCTCACTGTGCTCGCACAGCAACGTGACGGTGCCGGCAAATTGGCTGTCTTTCAGGCTCGGCATGGCCACCAGCAACTGGTTGCCTAGGTAACTGGTGTTCGGGTCCAAGCGGTCGCTCGCGCGACGGCCGCGGAGCCGGGTGACGTGGACAGGACGTTGACGCTTCTGGGGCATAGGGAAAGTATCGGCTGCGGCGCAGCACTCCACAAGATTGAAACGCACCGTCATGGTGAAGCCGGTTCAGTGAACGTTGGTATCTTGCAGTCGGCCGCTGCTGAATTCCCAGCCGTAGGAGAGACGGATCGCGTCATGATTGGCGCGCAATTCGCCTGAAAATGCTTCGAATGGGGCGGCCAGGCGCAGAATGCCGAGTGCGGCCCGGTCCAATTCCGGAACGCCGCTGGAGCGCTGCAGGAGCACTTCGCCCAGCGTTCCGTCGGCCAGCAATTGCACTTCCAGCACTGGGTTTCCGCTAAACCGACCGCGGCGGATGGCGCCGAGCGGGTAATGGGTGCTCCCCACGTCTTCCACATGCTGACGCCAGCGGTCGAGGTAGACCGCCAGCCCCGATTCGCGGGTGTCTGCGCTGACCGCGAGTTCGCGCTGGGGGCCGCCAAGGCGTGGGTTTTGACCCAAGGACGTATTCCATAGCGGCGCGGTGCCGGCAACGCTGCCTGTCACGGTGGGCGGGGTGACCTTGGAGAAGTCAGCGCTGCGCGTGGCGTCGGGGTTATCCGCCATCAAGAACGCTGGCGCTCGCCGCTGGCTAGAGGAGGCCTCTACTGGCTCGCCGATGGTCTTGGTTGCCGCAGTACTGTCTTCCAGCGCTGGGAGCCCGGAGATCGCCGACTCCTCCGGCCGGTCTAGGCCGCTACCTCGCTGGTTCGCCTGCGCAAGGTAGCGGGCGTCCGGGTTGGACTGGTGGTCGTCGATGGCTGAGGGGAGCAGCACAACGTCCAGGCCGGGTGCGCTAAGGCCATCCGGAACTGCGTGGCTGAAGCTAACGCCCAGTAGTATCAGCAGGTGGACGGCGGCGGCCAGGAACAGGGTGGTATTCAACCGGTCACGGACCGGAGCGACCCCCTCCCGTAAAGCGCCGATATCGCGTTCTGCCGTGGCTGGGGAGAGTTCGTCCGTCATGCTCGTCTCAGGTGGGGCGACGTGCAGCGATGGCATCCATGAGCAGGCCAGCGATATCGAGGTCGAATTGGGTGTCCAGTTCGCGGATACCGGTGGGGCTGGTGACGTTGATTTCGGTGACATAGCCGCCGATGACGTCGAGCCCGACAAACAGCATGCCTCGCTCACGAAGGGTGGGGCCAATTTGCGCGCAGAGCCAACGGTCCCGGTCAGTCAGTGGCCGTCCTACGCCTTTGGCCCCTGCCGCGAGGTTGCCGCGGTTGTCGGTGGCTGCAGGAATACGGGCCAGCGCATAGGGCACCGGTGCGCCGTCCACGAGGATGACGCGAGAGTCGCCACCCGTGACGATTTCCGGCAAATAGCGCTGGATGATGGCGTATTGCTGGCCATAGCCGGTGAGCGTTTCGAACACCGAAGACGCGTTTTTGTCACCCGTGTCGAGGACGAAGATGCCACGCCCACCCATGCCGTCGAGCGGCTTGCATACCGCCTTGCCATGCTCGGCGAGGAAGGCGTGCATATCTGGCATGGAGCGGGTGATGAGCGTTGCCGCGCAGCACTCCGGGAACCAGGCCGTAAACACCTTCTCGTTCATATCCCGCAGGCCTTGCGGTCGGTTCACCACGAGACAGCCCGCCGCTTCGGCCCGCTCCAGAATGTAGGTGGCGTAGATGTATTCCGTGTCGAACGGCGGGTCCTTGCGCATCAACAGCACGTCGAAGCTGCCCAAAGGCTGGGCCACAGCCTCCCCGTGAGTGAACCAGTCGTAGAGATCCTGGCGCACGGTGACGGGGCGGGCCCGGCCCCAGGCGGTGCCATCCCGCAGCCACAGGTCGCCCAGTTCCAGGGTGTGCGTTTCCCAACCGCGCGTCTGCGCTGCCAACAGCATGGCGAGGGTGCTGTCTTTCTTGGGATTGATGGCCGCAATGGGGTCCATCACCACACCAACGCGGAGCGGACGACTGGGGGCAGGAGTGGACACTGGCATGAGCTAAGGCTTCCGGCAGGGGACAGACTGTGACGGACCTCGCACAGTCGTGTGTCGGTTCAGTTTACACCTGCTGTACCCCCCGGTTGGCAGGTACCATGTCGTTATGCGTTTTCGGGTGCGCCGGGCTTGCCATTGCGGCGTGCCGGTTTGCTGAAAATCCGGGAGAATCGAGGAACTCATGGAACTCCAGACGGAAACGGAACGGGCCGCCCGGTTAGCAGGCCTCAAGGTGCTGGTCATCGACGACAGCAAGACCATCCGGCGCACGGCGGAAACGCTGCTGGCTCGCGAGGGCTGTGAAGTGTTTACGGCGGTCGATGGTTTCGATGCCCTGTCGAAGGTCGCCGACCACCGGCCCGACATCATCTTCGTGGACATCATGATGCCGCGGCTCGATGGCTATCAGGCGTGCTCTCTCATCAAACGCAGCAAGGCTTTCCGCACCATTCCCGTCATCATGCTCTCGTCGAAAGATGGCCTCTTCGACCGTGCGCGTGGCCGCATCGTCGGCAGCGAGCACTACCTCACCAAGCCGTTTACGCGTGATGAATTGCTGTCCGCCATTGAGCAGCATGTGGCACTGTCCACTGCACCAACGCCATTGGCGCTGGGTCATCTCGATACTCAGACTTTGGAACCCGCCCTTCCCCAGGGCTGAACGGAGACTTCAACGCCATGCCGCTCATCCTAGTCATCGACGATTCCCCTACCGAGGTGTTTGTCATTCGGCGTGCGCTCGAACAACACGGCTACCAGACTGCTGCTGCGGCTGATGGCGCCGAAGGTTTTCGTTTGGCCAAGTCGATGAAACCCGATCTCATCTTCATGGATATCGTCATGCCGGGCGTGAATGGCTTTCAGGCTACTCGCCAACTGGCCAAGGACCCGGAGACGGCTGCCATTCCAGTGGTGATGGTGACCAGCAAGGATCAGGACACCGACCGTATCTGGGGAATGCGTCAAGGCGCAATAGACTACCTCGTCAAGCCGGTCACACCCCAGGCGTTGGTGGCGAAAGCCCAGTCCGTATTGGCTCATTGAAGCGCAAACTCACCGTCGCATGTCGCTGAACCTCTCCCCGCTGCGTGAATTGCGTGACCAACCATTCGAGTTGCTGCTGGCACTCGAAGCGCGTGCTGTGCCCGTCGAGGTGCCGACTGACGCCACTGAGGTCAGCGATGAGTGGGTGGGAGTTGCATTCCGCATGGGTACAGAGACGTTTCTGGCCGCACGCGAAGAGACCCGTGAGGTGCTCGCCGTTCCTGCGCACTGGACCCGCGTGCCTGGTGCCCGCCCTTGGGTGCGGGGGCTGCATAACGTTCGTGGTCAGTTAATACCCATCATCGACCTGCGGCAGTTCCTAGGCAGTGGCGTCACCGCCGTGCAACGGCAGTCGCGCGTGGTGGTGGTGCAACACCGCGAAGTGCCGGTCGGGTTGCTGGTCGACGAAGTGCTCGGGTTCCGGCGTTTCCCGGAAAGCACGTTCGAGCCCGTGCCACCGCCCACCCTGGTGCGTTGTGAACATTATCTTGCTGGCGTGTTTCGCCGCGGGGGCGAAGCTTGGCCAGTATTTAGCCTGCGTCGCTTGGTTGAATCCCCCGCATTTCTGGCGGCTGCAAGGTAGTCGGCATGCCTCAATACAACTCTCGGATGGTTTCATGGAAACGATGAGCGGGCTGAAGCGCCTGCCCCTGCTGATGGGCCTGGCGCTGGCACTGGCCGTTGGCGCGGGCACGGTGCTGGTGGTGGATACGCTGGGTTTCCAGTTGTGGGTGAATTTGCCGCCGGCTTGGTTGGCGGTTGGCCTGCTTGGTGGCGTAGCGCTCGTGTTACTGGCCTTGCTGTTGGTGTATTACTCCTCGGCGAACCTGCGCCGCGCCGCTGAGCAGGCGACGGCGCAGAACCAGCGTAATCAGGAGGCTATCCTGCGCTTGCTGGATGAACTCACCAGCCTTGCCGATGGTGACCTCACCGTGCAGGCCACCGTGACGGAAGACATCACTGGTGCCATCGCCGATTCCATCAATTACGCCATCGAGGCCTTGCGCGGGCTCGTAGGTACCATCAACACCACGGCAGTAGCGCTCGACAGTGCGGCGCGCAGTACGCAGGCCGCTGCCGGCCATCTCGCGAAGGCCACGGTGGCCCAAACGCGTCAGGTCTCTGGTGCGACGGAGTCCGTCGCGCAAATGGCCGCATCCGTCGAGGAGGTGTCCGGGAACGCCGAGCGCTGCGCCGACGTGGCCCGTCATGCGGTGGGGGTCGCCCACAAGGGCGGCGAGGCAGTGCGTCGCACCATTGATGGCATGAATACCATCCGGGACACCATTCAGGAAACCAGCAAGCGCATCAAGCGGCTCGGCGAGAGCTCGCAGGAAATCGGCAATATCGTCGAACTGATCAACGACATTGCCGAGCAGACCAACATTCTGGCGCTGAACGCGTCCATCCAGGCGATGAGCGCCGGTGAGGCTGGCCGTGGGTTTGCTGTCGTGGCAGACGAAGTCCAGCGCCTTGCGGAACGTGCGGCCACCGCCACCCGGCAAATCGAAGTGTTGGTGCGCGCCATTCAGGCGGACACCAACGAAGCGGTAGTCTCCATGGAGCGCAGCACCACCGACGTCGTGGGGGGCGCCCTTCTGGCGGAAAATGCTGGCGCAGCGCTAGAGGAGATCGAGCAGGTCTCCAACCAGATTGCCAGCCTCGTGCAGAACATTTCCGCTACTGCTCGTCAGCAGGCTGCTGCTGCTAGCGCCATTTCCCGCACCATGCAGGTTCTGCGTGAAATTTCCACGCAAACCGCCGACGGCACCACTGCTACTTCTCAGTCCATCGGCAAGTTGGCCGAACTCGCTACGCAGTTGCGCGACAGTGTGTCGGGCTTCCGTCTAGCTGGCGCGGCGGCTGGCACTGAACGGCGCGCATGAGCGAGGTGGCCACCCAGGCGGTTGATGTGGTCGCTCGCGAGATTGGCGTCTCGCTCGGCGCAGCCCGTCAATCGTTAGAGGCATATGCAGAACAGCCCGCTACACCCGGTGCTCTGGAGCGTTGCAGCGAACTGCTGCATGAGGTCTGTGGCGTACTCCGGGTAGTCGAGGTGTATGGCGCGGCGCTGCTTGCCGAGGAAATGGAGCACACCGCACGTTTTCTGGTTGCTTGTCCGCCGGGTAGTCGTCCACATGGCGACGGCCTTGAATCGCTCATGCGTTCGCTGGTGCAATTGCCCGCCTACGTGGAGCGCGTGCTGGCCGGCGGCCGTGATTTAACCTTGGTACTGCTGCCACTCCTCAATGATTTGCGGGCGGTGCGCGGCAGCCCGTTGCTTTCCGAAGGCACATTGCTGGTGCTGAATCTGTCTTCCGATCGCCAGCCCAAGCCACAGGTAGTGGTTCCTGGCGAGACGCCACTCGATGCGCAGCAATGGGCCCGTCGACTGCGCACCCGCTTCCAGGTGGGCTTGTTGGGCTGGATTCGCGGCGAACATCCACCACAGAACCTCGCGGCCCTTGCCGAAGTGGCAGAGCGTTTGGAGCAAGTCTCCGTACTGCAGCCCGTGTTTCAGTTCTGGTGGGTGGTCGGTGCGGTCATCGAAGCGCTTCGTGAAGGAGGCCTTGAGGCCAGTGCCACGCCGAAACGTCTGCTGGGCCAAGCGGACCGCGAACTCAAGCGCTTGTACGAAGAGGGCGAGGCCCATTACGCCGCGGCACCGAATTTAGAACTGCTCAACAACCTCCTTTATTACGTAGCCAATACTTCTACCGCTGGTGAGCGCGTGGAGGCGGTGCGAACCTCCTTCCGGCTTCAGGAATTGCTGCCGGTGTCCGCAGCTATTGAACGCGAACGCGAGCATCTGGCTGCGCCCTCGGTGGCATTGATGCGTACAGTGGGCGTCGCCATCCGTGAAGATCTCACGCGCGTTAAAGACGTGCTGGATATTTTTGTTCGTAAGGGCGCGCAGGACACTGCTGAACTCGTGCCGCAGGTAGAGTTGCTGCGCAAGATCAGCGATACGCTCGGCGTGCTCGATTTGGGCGCGTTGCGTGCGCGGGTGCGGGCCGAGGTTGCTCGACTTGAGGCCATGATCGCGGGCCGTCTGGCGCCTAGCGATCGTTTGCTCGTAGAAGTGGCCGCCACCCTCATCACTGTTGAGGATGGGCTGGAAGAGGCACTCGTTAGTCTGGTAACCCCTGGCATCGAGGATGAAGAGGGCGATGCCCGCCATGATGGACACGATGCCGAACAACACCGCGTGCAATCCGCGGTGCTGCGCGAGTGCATCGTCAACCTCGCGCGTATCAAGGAAGCGGTGGTTGGTGTCGTGGCGCAGCAGGTGGCGGTACCGGCCGCCGTCGTGGATGAACTGGCGCGGGGTATTGGTTCGGCCCTCTGGATGCTCGACCGTGAGCGTGCCCGTGATGTGATGGCCGCATTGGCGGTGGAAGTGCAGAGCGTATTGCTGGCACCGGCGTCGCTGACTGCCGAGCGGCTTGACCGCCTCGCCGATGCCATGGTGAGCGTCGAGTACTACATGGAGACGCTCGAAGCCGGTCGTACCGACCCTGATTACATGCTTGATAATGCCGAGACCTGTTTGCAGGCCTTGGCCGCCCCGCCATTGCCAGTGGTGGTGCATTTGACGGAAGTCGCGCAGGCGGTATCGTTGGTAGGGTCCGGTACAGCCGCGGTTATGCCGGACGCAGCGCCGTTGCCGCCAGAGCATTTCGCCGCGACGATGGTATTGAAGATACTACCCGACCACGAGTCCACGGTGGTCGACTTGGCATCGGCGGTTAGTGCTGAAGCCGCTGCGCAACTATCTACTCCCGAAGTCGCTTCGCAAGCAGCGACAAGTGGCGGTGCGACTGTGCCGTCCACCATGCTCGCCACGCAAAAAATGCTGGCTTCGACGCCTCAACTGGATCCACATGTCGATGCCGATCTCGTCGAGCTCTTTATTCAGGAGGCGAGTGAGGAAGTGGCGGCCATCGAGACCGCGTTCCCTCGCTGGGCAGACAATGCCGCGCAGTTGGAAGAGCTGGTGCGAGTCCGTCGCGCCTTCCATACCCTGAAAGGCAGCGGCCGGATGGTCGGCGCGCGCGCGGTCAGTGAATTTGCCTGGTCCATCGAGTCCTTGCTCAATCGAGTGATTAACGGGACGCTGCCACGCAGTGCTGACATCGTGGAGGTGATGGCCGACGCGGTGGCGGAGTTACCCGGCTTGGTCGGGCAATTGGCAAACGGTGGGGAGTTACCCGCTGCAGCGGGCTGGGTGGCAGCGCGCGCGATGGCGTTGGCGGAGGGTCGTGACCTCGCTAGCGTCGCGGAACCGTTCTTTCTCTTGGCCGGTGCGCCGCGTCCTGCCGGTGCCCCGACTATCGTTACGCCCATTACGCTCGCGCTGGCAGCGCAAGAAGTAGCCAGAGCTGAAGGCGCAGCGCAGACCATACCGGCAGCATTGCCTGAGATATTGCCCGAGACATTGCTTGAGGTAGTGCCCGAGGTTTTGCCCGAGCCCGTGGTCGCGCAGGTGCCCAGTCAGCCCGCGCCGCAGGCACCTGGCTTCGACCCACAGCTCGCAGAAATCTACCGTGCTGAAACGGCTTCTCACTTGGCCACCATCGCTGCCTACCTTGGAGAGTGCGGCGTAGGCCACGCTCCTCATGCGGTGACTGAAGCCATGCATCGTGCCTGTCATACCTTGGCGGGTGCTTCCAAGATGGCGGAAGTGCCAGCAGGCACTGCGCTAGCCGAGCCGTTGAATCTCTACATTCGTAAGCTCTACGACCACGGCATCGGCCTTGATGCCGATACGCTGCCGGTGGTGCGGGCCTTGGCGGCGTCTATTGGCGAGGTGGCTGCGCGGTTGGGGCAACCTGCCGGTGACCTTGCGGACCACTCCGTTTTGCTCGCGCAGCTGGAATTGTGGCGAGTCCGTCTGGATGCGCAAATTGCCGCGCAGGGCCTTGGGGTACCCGTGCCGGAGGTGCTGTCAGCTGAACCGGAAGTGGCGGCGGTGCTGCCGGTTCCGGAGGCGGTCGATCCGGAGATCGCCAGTATCTTCGCTGAAGAGGCCAGTGAGTTACTGGAGTTGGCGGACGCCGCGTTGTCAGCTTGGCGCACCGCCCCTCATGACCCCGCACCGGCGGCAGAGCTGAAGCGCACGCTGCATACCCTGAA
This sequence comes from uncultured Pseudomonadota bacterium, assembly GCA_903858165.1. Taxonomy (GTDB): domain Bacteria; phylum Pseudomonadota; class Gammaproteobacteria; order Steroidobacterales; family Steroidobacteraceae; genus CAIOHZ01. The sequence continues at coordinate 28,280 of CAIOHZ010000235.1, forward strand.
GGGCGGTGCGCGGATGGCTGGTCTGCACACTATGGGCAGCTTGGGCCATGAAGCGGAGTCGTTGATCGGCCGCATCGAGTCCACGGCCGATGCCGCACAAGTGGCGTCTTTGTTCGACTTGTTGCAAGGTTCGCTCGACCATCTGGCCGGTCTGCGCGATGGCATCCGTGCTGGTCGCTACGAGCCATTGGATCCGCTGTTGCTGGCCAGCCTCACGACAGCAGTGGTCACCAACGAGCCGACGCCGTACCTTGGTGCGGTGGCTGGACCCGTCGAACAGCAGGAACCGACGCCGCTGGCGTTGCCCGTTGCTGCGGAGTCGGCCGTAGTGGTTGCCCCTGCGGAGCCCCCTCCGGCGCAGCCGATCATTGTGGAACCCACTCCAGCAGAGTCTGCCCCAGTGGAGCCGGTGGTATCGCCGCCGGGCCGCGAGATACAAGCGCCGGCGGAGCCGCGCGAGTTGGCCCGTATAGATGCCGAACTACTCGATGACCTGCTGAACAACGCCGGCGAGGTGAGTATCCTCCGCGCGCGACTCGAGCAGCAGTGGAACTCCGTTGAGTCCAATCTTGCCGAACTGTCGCGGGTTACCACGCGGCTCAAGGAGCAACTGCGTCGGCTCGAACTCGAGACTGAGGCACAGATTCTCGCGCGTCATGAGACGGACGCGCACCGTGGCGCCTTCGATCCTCTCGAAATGGATCGCTATTCCTCACTACACCAGTACAGCCGTGCCTTGGCGGAAAGCGCCAGCGACGTGGCAAGCCTACAGTCGATGCTCGAGCACCTAACCCGCGATGGTCAGAACCTGCTGATGCAGCAGGCCCGTAGTGTCAGCGAGATGCAGAACGGCCTGATGCGTAGTCGCATGGTGGCCTTCCAGCGGCATGTGCCCCGGTTGTCGCGTCTGGTCCGGCAGGTGGCCAGCGAATCTGGTAAGCGTGCGGAGCTCGTGGTGACAGGCGCCAGCGGCGAACTGGACCGTCAGGTACTGGAGCGTCTGGTGGGCCCGTTCGAGCACTTGTTGCGTAACGCGGTCGTGCATGGAATCGAGTTGCCCGCAGTACGCGAGGCTGCGGGAAAGCTGGCGGAAGGGCGCATTGAAGTTGCGCTTCACCGCGAGAATTCGGAGATGGTCATTACCGTGGCCGATGATGGTGCGGGGCTGGATTTGCGCGCCATTCGCGAGCGGGCACGTAGTCGGGGGTTGGTCGCGCCTGGCGCGGTGCTTACCGACGGGCAAGCCATGCAACTGGTCCTGGAGCCGGGCTTCAGCACGGCAACTACGCTCACGGCCGATGCCGGGCGCGGCGTGGGCATGGATGTGGTCGCTACGGCAGTGAAAAAACTGGGTGGCAGCCTGCACATGGAGAGCCTGACGGGCCGGGGTGCGCGGTTCACTTTGCGCTTGCCATTCACGTTAGCCATCAGCCAGGCACTCATCGTGCGCACAGCAGACGAGCTCTACGCACTGCCTTTGCCCACCGTAGAGGCGGTGGTTCGGCTCACGCGTTCGGAAGTGGCCAGGCACCTCGTTGGCACATCGGCTACTTACGAGTACGGCGGCCAGTTCTATCGGTTCGAACATCTGGGCCGTTTTATCGGCGCTCCTCTCGCTCAGTTGCCCGAGCAAGAAATCGCCGTGCCGGTGGTGTTGGTTCGTTCCGGCGAGAATAGTACGGCTTTGGTCATCGACGAGTTGCTCGGCAACCGCGAAGTGGTGGTCAAGGCGGTCGGCCCCCAAGTCGCTTCCATTGAAGGTATCTCCGGCGCTACCATTCTCGGCGACGGTCGCGTGGTCCTCATTCTCGACATGCCGACGCTGGTACGTCGTGGCGCACGCGTTCGCGATGCGGAAGCAGTCCAAGGACGCGTCGATCGACGCGCGTTTGCGCTGGTGGTCGACGATTCCATCACGGTACGCCGCGTCACGCAGCGACTACTGGAGCGTCACGGTATGCGCGTGGCTACCGCCCGTGATGGTGTGGATGCGCTCACCATCCTTCAGGACCAAGTACCAGATGTGGTGCTACTCGACATCGAGATGCCACGGATGGACGGCTACGAGTTGGCCACGCAGATTCGCGCGGATGCTCGCTTGCGGGATGTCCCTATCGTCATGATTACCTCGCGCGTGGGCGACAAGCACCGCGCCAAGGCTATCGAGATTGGTGTCAATGACTACCTCGGCAAGCCCTATCAGGAAAGCCAGTTGCTGGATGCCATTGAACCGCTACTCGCGCGGCGCCAGACGTCCAGTGTCGGGCTGAGTTGAGGCCCGTCGCCGTGACCGCTAACACCGACGAACTTTTTTGTATCCTCCTGGCATTGGAGGGGGAGCGATTGCTGTTGCCACGCCAGGCCTTGGTCGAAGCGGTGGCATGGGTCGAATTGTTGCCTATGCCCGGAGCTCCAGTGTGGTACCTGGGAACCTTGGCATGGCAAGGCCAAACGCTGCCGGTCGTCTCCTTCGAGGCGGTACTTGGCCGCGATGTGCCAACACTGACTGGCCGTACGCGCATTGCCCTGTTGCGCGCGGTGGGTGATCGAATTCCCGGCCGGCTGCTGGGAGTTGTCGTCCAAGGTTTCCCGCAGACGCTGCGAGTAACCCGTGAATCGTTGAAGCCCGATGAGGCCGCGTTGCCGCCGGAACGCGGACCGGTTCTCAGCCGGGTTCGGATGGTGAATGAAGCCGCTGTGATTCCGGACCTCGAGTCGCTGGAAGCGATGGTGGCTGACGAGACAGTGAGCCGCTGAAGCCCGCCGGCGGGTCGCGCGTAGAATGACGTGTCGTCCTGCTGGAGTCCATCCATGTCCGCTCCTGTGCTGCCTAGCCAAGCCCGCGTTGTCATCATTGGCGGCGGTGTTATCGGCACCTCGGTGGCCTACCACCTCGCGGCCATGGGCTGTAGCGATGTCGTGCTGCTTGAACGCGACCGTCTCACTTCGGGGACCACTTGGCATGCCGCCGGACTGATGGTCACCTACGGGTCGCTGTCGGAAACCTCGACGGAAATTCGCAAGTACTCCAAACAACTGTATTCTCGCCTTGAGGCCGAGACCGGCCAGGCGACTGGCTTTGCACCCATCGGGTTTATCGAGGTGGCCGCCGACGCGGACCGGCTCGAAGAGTTTCGGCGCATCGCGGCGTTCAACCGCTACTGCGGCGTGGATGTCCATGAAATCTCTCCGCGCGAAGTAGGCGATTTGTTCCCGTTGGCCAAGGTGGACGATATCGCCGGTGGCTTCTATGTGCCGGATGACGGCCGCGTCAACCCGGTGGACGTGACGATGGCGCTGGCCAAGGGTGCCCGCATGCGTGGCGTGCGTATTTGCGAAGGTGTGTCCGTACTCGAGGTCCTTCGCGAACGGGGGCGCGCGTCGGGCGTGCGCACGGAATATGGCGATATTCGTGCCGAGTTCGTCGTGAACTGCGCCGGGATGTGGGCGCGTCAACTCGGCGAGGCCGCTGGCATCAATATTCCTAACCAAGCGGCGGAGCACTACTACCTCATCACCGAGCCCATCCCCGGGTTGCCGCAAGGCATGCCGGTATTGGAAGACCCTGCTTTCTACGGCTATTACCGCCAGGAAGGCGCGGGCCTCATGGTGGGGCTGTTCGAGCCGGTGGCGGCTCCGTGGCGCCTCGAAGGCATTCCGCAGGAGTTTTCGTTTGGGGAACTATCGCCGGACTACGAACGGGTCATGCCCTTCTTGGAGCGCTCCATGGAGCGGGTTCCTGTCACGAGTCAGGTGGGCATCCGCCAGTTCTTCTGCGGCCCGGAAAGCTTCACGCCTGACTTGGCGCCCATTGTCGGTGAGGCCCCCGAACTACCGGGCTACTTCGTGGCAGCTGGCCTGAATTCCATCGGCATCTTGAGCGGCGGCGGCATTGGGCGTGTGGTCGCGCATTGGATCTTGAACGGTACGCCCGATGTCGATGTGACGGGGATGAACATCGACCGTTTGCAGCGCTATCAGTCGAACCCCGATTACCGTCGTGAGCGCACCATCGAGTCGCTCGGGCGGGTTTACACCTGCCACTATCCTGGCGAGATGTTGCATTCGGCGCGCGATGCCAAGCGCTCCCCCTTTCATGATCGCTTCGTTGCCATGGGCGCGTACTTCCGTGAGACCAGTGGCTGGGAAACTCCCGACTGGTTCGCTGGCGCCGGGTGTACACCGCAGCCGGGCAAGTTGTCGTGGGGACGTCAGGATTGGTGGCCGCTATGGGCCGCCGAGCACAAGGCTGCGCGCGAAGGCGTGGTGCTCATGGACATGTCGTTCATGGGGCGCTTCCTGGTGCAGGGGCGCGACGCCGGTGCTTGCCTTAACCGCATTTCTACCAACCAAGTCGACGGTGCGGTGGGCATCATTACCTACACGCAATGGTTGAACGAGCGCGGTCTGCTGGAAGCCGACCTCACAGTCGGTAAGCTGGCGGACGACCGCTTTTTGGTGATTGCGACGGACACGGCGGTGCGGCATGTCGAGACTTGGCTACGCCGGAATATTCCCGATACAGCGCATGCCTTCGTCACTGACGTGGGGGGTGCTTATGCACAACTGAACGTGCAGGGACCGCGTTCACGGGAGTTGCTGCAGACTTGTACTACCACTAATCTTTCCAATGAGGCCTTTCAGTTCCGCGCGTTCCGCGAGATCGATATCGGCTTTGCTCGCGTGCTCTGCGCGCGCCTGACTTATGTGGGCGAACTGGGCTACGAGCTCCATATTCCGGTGGAACAGGCGGCGCATGTGTACGACCGCCTCGTGGCGGCGGGCGCCGCTTGCGGCTTGCGGCATGCAGGCCTGAAGGCGCTTGGCAGCCTGCGTATGGAAAAGGGCTACCGCGACTACGGTCACGACCTCGACAACACGGATGGCCCGCTCGAGGCGGGACTTGGTTTCGCCATGGACTTGACGAAGCCTGCAGGCTTCATCGGCCGTGAAGCGGTACTGGCTGCGCGCGATGATGGGCCCTTGCGTCGGCCCTTGTGTCGGCGCCTGTGTCAGGTGCAGGTGCTGGACCCAGCCCCACAACTTTTCCATGGTGAAATCGTACTGCGCGATGGCGTGCCCGTGGGCTATGTGCGCGCGGCTTCCTACGGCCACACGCTCGGTGGTGCCGTGGGGTTGGCGATGATAGAACCGGGTGCACGGCCAGCGCTGGGTTTACCACAGCCAGTAGCGGTGGACGCTGCGTATCTCGAGAGTGGTCGCTGGGAAGTGGAGATTGCCCGAGAGCGCTTTCCAGCGAGGGTCTCGACGCGTCCGCTGTATGACCCCACGATGGTACGCATCAAGTCTTGAATCAGAGGTCTCCGGCCACAGCCTGCAAAGCTGCCAGTGCGGCCAACGCGGCCGTTTCGGTGCGCAGTATCCTGGGTCCTAGCGACAAATCCTGAAAGCCTGACTGGAGGGCGGCTTCTCGTTCTTGCGGTGCCAGTCCGCCCTCCGGACCAATCAACAGCGTCGCGCTACGTAGTGCTGGAAGGTCGCGTGCGCGGGTGCTCGACCCCGGGTGCAGCAGGAACCTCGATTCACCCTCGGCTGCCGGCTGTGCCAGCCATTTCAGCAAGGGTAGCGGCGGCAAGACTTCGGGTAGCCAAGTGCGACCACTTTGTTCGCAGGCGGCGGCAACTACGCCTTGCCAGTGCTGCAAGCGCTTGGCGGCTTGCGCAGCGTCGAGCTTCACGACGCTGCGCTCGGTCATCACGGGAACGAGGCGCGCGACGCCCAGTTCCGTGGCTTTTTGCATCACTAGGTCCATGCGTTCGCCACGCGAAACGCCTTGCACCAGTGTCAGGCGAAGTGGAGATTCGCGATCCACGGCTACTGGCACCGCTGCGGTGACGCACACGGTACTGCCACGAATCTCCGCGATGCTGGCCGTAGCTTCTTGCCCACAGCCATCGAACAGCACCAGTTCGTCGCCAGGCACGAGGCGCAACACGCGAGCCACATGGCCTGCGGCTGCTGCAGGGAGAACAAAGCTGCCACCTGACGCCGGCAGGCCAGGTGCGAGTACGCGGATGGTTCTCATCGCTGGTCTCGATGGCTGCAGATTTGCTGGAGGGGCCGCCGCTTCATGCGTTGTCGCTGGCGATGAGGTCAACGCACTCGCCCGCCACTTCGCCGAGGAAGCGGATTTCTTCGGGCGTGATGACATAGGGCGGCATGAAGTACAGCACCGTGCCCAGTGGGCGTAGCAATGCACCACGCGACAAGGCGTGCCGATGCGCCCTGAGGCCACGGCGTTCCTCGAAGGGCCAGCCCTGTCGGGTCGCTTTGTCGCGTACCACTTCGATAGCCAGAATCATACCGGTCTGCCGAATTTCGGCGACGTTCGGATGGTCCGCAAGACCCGCTACGGCTTGTGCCATGTGCGCCGCCGTGGTGCGATTGCGCTCGATCCAAGGCTCGTTCTCAAACATTCTCAGCGTCGCCCGCGCGACCGCACAGGCAAGCGCATTGCCCGTGTAGCTGTGTGAATGGAGAAAGGCAGTCTTGCGCACATAGTCGTCGTAGAACGCGCCATAGACTTGTTCTGTGGTCATCACCACGCTCAGCGGCAGCCAGCCACCCGTGAGTCCTTTGGAGAGACAGAGGAAGTCTGGCCGTATATTGGCCTGCTCGCAGGCGAACAGTGTGCCAGTGCGGCCAAAACCAACGGCAATTTCATCGGCAATGAGATGGACGCCGTGTGCATCGCAGGCAGCCCGCAACAAGCGGAGATATTCAGGGTCGTACATGCGCATGCCGCCAGCGCATTGCACCAGTGGCTCGACAATCACTGCAGCTACTTCGTCGGCATGGCGGGCGAGGGTGGCTTCCATGTGCGCAAACATCTTCCGCGCATGCTCGGCCGGCGTACTACCTGGCTCACGATGGAAGGCATCGGGCGAGGGCACCGTGATGACTTCGAGCAGCAGTGGGCGGTAAGTGTCCTTGAACAAGTCCACATCACCCACCGAAAGGGCACCTAGGGTTTCTCCGTGGTAGCCATTGCTGAGCGTGATGAAACGGGTCTTGCGAGAACGCCCCGTATTGCGCCAGTAGTGGAAGCTCATCTTCAGCGCCACTTCGATGGCGGCGCTCCCGTTGTCCGCGTAGAAGCAGCGGGTGAGGCCCGGCGGGGCCAAGCGCACCAGGCTTTCCGATAGATCCACGATGGGTTCGTGTGTGAAGCCCGCCATGATGACGTGCTCAAGGGTGGCGGCTTGGTCTTGCGCTGCCTTGACGAGGGTGGGGTGGCAGTGGCCGAACAGGTTCACCCACCAACTGCTCATACCGTCCAGTACGCGGCGGCCATCGTGGAGTTCCAGCCAGACGCCTTCGGCACGGCGTACCGGCAGCAGTGGCAGCGTCTCGTGGTCCTTCATCTGGGTGCAGGGGTGCCATACGGCGGCCAGGTCACGACGCACAAGGTCGGCACCGAGTTCAGCTCCGGTCAGGTTACGAAAGCTTGGTTCATTCATCGGGTGACCCCCTGCGGGTAGATTCAGCTACTGCCTTGCGGACCATGCGCGGATTCTATCCCGTGGCTGCGTTAAGCTGCGGGCATGGTTGGTGCCGCTCCTATCCCCTTGATCGACGTCGGTACCGGCTTGTTGGCTGGCGCCCGGGTAGTGCCCTCGCCCTATCAGGATTCGCGCCCCCCGGGAGCTACGCTGACGCTCGTGGTGCTCCATGGCATCAGCCTGCCGCCAGGCGAGTTTGGCGGCCCTTGGATCGAAGCGCTGTTCACCGGGCAGTTGCGCGCTAGTGAGCACCCTTATTTCGCCACGATCGCTGGGCAGCGGGTGTCTGCGCACCTCTGCATTGCCCGTGATGGCGGCGTGACGCAGTTCGTCCCCTTTCATCGCCGTGCCTGGCACGCTGGTGCTTCGTGCCATCGGCACCGGGTGGCCTGTAACGACTATTCCATTGGCATTGAGCTCGAGGGGACTGACGACATCCCCTACACCGACCCGCAATACGCGCGGCTGGCACAGGTATTGGCGGCCTTGCGCGCCAGCTACCCGCAGTTGGTCGACGTAGCCGGGCACAGTGATGTCGCGCCTGGCCGCAAGACCGACCCGGGTCCAGCCTTCGACTGGCAGCGAGTGCCGCGATGATTCCTCGCGCCGCCCTTTGGTGTAGTTCGTTGGCTGCAGTGCTCCTGGCAGCCGTTAGCGGTATGGCGCAGGCGACATCGCCACACCGGCTGATGAGCTTGGCGCCGAATCTCACCGAACTTGTTTACGCAGCCGGTGCAGGTGCGCACTTGGTGGGTGTGGTGGCCTATAGCGACTATCCGGTAGCGGCACAGCAGTTACCCTTGATTGGCGACGCCTTCCGTCTGGA
>CAIOHZ010000236.1 GCA_903858165.1 uncultured Pseudomonadota bacterium
AACTGCTCGCCAAGGTCGAACCCACGCAAGGGGCGCCGGTTGCAGCCATCTGGTCAGCGGCCGTTGCTGCCATCGCCATCACCCTCTATGCGGAAGCGTTCACCGTGCTCGCCACGGCCTGTGCCGTGTTCTTGTACGTGTCCTACGTCCTGCCCATTGGCGCCGGCCTGTTCGCAGAGGGCAAGAAGTGGCAACGCAAAGGCCCGTTTACTCTCGGCGTCTGGTCACGCCCAATAGCCGTTCTCGCTATTCTGGGCGGCGTCACGCTCATCTGGGTGGGCATCCAGCCACCGAATGACAAGGTGCTTACCCTGTTGCTGGGTCTAGGGGCGTTCCTGCTGGTCTACTGGTGGGTGCTCGGTGAACGTGGCCGCTTCCGCGGCCCGCCCAAGGGCCTCGACCACTAAAGCCATGCGACGTATCGTCATTGCCAAGCCGGGCGGCTACGAGGCCCTGCAACTGGTAGAGGCGCCAGATCCAGTCCCCGGTCCCGGCGAGGTGCGGGTGCGGGTGGATGCCTGTGGTGTGAACTATGCGGATGGCATTATCCGCATGGGGCTTTATGCCAGCGCCAAGGAACTCCACGGCTACCCCATCACACCCGGTTTCGAAGTGGCTGGCGTCATCGACGCCATCGGCCCGACGCCGGAGGGTGCCGCGCCCACCACCCTGCAACTCGGCCAACGGGTAGTCGCACTCACGCTCTTCGGTGGCTACACCAGCCACTTGTGCCTGGCCACCCACTACGTCTTCCCCTTGCCCGACAACCTCACCACGCAGCAAGCCGCGGCCTTGCCGGCGGTGTTCCTTACCGCCTGGTTCATGGTTCACGAGCAGTTGCATCCTCGCCCGGGCCAGCGTTGGCTGGTCCACTCTGCCGCCGGCGGCGTCGGCGGCGCCTTGGTCCAGTTGGGGCGTCTTTGCGGGGCGGAAGTCACTGGCGTGGTTGGTGCCGCGCACAAGGTCGACGCGGTACTGGCCATGGGCGCTTCGCAGGCCATCGATAAATCCGGTGGTGATTGGCGCTTGGCGGCGCAACTGACGGCGCCTGATGGCTTCGACGCGGTTTTTGACGCCAATGGCGTGGCTACCCTCGGCGACAGTTACCGTCTGCTCGCCCCGATGGGCAAGCTGTTCATCTTCGGGTTCGCCTCCATGCTGCCCCGCAATGGGCGACTGAACTGGCTGCGGATGGCGTGGGATTGGCTGCGTACGCCGCGTTTCAACCCCATGCACATGACCCAGTCCAATCGCAGCGTCATGGCGGCCAATCTCAGCTTCCTCTCCAGCCATGCCCCACTGCTATCCGCTGGCATGGTGTGGTTGCTGGAGCGTTTCGCCAGCGGAGAACTCCAACCACCAGCGGTCGAAACCTTCCCTTTGGCCGCAGCGGCAGACGCACAACGCAGAATTGAATCGGGCCAAACCATCGGCAAGTTGGTGCTAGTGCCGTGAAGGGCACGAAACCCGTCTCCTTCGACTACGTCGTCGTCGGCGGAGGCACCGCAGGCACCCTGCTCGCCAATCGGCTCAGCGCCTGCGGCAAGCACAGCGTGTTATTGCTCGAGGCCGGTGGTGGCAACGCCTACCCGTGGATTCATATCCCGGTCGGTTACCTTTACTGTATCAACAATCCACGCACCGACTGGTGCCTGCGCACCGCACCCGAGCCCGGCCTGAATGGCCGCAGCCTGATTTACCCACGTGGCAAAACACTGGGCGGCTGTTCCAGCATCAACGGCATGATCTACATGCGGGGGCAGGCGCGCGACTACAACCATTGGGCTGAAGTGACCGGCGACAGCGAATGGTCTTGGGAAAACTGCCTACCCGATTTCGTCCGGCATGAAAGCCACCATTCGCTCGATGCTGCGCCTGGCGCCAGCCCTTGGCATGGTAAGAACGGCGAGTGGCGTGTGGAGAAACAACGTCTGCACTGGGAATTGCTCGATGCTGTTGCGATGGCAGCGCAGGAAGCCGGCATTCCGGCCACAGAAGATTTCAACCGCGGCACCAACGAAGGCGTCGGTTACTTCGAGGTGAACCAAAAACAAGGCTGGCGCTGGAACACCACCAAGGCCTTCCTGAAGCCTGCCCTACAGCGTCGCAACCTCACTGTGTGGACGCAAGCCCAAGCCACCCGCCTCAACTGGTTGCGCAACCACGACGGACAACTACGCTGTAGCGGCGTCAGTCTGGTGCGTGGCAGTCAGAGAACGGTCATCGACGTTGACGCCCGCCGGGAAGTTCTTCTCGCGGCCGGCGCGATCGCCTCGCCCCACTTGCTGCAGCTTTCGGGCGTCGGCGACCCAAACCTTCTGCGTACTGCCGGTCTGCCGGTGGAACACGCCTTGCCGGGCGTCGGTGCCAACCTGCAAGACCACCTCCAACTGCGTACCGCTTGGCGCGTGCAGGGCGCGCGTACGCTGAACACGCT
>CAIOHZ010000237.1 GCA_903858165.1 uncultured Pseudomonadota bacterium
AGGAACCCAAGTCAAACACCAGCCCTGTGGGCGGGCGCAGCGCTAGCGCCTGCAGCACTTCCGCGGTGATGGACAGCGGCGTGGCGACGACGACGAGGTCGTGGTCTGGCCCCATGCCCGGCGCGCAAGCCTCTTCCCAGTGGTCCACGCGTGCGAATTGATGGGCGAATTGATGAGCATGGGCGGTGTGGCGCGGCGCATGGCTCGGGTCCGCCACCGTAACGGCATAGCCTTGCGAGGCGAGGAACTCGGCGAACCACGCGCCGAGCTTGCCGTGCCCGCCAATAACGAGCGCCCGCTTGCCGGTGCCGGTGGACTGCGCAGCCAACTGCGCTTGCTCTTGCGTAGTAAGCGAAGCACGAATGAGCAGCCGCATGAGGCCATCGGCCAGCCCGGGCGGCAAACCCAGCCCCGCGCCTTGGTCGGCCGCGCGCAACAGCACGTCGCGCTCGCGCGCGTAGTCCCGCGTGGGGTAGCCAGTAGCGCGCTTGATGCGGGCCACCTCGCCGGACAGGCGCTGCCGTTCCGCCGCTATCTCCAGCAATTGCCGGTCCAGCGCGGAAAGCCGTTCACGGATGGCCGCCAAGCCCCCTGGAGTACCCGTCGCCGGGTGCTGTTCGTCTTGTGCCAACCGTTTGTCTCCGCGCCGGTCGTTGGCCGGCGTACGCGTATTTAGCGTTGCCCGGCCGCCCCTTGGCAATAGTGGGGCATTAGTGGCGCACTAGTGCGGCAGATAGTGCGAGCTATCGCGCGGGCAATAGCGGGTTAACATTACCGCATGGACCTACTCTCTACTGCCGCCCTGCCCGACCCGCTCCCGGAAAGCCCCATGGCGCTGGCGCGCGCTTGGCTCGACGAAGCCACAAGCCTGAAGGTGCAACCCAACCCGAACGCCATGACGCTGGCGACCGTGGCTGCCGATGGGCGCCCGGCGGCGCGCATCGTGCTGTGCCGTGGGCTGGAAGTGGACACAGGCTGCATCACCTTCTACACCAACTACACCTCGCGCAAAGGGCAGGAACTGGCCGCCACGGAACACGCCGCCGTACTGTTTCACTGGGACACGCTGCACCGTCAGGTACGCCTCGAAGGCCCCGTAACGCGCGTGCCCGAGGCCGAGAGCGATGCCTATTTCGCCAGCCGCCCGTGGCAAAGCCGCGTAGGCGCTTGGGCCAGCCAGCAGAGCCAGCCCGTGGCGCAGCGCGCGGACCTGAAGCAGGAACTGGAAGCGCAGGCGCGGCGTTTCGGGGCGCCGGTGGCGGAACTGGGCGGCACCGGCGGCACGCACGACTACGCCGTGCCACGGCCGGACCACTGGGGCGGCTATCGCCTGTGGGTGGAAGACGCCGAGCTGTGGGTCGAAGCGGCCTTCCGCCTGCACGACCGAGTCCGCTGGCAGAGAACTTTGCAAGCCAATGATTCTGCAGGTATTTCCAGCTTCGTAGGCGGCCCGTGGCGGGCGACGCGCCTGCAGCCCTGAATTAGCACGGCGTCCCGTTTACCCATGCTCAGCGCCCACCAACTCACCGTCGCGCGGCCCGGCAGCCCGGACAGCGCCCTAGTGGCGCAGCTCAATTGCGTGGTGCAACCGGGCCAGTTCATGGCGGTGCTGGGCTGCAACGGCGCCGGCAAGACACTGACGCTCCACACGCTAGCCGGCCTGCGCCCTGCGGCGAGTGGCGAAGTGCGCATGGATGGCCGTGCGCTCGGCGCTTGGCAGCCACGCGAACGCGCGCGCAACCTCGGGCTGCTGGCGCAGGTGGAAGAAGAAGCCTTCCCCGCCACCGTGCTGGAATGCGCGCTGGCCGGCCGCCACCCGCATATCGGCTTCTGGTCCTGGGAAGGCGAAGCGGATGAAGCCGCCGCGCGCGCGGCGCTGGTCGCCTGCGATTTGAGCGGGCTGGAAGAGCGCGAAATTCATACGCTTTCCGGTGGCGAGCGCCGCCGCGCGCAATTGGCCACGGTGCTCGCGCAAGACCCGCGCGTGCTGCTGCTGGACGAACCCTTAAACCACCTCGACCCACGCCATCAACGGCAACTGCTCCAATTGCTGCGCGCGCGCGTGGCGCAAGGCGGCAGCGTCATTGCCACGCTACACGACGCGGCCGTGGCGGCGCGCCATGCCGATGTGGTGCTGCTGCTTTATGGCGATGGCCGCTGGGACTTCGGCCCCGCCGCGGAAGTACTGGAGGCCGGGCGCCTCAGCGAACTCTACGGCGTGCCACTACGCGCCCACCAAGTCGATGGGCATCTGGTGTTCGTCGAAGACTAGCGAAGAGTCGCGAGCAAGCTCGCTCCTACAGGTGCCATTTGCATTGTGGGAGGCAGCTTGCGGCCGACTCACCCGAAGCCAATCGCCTCGCGCACGGTGGTGTGCAGCACGCCATTGGTGGCCAGCACGGTGGTGGTGTCCAGCCCCACTTCACCACCGCTCAGGTCCGTAAAGCGCCCACCGGCCTCTTCGACGATGGTGACCAGCGCCGCGATGTCGAGGATGTTCACATCGCTTTCCACCACCGCGTCCACCTTGCCGGCGGCCAGCAGGTGGTAGTGGAGAAAATCGCCGTAGCCGCGAATACGGCTTAGCTGCGCTACCAGCGCGCCATAAGCGCCCCACTGCGGGCTACGCGCCAGCGTCTTGAGGTTGCCGGCAGACAGCGCTGCGTCTTCGAGTGTGGCGAGGTTGCTCACGTGCAGCCGCTGGCCATTCAGCCAAGCACCCTGCCCGCGCTCCGCCCAGGCCAGTTCGCCGTAGACCGGCGCACTGGAAACGCCCAGCACCAGCCGCCCGCGATGCATCAGCCCGATTTGCGTGCTGAACATGGGGTATTCGCGCACGAAGGCCTTGGTGCCATCGATGGGGTCCACCAGCCACAGGTATTCCGCGTCGCGGCGTTCGCTGCCGGTTTCTTCGCCGAAGAAGCCGTCTTCAGGGAAGCGCGCAGCCAACACGGCGCGAATGACCTTTTCGCTCTGCACGTCGGCTTCGGTCACCGGCGATTTGTCCGCCTTCACCTGCACCGCCACGTTCTGCTGGTACAGCGCGCGAATGACGCGAGCAGCGGCTTCGGCCGCTTCGAGTGCGGCAGCAAGGCGGGCGGAGGGTGGCGGCGGGGTCGTGGCGTTCATGGCGAGCGAAGCGTGGCGAAGCACACCACGCCTGTCAATGCGGCATTGGTACAATCCTGCGGATGCGCATCGTCAACATTGCCTCCGAATTCGCTCCCCTCTGCAAAACCGGTGGTCTGGCAGATGTGGTTTCGGCCCTTACCCGCGCGCTGGATAGCCGCGGGCATGACGTGCGCGTCTTCCTCCCGGCCTATAGCAGCCTCGAAGCGCTGCGCCTCGACCGCTGGGAAGTGGACTTCGCCCGCGATGTGGCAATGCAATTGGGGCCGCATACCTATCGCTATTCGCTGCACCACGCGCGCGTACCGGGAACGGCCTTCAAGGTGTACCTCGTGCACTGCCCAGAGCTATTCCACCGGCCAGGCCTTTACGGCAATGCCGATGACGAACACCGCCGCTTCCTGCTGCTCACTCGCGCCGCCCTGGACGCTTGCCAGCGCATGGGCTTCGCACCCGACATCGTGCACTGCCACGACTGGCATACAGCCTTCGCGCCACTGCTGCTAAAAACCACTTACGCGTGGGACCAACTGTTCGCGAAGACGCGCACCGTCTTCACCATTCACAACCTCGGCTACCAAGGCGCGTTCAGCGCGAGCCATACCGCAGACCTCGGACTGGGTGATGGCGTCAGCCAACTGTACCAAGGCGACCTGCATGCCGGGCGCATCAACGCACTGCTGCACGGGCTGCTGCATGCCGACAGCCTCACCACCGTCAGCCCCACATATGCGCAGGAAATCTGCACGCCCGAACATGGCTTTGGGCTCGACTCGTTCCTGCGCAACCGCGGCGATTCGCTAGTGGGCATTTTGAACGGCGTGGACTATGCCGAATGGGACCCGCGCAACGACCCGTATGTCACAGAACGCTTCACGCCCGAAGATCTCCATGGCAAAGCGGCGACCAAGGCCACGCTGCTGCACCGCCTGCGGCTGACGCCCACCACCACCGCGCCCTTGCTCGGTGTGGTGAGCCGGCTCACGTGGCAGAAGGGCCTCGACCTGCTCTACGAAAGCCTGCCGCAGCTTTTGGAAAAGCGCGACTTGCGCTTGGTGGCCACGGGCAGCGGCGATGGGGCTTTGGAGCATTTCTTTGGGCACTTGCAGGAGCGCTTTCCGCAAAAGGTGGTGTTCCACCGCGGGCACAGCGAAGAGCTGGCGCATTGGATTGAAGCGGCGTCCGACGGCTTCATCATGCCTTCGCGCTATGAGCCTTGCGGTCTGAACCAGCTATACAGCTTGCGCTACGGCACGCTGCCCATCGTGCGGCGCACGGGCGGCCTAGCAGATTCCGTGCAGCACTATGCAGCGGCCACAGGCCAAGGCACGGGCGTGGTGTTCGACCACGCAGACGGCCAGGGCCTACGTTGGGCGTTGGAGCAGTTCCTCTGGCTGTACGGCGAGCAAGACCACTTCCGCCGCGCGCAGCAGAACGCCATGGCGCAAGACTTCTCGTGGGAGCGTCAGGCCGGGCACTACGA
>CAIOHZ010000238.1 GCA_903858165.1 uncultured Pseudomonadota bacterium
CGGAGCGCGAAGTCGTGCTTTCTGCCGGAGCCTTGCAATCACCCCAGGTGCTGCAACTTTCCGGCATTGGGCCTGCAGACCTTCTGAAGCGGCACGGCATTCCCGTGATCGCAGATGCGCCAGAGGTGGGTGAGAACCTGCAGGACCATTACCAGGCCCGCGTGATTCTGCGCCTGAAGAAGAAGATGTCCTTGAACGATCAAGTGCGCAACCCAATCGAACTCGCCAAGATGGGTCTGCAGTGGCTGCTGCAGAACCGCGGGCCGCTTACCGTTGGTGCAGGACAGGTGGGCGGGTTTGCGCGCACGCCGCAGGCCCGCGATGAGCGGGCTGACATCCAGTTCAACGTGATGCCGCTGTCGGTGGATAAACCGGGCGAGCCGCTGCACACCTACTCCGGGTTCAGCGCCTCGGCCTGCCAATGCCGGCCGGAATCGCGCGGGCGGCTGGCGATCCAGTCGGCTGATCCATTCGCGCAGGCACGCATTGAGCCGCGCTATTTTTCCGAGCCGCACGACCGTGAAGTCATCGTCTCGGGCCTTGAGATGTTGCGCGACATCTATCGTCAGCCGGCGTTCCGCGACTTGTGGGATATCGAGACCCTGCCAGGGCCGGAGCGGCATGATCGCGCGGGCTTGTGGGAATTCGCGCGTAACAAGGGCGGCACGGTGTTCCACCCAACCAGCACCTGCCGCATGGGCAGTGACGCCGGCGCCGTGGTGGACCCTCAATTACGCGTCAATGGTGTGACGGGGCTGCGCGTGATCGACGCATCGGTGATGCCAAAGGTCATCTCCGCGAATACCAATGCAGCCACCTTCATGATCGCCGAGAAGGGCGCGGCGCTATTGCTGGAAGCGTAAGCCGGGGCCGGCCCGAGCACCTCCGGAGGAGGTGCTAAAGCAAAAACGAAACGGCCCTTGCGGGCCGTTTCGTTTGGTGCGCTGCGTCGCTGACTACTTGCCGCGCAGCTTGCGAATCGCAGCGATCTGCGCCGCCATGATGGCAAACTCGGAGGTGGCCTTGGCGAAGTCGATGTCACTCTTCGCGTTGGCACGTGCTTCTTCAGCCATCTTGAGCGCTTCGTTGGCCTTGGCTTCGTCCAGGTCGTGCCCGCGAATGGCGGTATCGGCCAGCACCGTCACCACATCCGGCTGAATCTCCAGGATGCCGCCGGCCACGAAGACGAACTCTTCCTCGTCGTTGTCGGCACGCAGGATGCGCACCGCCCCCGGTTTGATGCGAGTGATCAGCGGCGTGTGCTTCGGATAGATGCCGAGTTCGCCGGCTTCGCCGGGCAGGGCAACAAACTTCGCCTCGCCCGAGAAGATCGACTGCTCGGCGCTGACGACGTCTACGTGGATGGTGGACATGGTGGGATTCCCGCCTTCAATGCTGGTGTGCGGATCAGTTCAGCGTCTTGGCTTTTTCGATGGCTTCATCGATGGTGCCAACCATGTAGAAGGCCTGCTCGGGCAGTGCATCGCATTCGCCGTCAACGATCATCTTGAAGCCGCGAATCGTTTCGGCCAGCGGCACATATTTGCCCGGCGAGCCGGTGAACACCTCGGCCACGTGGAACGGCTGCGAGAGGAAGCGCTGGATCTTGCGCGCGCGTGACACGGCCAGCTTGTCTTCCGGCGAAAGCTCGTCCATGCCCAGAATGGCGATGATGTCGCGCAGTTCCTTGTAGCGCTGCAGGGTGGCTTGCACGCCGCGCGTGACGTTGTAGTGCTCTTCGCCGATGGTGTTCGGATCCACCTGACGGCTGGTCGAGTCGAGCGGGTCCACGGCGGGGTAGATACCGAGCGAAGCGATGTCACGCGACAACACCACGGTGGCATCAAGGTGGGCAAAGGTGGTGGCAGGCGAAGGGTCGGTCAAGTCATCCGCCGGCACGTACACGGCCTGGATCGAGGTGATCGAGCCCACCTTGGTAGAGGTGATGCGCTCTTGCAGCTTGCCCATCTCTTCGGCCAGCGTCGGCTGGTAACCCACGGCAGAAGGCATCCGGCCGAGCAGCGCCGATACTTCGGTACCGGCCAGGGTGTAACGGTAACTGTTGTCGACGAAGAACAGGATGTCCTTGCCTTCGTCGCGGAACTTCTCGGCCATGGTGAGGCCCGACAGCGCCACACGCAGGCGGTTTCCGGGCGGCTCGTTCATCTGGCCGAACACC
>CAIOHZ010000239.1 GCA_903858165.1 uncultured Pseudomonadota bacterium
CGCGTACGCCTTCGCGCAAGCGCACCAAGCCGTTGTAGATACCTGCCACATACAAGGCGAGGGCGGCGAGCACGGCGAGAAGCAGCAAGTTGGCGAACATGGAACCTCCAAGATTACCTTCGACTGTATATCATCGTGCCCAAGCCGCGATGAGAGCGGCGTCACGGGGTTTGGCAGTGGCTTACGATTTCGACTTGGTGTGCATTGGCGGTGGCAGTGGCGGCTTGGCAACGGCGCAGCGCGCCCACGAGTACGGTGCAAAAGCGGCAGTCATTGAAAGCGGCCGGCTCGGCGGCACGTGCGTGAACGTGGGCTGCGTGCCGAAGAAAGTGATGTGGAACGCCGCCCAGTTGGCCCATGGTATCCATGAAGCACAAGACCATGGCTTCGCCGTGGAAAGTACGGGGCACGACTGGGCCAAGCTGAAAGCGGGACGCGATGCTTATGTGCAGCGCCTGAACGGTATCTACGCTGGCAATCTCGAGCGCAAAGGCATTGCCTGGCTGCAAGGCCGTGGCCGCTTCGTCGATGCGCATACCTTGGACATTGACGGTCGGCGTGTCACGGCGGCGCAAGTCGTCATCGCCACCGGCGGCTACCCTTTGCGCCCAGCCATTCCGGGCGCTGAGCTAGGGCTGGTTTCCGACGACTTTTTCACGCTGGAAAGTCGCCCGAACAAGGTGGCCATCATCGGCAGCGGCTATATCGCCGTGGAACTTGCCGGCGTCCTTGCAGCGCTGGGCGCCGAGGTGCATCTGTTCGTGCGCCACGACCGAGTGCTGCGCTACTTCGATAACACCATCGCCGAAGCGCTCATGACCCAAATGCAGGCCGATGGGCTGAACGTCGTGACGCACGCGGTGCCCGCGGCGTTGGCAGGCACGTCGGAGGGCGCGAAGACGCTGGTGGCCGCGGATGGTCGGCGGTTCGAAGGCTTCGACAGCGTGTTGTGGGCCATTGGCCGGGCGCCCGCCGTGGATGGTTTGAACCTTGCCGCCGCCGGCGTGCAGCAGGATACGAATGGCTTTATTCCCGTGGATGAGTGGCAGGCGACCAACGTGCCCGGTATCTGGGCCATCGGCGATGTCACTGGCCGCGCGGCGCTAACGCCTGTAGCTATCGCCGCCGGCCGTCGCCTCGCTGACCGCGAGTTCGGGGGCATGGCGGGCCGCAAGCTCGACTACAGCGGCATTGCCACCGTGGTCTTCTCCCATCCGCCTATCGGCACCGTGGGGCTCACTGAAGAAGAAGCGAGGGCGCAGCATGGGGAGGCGGTGAAGGTATACCGCTCCTCGTTTGTGCCCATGTACTACGCCTTGGGGACTCGCAAGCCGAAGGCGATCATGAAGCTCATCTGCGTTGGCACCGAAGAGCGCGTGGTGGGCTTGCATGTCATTGGTCAGGGTGCAGACGAAATGACCCAAGGTTTCGCCGTAGCTATGAAGATGGGTGCGACGAAAAAAGATTTCGACGACACGGTGGCCATCCACCCGACGGCGGCCGAAGAATTCGTGACAATGCGTTGAGGAGGGCCCGCGAATGAATCTGCGTTCCTGGCGCGGCGTCATGCCGACTTTGGGTGAGCGTGTGTACATTGACAGCGCGGCCGTGGTCATCGGTCAGGTGGTCATCGGCGATGACAGCTCCGTGTGGCCCTGCGCTGTGGTGCGCGGTGATGTCGCGTCTATACGCATTGGTGCGCGCACCAGCGTGCAAGACGGCGTAGTGCTGCATGTCACGCACGACGGCCCCTACACGCCCGGCGGGCTCGGTTTGCAGATTGGGGATGATGTCACCATCGGCCACAAGGCCGTGCTGCACGCTTGCACCGTGGGCAACGCTTGCCTCATTGGCATGGGCGCCGTGCTGCTCGATGGCGTGGTAGTGGAAGACGAAGTGATCGTGGCCGCTGGCGCGCTGGTGCCGCCGGGCAAGGTGCTACCCACGCGCACGCTATGGGCCGGCAACCCCGCGCGGCAGGTGCGCGCGCTGTCCCCCGAACAAGCCGCGCGCCTGCGCTATGGCGCCGAACACTACGTACGCATCAAGGACGAATATCTGGCGATGTAGGAGGCGGCGCGCTTACAGCGAGCGCAGCGCTTCCAGCACGGGCGCGGTGTCGGGGCGCACCCCGCGCCATAACGCAAATGCGGCAGCAGCCTGCTCCACCAGCATGCCGTAGCCCTTGTGCACTTGCTTCAACCCGCGCTTGCGCGCCCATTGCGTGAATGGGGTGTCGCCACGCGCGTAGGCTAGGTCGTAGGCGACGGTGTTGGCCGTGAACAAGCGCACCGGAACGGGCGGCACTTCACCGGCAAGACTCGCCGAGGTGGCATTGAGAATGATGTCGAACGGCGCTTGCTCGCCAAGGTCGGCATAGCCGCCACCTTCCACGGGCCCGAGGTCCGCGAATGCAGCCGCCAATTCGGTAGCACGGTCGATGGTGCGGTTCGCGATGAGCAGCTTCGCGGGGTGCGCTTGCAGCAAGGGTTCCAGAATGCCGCGCGTAGCGCCGCCAGCGCCCAGCACCAGTACGCGCATGCTCGCCAGCGCCAACCCTAAGTTTTTCTCCAGGTCCTGAAGCAAGCCCACGCCATCGGTGTTGGCGCCAAGCAAGCTGCCATCGTCGCGCACCACCAAGGTGTTCACAGCTCCAGCACGCTTGGCCTCAGGGCTTAGCAAATCCGCCACTTCAAACGCTGCCTGCTTGTGCGGCACGGTGACGTTGGCACCGGCACCACCTTCGGCGAAAAAGCGGCGTGCAGTAGCCACGAATTCCTCCGGCGGCACATCCACCAGCCGGTAAGACATGTCTTGCCCCAGTTGCTGCGCGAACAAGCCATGAATGAACGGGGACTTGCTCTGCGACACAGGGTGACCGAAGAGCACATAGTGGTCGGTGTTGTCGCCGGTGGTGGTCATTGGCTTGCGTCTTCCTTCAGCCAACGCGCCACTTTGGGCGCGAAGTAGGTGAGGATGCCATCGGCCCCGGCCCGCTTGAAGCAGACCAGCGACTCGAGCACGCCTTTGCGTTCGTCGAGCATACCGCCTTGCACGGCTGCCATGAGCATGGCGTATTCGCCGCTTACTTGATACGCGAAGGTAGGCGCGCCGAAGGTGTCTTTCACACGGCGCACCACATCGAGGTAGGGCATGCCGGGCTTCACCATCACCATGTCCGCGCCTTCAGCGAGGTCCAGCGCTACTTCACGCAGGGCTTCATCGCCGTTACCCGGGTCCATTTGGTAAGTGAACTTGTCCGCTTTGCCAAGGTTCGCCGCGCTGCCGACCGCGTCGCGGAACGGCCCGTAAAAGGCGGAGGCGTACTTGGCCGAGTACGCAAGGATGCGTGTGTTCACATGACCAGCAGCTTCCAGTGCGTCGCGCAGGGCGCCGATACGGCCATCCATCATGTCGGAGGGCGCCACGATATCCGCGCCTGCGTCCGCGTGGCTTAGCGCTTGCTTCACCAGGGCGTCGACAGTCGTGTCGTTGAGTACGTAGCCTGCCGCGTCGATGATGCCGTCCTGGCCGTGAGTGGTGTAGGGGTCCAAGGCCACGTCGGTGATGATGCCGAGACCGGGTAGCGCTGCCTTGAGCGCACGTACCGTGCGTTGCACGAGGCCTTCCGGGTCCCACGCCGCAGCGCCGTCTAGCGACTTGGCTTCTGGAGCAGTGACGGGGAACAAGGCGATAGCCGGAATGCCAAGCCGATAAGCTGCTTCAGCCTGCGGCAGGAGCAGGTCGATGCTGAGGCGTTCCACGCCGGGCAGGGTCTTGATGGCCTCGCGGCGGTTCACACCATCCAGCACGAACACCGGCCACAGCAAGTCGTCCGCGGACAAGCGCGTTTCGCGCACCAGGCGACGGGAGAAGTCGTCGTGGCGCAGGCGGCGCGGACGCAAGCGCGGAAAAGCGCCACCCGGAAATTGCCAGTTGCTCATGGAGTACCTGCCTTGCAGTTACGGCCGGAAATCATTCGCCTACCCATTCGGTGTTGCGCCAGCGGCCGCGCCCGGCGGGCGATAGCGCGCGGTGCAGCCACGGCAGCGTGGTGTCGAGTGCTTCGCCGAACTGCCAAGGCGGGTTCACCACCCACAGCCCGCTGCCGTTCAAGCCTACATGCGAGTCATCCTGATGGATACACAGTTCCGTGACCCATTGGCGACGCACGCCGCTGGCGCGCATAGCGTCGAGAAAACGTTGCGCCACCGCGCCTTCTTTCACCGGGTACCACACCGCCAGCGTGCACGATGGGAAGCGGCCGAGTGCATCAAGCACTGTCGTGCGCACGGCGTCGAACTCGGTCGCCTGTGCTTCGTAAGGAGGGTCGATCAGGACGAGCGCGCGGCGCTCCGGCGGTGGTACGAGGCCCTTCACAGCGGCGTAGCCGTCGGTCTCACGCACCTGTGCGCGCTGCCAACCGGCCAGTTCGTTACTCAAGGCCTTGGCCTCCACGCGCTGCAGTTCACAGAACACGGCGCGGTCCTGCTGGCGGAGCAAAGCGCTGGCAAGGCAGGGCGAACCGGGGTAGCCGTACATAGTCTCGGCCGTACCTGCCGAAACCGCATCGGTGCCGCTACCCGACGGTGCATCACCGTCCGCTTCTGCAAACGCGCCCACCGTCTGGCTGAACGCACGTACGCGTTCCAGAAACACCTTCACGGGTTCAGGCGTGCCCGCAGGGTCTTTGGCGGCCGCGGCCATCACCAAAGCGATACCCTCACGCCATTCGCCACCCGGGTTGCTGGCCTCGAAGGAATAGCCGCCGCGACCAGCGTGGGTGTCTACGAACAAAAACCCTTTGTCCTTGCGCTGAAAAGCCAGCAGCAACTGCACCAAGGCAATGTGCTTTAGGACATCGGCGTGGTTACCGGCGTGGAACGAATGGCGGTAATTCATGAGGCGCTGGTTTCCAGTTCGGCGAACCAGTCGCGCGGGCGGAGGTAGTCTTGCAGGCGGGCCTCGGCGGAGCCGGGCGCGGGCTGGTAGCCGTATTCCCAGCGCACCAACGGCGGCAAGGACATCAGAATGCTTTCAGTGCGGCCGCCGCTTTGCAGGCCGAAGTGCGTGCCGCGGTCGAGCACCAGGTTGAACTCCACGTAACGCCCGCGGCGGTACAACTGGAACTGTCGTTCGCGTTCGCCAAAAGGAGTGTGTTGCCGCCGCAGTGCCAGAGGCAGCCACGCCTCGAGGAAGCCATCACCTACTGCGCGCTGGTAGGCGAAGCAGTGGTCGAAGCCGCCGGTGTGCAGGTCGTCGAAGAACAAGCCGCCCACGCCACGGGTTTCGTTACGGTGCTTCAGCCAGAAGTAGCGGTCGCACCATTCTTTGTGTTCGCGGTAAACATTCGCGCCAAACGGCGCAGCAAGTTCGCGAGCGACGCGGTGCCAGTGCAGCACGTCTTCGTCGAAGGCGTAGTACGGCGTGAGGTCGAAGCCGCCGCCGAACCACCACACGGGCGGCTTGCCGGGGGGCTCGGCAATGAAAAAGCGCACGTTCATGTGCGTGGTGGGCACATAAGGGTTCTGCGGGTGGAACACCAGCGACACGCCCATCGCTTCCCACTTCGCGTCGCTCAGGTCGGTGCGGCCTGCAGTCGCGGAAGGCGGCAGGCGCTCGCCCAGCACATGCGAAAACCCGACGCCACCTTGCTCCAAAAGCGCGCCATTACGCAGGACGCGGCTTTCGCCACCACCGCCTTCAGCGCGCTCCCAACGGTCATGCTGGAAGGTGGCGGCACCGTCCGCTTGCTCTACGGCGCTGGTAATGCGCTGCTGCAGACCGGTGAGATAGGCGCGCACGGCGGCCTTGTCCGGAGCGGAGGTGCCAGTGTTGGACGTATCCATGGGTGCGCTTACTTGGCTGCCTTCTTCTTGGCGGGGGCTTTCTTCTTCGCCGCGGTCTTGCGGGCCGCGGTTTTCTTTTTCGCGGCCGGTTCAGCGACCGCAGCGCCCTTCTTCTTGGCGAAGCGACCAAAGCGGCCAGTGCCCTTCGGCGGCGCAGCAGCCAGAATGGCCTGGCATTCTTCCAGCGTCAGCTTGTGCGGTTCGCGGTCTTTCGGAATCTTGCCGTTGCGCTCGCCGTCAGTCACGTAAGGCCCGAAGCGCCCGTTCAGCACTTCAATGCCAGCGTCC
Source organism: uncultured Pseudomonadota bacterium (assembly GCA_903858165.1). Lineage (GTDB taxonomy): Bacteria > Pseudomonadota > Gammaproteobacteria > Steroidobacterales > Steroidobacteraceae > CAIOHZ01. The sequence continues at coordinate 6,138 of CAIOHZ010000239.1, forward strand.
GGCCAACTGAGAATGCGGCGCGCAGCGTCGGCGGCGAGCTTCTCGCGCACCACTCCCACGGCGCGTTCTGCGGACACGGTGTACGGGTCGTCGGTCTTCAGTGAGACATAGTTCGCGCCGTACTTGATGTACGGCCCGAAGCGGCCGATGGCCACGGTCATCTCTTCGCCGGTGTCTGGGTAAGGGCCCAACTTTTTCGGCAATTGGAACAGGTCCAGCGCTTCGGTGAGCGACACGCTGTCCATCTTCTGGCCGGGGCGCAGGCTGGCGAACTTCGGCTTCTCTTCGTCGTCCTTAGTGCCTATCTGCGCGAACGGACCGTACTGGCCCATGCGTACGCTCACTGGCTTACCGCTGACAGGGTCCGTGCCGAGCGGGCGCGACATGGCGACTTGCTCGCGCGACACGTTCGCTTCTACATCGCGCACCTGGGCCACGAACGGGTCCCAGAAGTGCTGCATCACCACCACCCAGTCGCGCTCGCCGCGGCTAATGCCGTCGAGCTCGTCTTCGAGGTTGCGGGTGAAGGCGTAGTCGACGTACTTCGGGAAGAACTGCACCAGGAAGTTGCAGACAATCTTGCCGGTATCGGTGGGCGTAAAGCGACGGCTTTCCAGTTCGGTGTACTTGCGGTTCACCAACGTGTCGATGATGGACGCGTAGGTAGACGGACGACCGATGCCGTTTTCTTCCAGCGCCTTCACGAGCGAAGCTTCGGTATAGCGCGGCGGTGGCTGCGTGAAATGCTGTTCGGGGCGGATGGCCTCGAGCGCAGGTACATCGCCTACCGTCAGCAGGGGCAGGCGGCTGCCCGCTTCTTCCGCGTCATCGTTGCGGTCATCTTCGTAAACGCGCAGGAAACCCGGCTTCAGCAGCGTGCTACCGCTGGCGCGCAAGCGGGCCAGCGTGGGGTCCTTCGCGGGGACGAGTTCGACCGACATCTGCTCGAACAAGGCCGGCGCCATTTGCGAAGCCACGGTGCGCTTCCAGATGAGGTCGTACAGGCGCCACATATCGTGGTCGATGGCACCCTTCAGCTTCTCAGGCGTAATGGCGGCATTCGTTGGACGAATGCCTTCGTGCGCTTCCTGCGCATTCGCCTGCTTGGTCTTGAACTGGCGTGGCGTGTCGGAGAGGCCTTCCGCACCGTAGAGGTTGTCGATGGTGCCGCGGATGGCGGCGATGGCTTCGTCCGCCAGCGACACGCTGTCGGTACGCATGTAAGTGATGAGACCAACCGGGCCTTCGCCGAAATCCTGACCTTCGTAAAGCTTCTGCGCCATCTGCATGGTCTTACGCGCGGAGAAACCTAGGCGGTTCGCCGCTGCTTGTTGCAGGGTGGAAGTACGGAAAGGTGGCTGCGGGTTGCGGCTGCGCGGCTTCTTTTCCACGCTAGTGACACGCAACGAGCCGGCAGCGGCCGCCGCGAGCGACGCTTCTACTTCGCGAGCCTGCGTTTCGTTGGTGAAGGAGAAGACTTCCTTCTCTGTGTTGGCTTCCACTCTGGCGCCGCGGTATTCGGCGAGGCGCGCCTTGAACGGCTGGCCTGCCTGCAGCGCGTCGACTTCGACGGTCCAGTATTCCTGCTTACGGTGGGCGTTGATCTCCGCCTCGCGGTCGCAGATGAGGCGCAGTGCCACGCTCTGCACGCGGCCGGCGGATAGCCCGGGCATGACCTTCTTCCACAGCAACGGGGAGAGGTTGAAGCCGACGAGGTAGTCCATGGCGCGGCGCGCCTGCTGCGCATCTACCAGTGGCGCCAGTACGGCACGCGGGTTGGCGATGGCTTGCTGCACTTCGCGCTTGGTGATTTCGTAGAACACTGCGCGGTGCAGGACACGCTTGCCGTCGATAAGGCCGTTTTCCTTGAGGACCTCATTGATGTGCCAGGAAATGGCCTCACCCTCGCGGTCCGGGTCGGTCGCGAGATAGATGGTGGTGGCTTTCTTCGCGGCCTTCAGGATGGCCTCGACGTGCTTTTCCTTGTTTTTCTCGCGAATGATGTCGTATTTCATCGCGAAGCCGTGCGCGGTGTCGACGGCGCCTTCCTTGGGCACGAGGTCGCGGATGTGGCCGTAGCTGGCGAGGACCTCGAAGCCTGTTCCCAGGTACTTCTTGATGGTCTTGGCCTTGGCGGGCGATTCGACGATGACTAGGTTCTGGCTCATGTATTTCCGATAATCCCTTATGACGACGAAGCCGCGGCAGGCCGCGGCTCGCTGGCTGGCGCACTTCCTGGCGCCGGCACAGAAGCGGCCTTAGCGGGCCGCTTCGGGTTGATTCAATGCACCGCGTCTGGCCGCTGGTCGAATACTAGGACTTCCATGCGGGCGTACGCTTCTTCTTCGCCGGGCTGGCTGAACAGCACCATCAACACCACCCACTTCACCTGTTCGATGTCGATATCCTCGGCGTCCAGCGCCAGCAGACGGTCGATAACATGTTCCCGCTGCCGCGTGGACAGGATGCCTTCTTGTTCAAGATGCAGGATGTAGCCGCGGACGTCGGTGTCCAAGCGCGCTTGCTCCTGTCCGCTGAACACGCGGATGGCTTCCTTCGCGGCGGCTGCCACGTCCGGCATGCCTTCGCCCTCATCGCCGGTGAGGCCCTCCAGCCACACCAGTGCCCGTTCTATGGCGGGCGCAGCAAACCCGGCCTCTTCGAGGGCCACGCGCAGGACAGCCCGCTCGGGCGGCGGCGTATCTTCCACGTCCATGAAGTTGTCGAACAGGAAGATGAGAATGTCGAGGACGCTGTCGTTCATTTAATGAGGTGGGTTGGTGGGGCGGGATGAAGGCGCTGGGGGAACGGCGCGACCAGGAGTGCCGAGCCGGGCGTACTGGCCGCCAGCGCGGAGTTCCAGCAGGCCAGCCAGCTCCAACTGAAGGAGATGACCCGCTAATGCTGCCGGCCTGAACCCGGTTCTCGCCACCAAAGTGTCGAAGTCCTGCGGCTCGAAGCCGAGCGCATCTAACAGTATTTCGTCGTCCCTGTCCAACCGGGGGGTCGCTTCACGGCAGACCGCGGCGGTGGCTTCCGTGATTGGCGGCGGTACGGGGCGGGCGGCCAGGTCGGCGTCGAACAAAGGCGAAAAAGCCAATTCATTCAACAGGTCCGGCGCGTTGTCAGCGAGCCGGGCGCCGTCCTTTAGGAGCGCGTTGCAACCCTGGGCGGCGGGGTTGCGGATGGAACCGGGCACGGCGTACACCTCGCGGCCCTGTTCCGCAGCCAACCGCGCAGTAACCAGACTGCCCGAACGCAGCGCCGCTTCCACCACCACCGTACCGATGGCGAGGCCTGCCAGCAGGCGGTTGCGATAGGGGAAGTGCGCCGGACGGGCGGGGATACCTGGCGGGAATTCGGTGACGATGGCCCCGGTGGCGGCGATGGCTGCGGCCAACTCCTGATGGCGGGGAGGGTAGACGAGGTCCGGCCCCGTACCGCAGACAGCTACCGTGGGCCCCCGAGCCGCCAGCGCACCTCGGTGGGCGGCGGCATCTACGCCTTCCGCCAACCCCGAGGTGACCACCCAGCCGGCAGCCACGGCGGCTCCGGCAAACTCGGCGGCGACCTCCCGGCCCACCGGCGTGGCGCGGCGGCTACCCACGATGGCCAATTGCGCCTGTTGCAGCAGGGCCGGGTTACCGCGGACCCACAAGGCGAACGGTGCGTCGGGTAGTGCGGCCAACAGCGGCGGGAAGCGAGGGTCTTCTTGCGGCACCAGATGGTGCCCGCGCTCTTCTAGCCAGCGCAGATCGGTGGCTTCGAAGCGGGCGGCCTCGCTCAAGGCTTTCAGGAAGCGGTCGCCGAGGCCGAGTGCACGCAGGGTGGCAGGGCTTGCTTCGGCGAGGGGCGCGAAACCACCAGCCGCGCGTAGCGCGCTAGTGACTGGCTGGGGAAAGAAGGCGGCGGCGCGTGCCCAGCGCACGCGGTCCGCGGCGCGGGACACGCTCGCGTTCATAGGTTCACGGGTTCCCCACTGCGTCGCCCACGCGCAGCGGGGCTTCCGCCTGCACGATGAGGCCGTAGCTCAGGCGGCCGTAGGCCTTGAACACCAGAAACAGGCCGGCGTGCTCGGTGGGCAGGCGCACCTTGTCGGCGAAGCCATCGCGGAAGGCGGCGGTCCATGCCGTGAAGGGTTGCTTCGGCCCGCCGTCGGACACTTTGACGCCCGACTGCTGGACGGCTAGCACGTGCCCAGGCTCGATGCCGTTCTCCTTGCCGAGGTTGATGACCACGACTTGGTACTGGCCGATGACGGAGACGCCGCCGACCACAGAGATGATGCGGCCCGTCACCTTGCGTTTCGGCGCGTGGGGTACGAAATCCAGCGGCACATCGAGTTTTTCCGCGAAGAGGAGGTCGCCTTCCAGCGATTCGCGCGCGGATTCGGTGATGAGCAGGCGGGCGGGGTCTCCGGTTTTTTCCACTCGGCCGATGCCGGTGAACATACCCTGATAGCCGAGGAGGTCGCCGGTGACGGGGTCCTTGAGGGGTTCGCCCACATGCACCAGGTTGTAGCGGGCACCGAGCGGCGCCTTGGCGAGGCGCCGGGCGTAGAGTTCACCGCCAGCCGCGCCGACGAGGCGGTCGTCTCTAAGTCTCAGGACGTAGGGCCGTTGCTTGAGGTCTTCCGCGGACACCACCGACGGGCGGGACATGAACGCGGCGACCACTTCGTAGGGGATGGCGGGAATGGCGTCCCCAAGCGGGGCGCTGCGCACTTGAGGCGAGAGGCGCACCACGGCCCCCGGTTGGCCGCGCTCCAGCGTTATTCGCGGCTGGCCGTTTTCATAGCTAAGCACGAGGACGTCGCCCGGGTAGATGAGGTCCGGGTTCTTTACCTGCGGGTTGCCGCGCCAGATTTGCGGCCAAGCCCAAGGCGTTTTCAGGAAACGGGCGCTGATATCCCAGAGGGTGTCTCCCGCCTGGACGGTATAGCGTGCTGGAGCCTCCGGCGCCAAGGGCACGGTGGTGCTAGCGGTGGAGTTAGCCTCGGCCTGAGCCTGGGCAAGCCCGGGCAAACTGCCGAGCAGGACCGTGGCCAAAGAAGCGGCGAGAAGGGTGCGGAACGAGGTACGGGCCATAAAGGGGCTCCAAGGAGGTGCGGGCATTGCGGCCTGCCGAATATACTAATGAGACACTAAAGGCAGCGGCGATGGAACTCCAGCGCGCATTTTTGCCTCCA
>CAIOHZ010000240.1 GCA_903858165.1 uncultured Pseudomonadota bacterium
GCATCCTCACCCAACGGGTCCATCCCTTGGGCTTGCCGCAGCAGCAGCGCCAAGCGCGGCGGCACCGGGAAGCCTTCGCTGGCGAGGCGAATAGCCGGTTGCCACGGCGCCGCCCAGGGAAGATGCCCAAGTTCCTGATGGGCCATGCCCAGCATCGCCACCGCGCCGGGCACGCCGGTCGAGCGCCCACTCTTTTGGGCGCGGAAGAACGGCAGTGGCTGGCCGTTCGTATCGAGGAACATCTCCGGCGTGGCACCGCGCGGGGCAATCTCCCGTCCATCGAACGCCACCACATCACCAGTGGTTGCCGAGTAGTGCAGCAGGAACGCGCCGCCGCCAATGCCAGAGGACTGGGGCTCCACCAGTCCCAGCACCGCCTGCACGGCAATCGCGGCGTCCACCGCCGAACCGCCTTGACGCAGTATTTCCAGGCCCGCCTCCACTGCCAACGGATTCGCAGCGGCCACCATCGCACCGCCATGCCAGCCCGGGTTCGGCTTGGCCTCGGGAACCTCCGGTAAGCCTACCTGCACTGCCTTGCCAGGCCGCTCCGCAGGCCCGCAGCTGGCGAGCAAACAACCAAGGCCCAAAACCGGGAGAATTCGGGCGATGGAACAAAACAGCTTGAGGCGGGGCATGGGAAACTCCACGGAATGGCTCGTGGAATCGTAACATCCACACTGCCGAAACATTCGTACCTGCAGCACCCACAAGGCTTGGCAATCCATGAACGGTATGACAGCGCAGCATTCAAACCATACTGGCAACCGGTACCCGCCGAGGGGCGGTCTAGTGCCTTGGTTCGTGCCGATCGCAGGTCTAGTGCTTGGTGCCTTTGCGAACCCGGGCCACACTGCCAGTCCCGCGCAAGTACTGGCTGCTACCATGGCCGCTGATTGGCGAACACCAGCACCCGACCAGACGCTATTGATGGAACTCGCCGGTGGCCGCAAGGTGGTCATCGAACTGGCGGCGCCCTTTGTGCCACGACACGCCAACCGTATCGCTACCCTCACGCGCGCGCACTGGTATGACGGCCTCGCTATCGTGCGCGTGCAAGATAACTACGTAACGCAATGGGGCGATGCGGAGGGCACACATCCTTTGCCTACTGGCATCACCAAGATGCTGGCCGCCGAATTCTCCCAGCCCGCCCTACCTGCTGGTGTGAAGTTTACGCAACTCCCTGACCGCGATGCCTATGCCAGACATGTCGGGTTCGCCGCCGGCTGGCCAGTGGCCATGGAAAAGCGCAATGGTCCGGTATGGATGGCGCACTGTTACGGCATGGTCGGCGCAGGACGCGATGCCGAAGCGGACAGTGGCGGCGCGGGCGAGCTGTATGCGGTCATCGGCCACGGCCCGCGACATCTCGATTTGAACATTACATTGGTGGGGCGAGTGCTCTTGGGCATGGAGCACCTCGCTGCCTTGCCACGAGGTACCGAGGCCTTAGGCTTCTACCAAACCCCCGCAGAGCGCACCGCCATTGTCTCCGCTCGAATGCTGGACGAACTACCGGCCGAACAGCGGCCCGCGGTAGAAGTGCTGCGGACCGAAAGCGCGGCTTACCAAGCTTGGCTGGAAGCGCGCCGCAACCGCAAAGATGACTGGTTCTTGCACGGTGCCCGGCACATCGACTTGTGCAACGCGCTACCGCCGGTGCGCTTGCGTTAACCTAGCAATGTTGAGCTTCTGGAATTTTGTAGCAGCAAATTCGAGGGCGCACTCATGCACCGTGAAGCGGATCAATCGCGGTAACTGGGGTCATCGTGGTCGAGCAAGGTTTTCAAGTCACGGAAGTGGGCGTAGGCGCTCTCTCTGAAATCTTCCCAAGCCACGGCCGTACGCTCCGCCACTTCATCGGACAGCACAGCTAGAGGCTGCCCACTGGCGTAAGCCAGCATGAGCGTCTTCGCAGCGCGTTCCAGGAAATAGAGCTCCTCGAACGCCTCTGCCACGGTAGGGCCAGTGACCAGCACGCCATGGTTGCCCATGAGCATGCTGCGCTTGTCGCCCAAGGCTGCTGCCAACCGCTGCCCTTCCGCCTCGTTGTCCGCCAAGCCGGTAAACCCGGCGTCGTAGGCCAAACGCTTGAAGAACCGAGCCGTGTTCTGTTCGATAGGCAACAGCGTGGGGTTCTTGAGCGTCGCCAACGCCGTGGCGTAGGGAGGGTGCACATGCAAGACGCAACGCGCATGGGGTACCAACCGATGCAACTGGCCATGGATGCACCAGGCGGTAGAGTCGGGAGCATCAGGCCGCGAAAGCGTGGACGGGTCGTTGCTGTCGACCAGCAGGAGATCTGAAGCCCGAATGAGCGAAAAGTGCCGCCACTTCGGGTTGACCAGAAACTGGCGACCGTCCGCCGACACAGCCAAGCTTAAGTGGTTGCCCACGGACTCGTGCCAGTCCATTTTTACGGCAAGCCGAAAAGCGGCGGTGAGGTCGATGCGCAGGGTGTTGACTGACATGCTGACTCTCCACAAACAACAACGCCGGCTAGAGCCGGCGTTAGAAGTATTCGAATTGGTCGGGGCGATAGGATTTGAACCTACGACCCCTTGCACCCCATGCAAGTGCGCTACCAGGCTGCGCCACGCCCCGACCGAGCGAAGAATAATACCTTACCGACGCAGCAAGCGCAGCACTTCCTCAAGTTCGGTACGCATCTGGCGAACAATCTGCTGGCTCTGCGACTGGTCGTCGCGCGCCTCTTCGCCTTCCAGCCGCTGCCGGGCACCACCGATGGTGAAGCCTTGGTCGTACAGCAAACCACGAATCTGGCGAATGACAAGCACGTCCTGCCGCTGATAGTAGCGGCGGTTGCCGCGACGCTTCACGGGCTTCAATTGGGGAAATTCTTGTTCCCAGTAACGCAGCACGTGCGGCTTCACCGCGCAGAGTTCGCTCACCTCACCGATAGTGAAATAGCGCTTCCCCGGGATAGCCGGCAGCTCGTGGTTATGGCTCGGTTCCAACATAGGCTTCGACCCTCGCCTTCAGCTTCTGCCCCGGACGGAACGTGACCACGCGAC
>CAIOHZ010000241.1 GCA_903858165.1 uncultured Pseudomonadota bacterium
GCGCAGGTCCAGACCATGGCGCGCCGCGATCGCATCGCGGTGGGCAATCATGTCGCGGAACTTCCACTGCGTATCCACGTGTAGCAGTGGAAACGGCAGCGGTGCCGGGCTAAAAGCCTTCAGGGCGAGGTGGAGCATGACGCCCGAATCCTTGCCGATGGAATAGAGCATCACCGGGTGCGCGCACTCGGCGGCTACCTCGCGGATGATGTGAATGGCCTCGGCTTCCAGTTGCCGCAGGTGAGGTGAGAGCTTGGACATGGGCGCAGCATAGCCAAGCGGACCGCGGCTGGCGCGGAACTTCGCGTTGGGCGGTCATGCCAACCTGTCATGACGGCCGGCCAGAGCGCCCGTGCCCTGGCCGCACGGACGCGCTATCTTTGCCCCATGGCGACCCGCTCCACTTCCGTCCTCCACCCCGGCGCCCCGGTGCCGGTTGGCGCCCGGCGGGACCGACATTTTGGCTGGTATCTGCCGGTGCTATTGCTTGCGGCGCTCACCACTAGCCCACCGGCAGCGGCGGCCCCGCAGCGACAGGGACTAGCCAAGCCAGCCCTCGCCCCTTCCCCGGTGTGTCCGGCTCCAACTGGGGAGGTCCTGGTTCCCGGCGGCAAGTTCACCGTGGGCATGGACAGCGCCTTGCCGGAGGAAAGCCCCCAACGCGAAGTCACCGTGGGGGGGTTCTGGATGGATCGCACCGAGGTGACGAATGCGCAATTCGCCGTCTTCATAAAGGCCACGGGGTACCGCACGCAGGCGGAACGCGGGTGGGCCGGCAACCGCCGTGTGCCGAAAGAACTGCAGATGCCTGGCTCCGTCGTGTTCAAAGCCCCCACGGACTTGGGTGCGCCCGAATACAGCTGGTGGGTGTTCACTCCCGGTGCCAACTGGCGCCATCCGGAGGGCCCCAGCAGCAGCCTGAAGGGGCGCCTGCAGCATCCGGTAGTGCATGTTACTTACGACGATGCCTTGGCCTATGCCCGCTGGGCCGGTCGCGATTTACCCACCGAGGCCGAATGGGAACGTGCCGCGCGCTATGACAAAACGCCCGGCGCCATGCTCGAACCGCCACGAAACGCGGACGGTACCTATGCCGCGAACACCTTCCAAGGCGCCTTCCCCAGCGGCAACACGCGGAAGGATGGCCACGCCGGGACTGCGCCCGTGGGGTGCTACGGCGCGGACCGCCTCGGCCTCTACGACCTGCTCGGCAATGTCTGGGAATGGACCCGTGACGACTACCGCATCACCGGGCAACCGACGGATGAACCCTCGCGGGTACTGAAAGGCGGCTCTTACCTGTGCAGCGAGCACTTCTGCGCACGCTATAGGCCCGCTGCGCGCCAACCCGGTACCGAGAATCTCGGTACCTCCCACATCGGCTTCAGGACCGTACGGCGCGTGACGCCGCGGTAAGCGGCAGCCTCGTCTCACGGTTCAGTCCTGTCCGGTCTTCCAGGCTTTGGCGAAGTCGAATGCCGGTTCCTGACGCGCGACGATGCTGCCGGCATTCTCGACAATAGCCGGCACCATATAGGCGTGGGGGAACACCCAATAGCGACCCTCGCGAATGGCCAAGAGCACCTCAGCCGCAATAGCCGCAGGCTCCATGCCGGCAGCCGCCGTGCCTTGCCGCATCATTTCCCGGGCACCTTCACTTGCACGGTCGTCTGCATCCGCGCCACTATTTCCGGCGTGCCGCGCGTCGAAGATGGCCGTCTTCACGGCACCCGGCGCCAGCAGCGAAACACCGACCTTGGCACCCCGCGCTTGCAGGTCGTATTGCAGCGATTCCGTGAGTGCGCGCACCGCGAACTTGGTAGCCCCGTACGCCCCCAACATCGGGGAAGCGAGAAAGCCGCCCATCGAGCAGGTGTTCACGACATGCGCGGGCTCGCCACTCGCAAGCATGCGCGGCACGAAGGCGCGCAGGCCATTCATCACACCATGAACGTTTACGTCGAACAGCCAGCGCCATTCGGCGTCGCTGTGCTCCCACACGCTGCGTGGCACCAGCACCCCGGCGTTATTGCACAACACCTGCACACCACCGTTGGCATCAAGGCTGGCAGCCAACGCCTCCACGGCGGCGGCATCGCGAACGTCCAAGGTCTGCACGGTGAAGCGCGCAGCCCCACCATCCGCCAAGGCTGCAGCGGCAAGCGCTTGCAGCGCCGCAGCATTCACATCGGTGCCCACCACGTGCAGCCCCGCGGCACGAAAGGCCAGGGCCAAAGCACGGCCGATGCCATTCGCGGCGCCGGTGACCAACGCGGTTTGTCCGGGTTCCAGCTGCATAAGCACTCTCACATTCATTTGCGTAGCCAGTTTGCTCAATCTTACGCAAATCGACTAGTCTTCTGCCCAATCGTTAGTAGTTCCGTAAAGATTAGGGGAAATGCATGAGCACATCGGGGTCCGCAGTCAGCGGTCGTCTGGCCGGCAAAGTCGCCATCGTCACGGGCGCTGCTCGCGGCATGGGAGCCGCCATCGCCCAGCGCTTCATCGAAGAAGGCGCCATCGTCGCGCTGACGGACGTATTGCCTGAAGTGCAGGCCACTGCTGCCGCTCTCGGGCCGCGCGCCACGGCTTATCTCCATGATGTGGCCGACGAAGCCTGCTGGCGCGAGATTGAAGCCGAACTCACCGCGAAGCACGGCGGTATCGATGTGCTCGTCAACAACGCGGGCGTGCTCATGTTCAAAGACCTGCTGTCCACCAGTGCTGCGGACCTTCGCAAGCTGCTCGAAGTCAACGTGGTTGGCACCTTCCTCGGCATGCAAGTCGTTGGCGCAGGCATGGTGGCGCGCAAGCGCGGTTCCATCGTCAATAACTCTTCGGCAGACGGCTTCGAAGGGGCCAACTCGCTGTGCGCCTATGTAGCCACCAAGTTCGCCGTGCGCGGCATGACGAAAGTGGCAGCGCTGGAATTCGGGCCCCACGGCGTGCGCGTGAATTCGGTTCACCCCGGGGGTATCAATACGCCCATGGCGAATCCGCAAAATGTGCCGGTGGAATACCTGAACCAAGCGTTCCGCCAATACGCGGCGGGGCGTGTGGGTAGCCCCGTTGAGGCCGCCAACTGCTTCGTGTTCCTGGCGTCCGACGAAAGCAGCTATTGCATGGGCGCCGAGCTTGCCGTGGATGGCGGACTGACCGCGGGGCATTATTACTGGGGCTTCCCGGGTGCACCCGAAGGCATGCAAGGCCCCCGGCCAGTTTGACGCCCGCTTCGCCCGATCACGGACCTGCGCCACCCAGTAGCAACGATTCAAGCAACCTGCATCGAGCACGCGAGACACCATGACCGCCATGTTCCGTTCGTTCTGCCGCCTCCACCGCACCGCTGTATCAGTCGGCATCACGGTGGTCACGTCCGCGGCTTTGCTTGCCCCACCCACCGTACTCGCCGCCGACCCCGTGGCGACCGCGCGGAGTCCAGTGCTACCGGTACCAGAGCTTTCCCGGCCTGCTCCCAACACGGTGCTGAAGCAAGAAGCCGAAACGTTGCCATTACGCCTGAAGCAGGCCCCAGAAGCCGCGCCGAATGTGGTCATCGTCATGCTGGACGATGTGGGCTTCGGCGCTCCGGGTACTTTCGGCGGCCCCATTCCCACCCCGGCGCTCGAGGCCCTGGCGAAGCGGGGCCTGCGTTACAACCGCTTCCATACCACGGCCATTTGCTCGCCGACACGCGCCGCACTGCTCACCGGGCGCAACCCGCACGCCGTGGGTATTGGCGCAGTTCTCAACACGCCATCGCCGTACCCCGGCTACAGTGGCCTGCTGCCTCGCAGCGCTGCCACGCTCGCCGAAGTGCTGCGGCAGAACGGCTACGCCACGGGCGCTTTCGGCAAATGGCATTTGGCGCCCGAATGGGAGACCACGCCTACCGGCCCTTACGATCACTGGCCACTGCAACAAGGCTTCGACCATTTTTATGGCTTCCTGCCAGCCGAGACCGACCAGTTCACCCCGGGTCTGGTGAACGACAACACGTTCATCCCCACACCACACCGTCCGGGCTATCACCTGACGGAAGACCTGACCGACCAAGCTATTGGCTGGATGAAACGGCAGAAAGCCGTGGCGCCCACCAAGCCCGTGTTCGTGTACTTCACCCCCGGCGGTACTCACGCACCGCTGCAAGTGCCCGACAGCTGGCGTACCCGCTTCCGCGGGCAATTCGACCAAGGATGGGACCGGCTACGCGAACAAACCCACGCGCGGCAGCAGCAGCAAGGCGTCACGCCCGCCGGCACTCAACTAACCCCGCGCCCGGATGCCATCCCCGCTTGGGAAACGCTTTCTCCCGCGGAACGCGCTGTGTCTTCACGACTGATGGAGACCTATGCCGCGTTCCTGGCGCACACCGACGAACAAGTCGGTCGTCTGGCAGGCGCGCTCGATGAACTCGGCATGGCAGACAACACACTGTTCATCTACATCGTTGGCGACAACGGTGCGAGCGCCGAGGGCGACCTCACCGGTTCGCTCAATTACATGGCGCAGTTGCAAGGTTCGCCGGATTCTTCAGCGGACATGCTCCGCCGCATTGACGAGATTGGTGGACCTAGCACCCACGCGCATTTTTCTTCTGCTTGGGCCTGGGCGCTAAACACGCCTTTCCAATGGACCAAGCAGGTCGCCTCGCACCTGGGCGGTATCCGCAACCCGCTCGTGGTGTCGTGGCCAGCGCGCATCCCGGATGCAGGTGCCCTGCGTAACGAATGGGCCTTCGTGGCCGACCTGATGCCGACCGTGCTCGACGCCGCCGGCATCACGCCGCCTGCCATGGTGAATGGTGTGGCCCAGCAACCCATGACCGGCAAGAGCCTGCTGACCAACGTGCTGGAAGGCAAGCCGGCCGTGAAGCAGCGCACGCAGTACTTTCAGGTGTACGGTAACCGTGCCATCTACCATAACGGCTGGATGGCCTCAGCCTTCCGCGGCCGCGCCCCCTGGAACATCCGCAAGCCCGTGGACCATGCGCCATTGGAGGACCGCTGGGAGCTCTACCATCTAGACGAGGACTTCTCGCAGGCGAAAGATCTGGCGAGCAGCCAGCCGCTGAAGCTGCAAGAACTGCGGGATTTGTTCAATGTAGAAGCTGGCGCCAACCAGGTCTATCCGCTGCTGGACAACAACAATCCGGAGTTGCTGCCACGGATCACTGGCGGCAGGGCCATCCTGACTTTTTACGGCGATACCGGCTATCTCCCCGAGAGCCAAGCGCCGCTGCTCGGCTATCTCTCCCATTCGCTGCAGGCAGTCATCGACTTGCCGGCCGGCAGCCGCGGGGGTGTCATTGCCGCCATGGGTGGCGTTGGCGGTGGCTGGGCCTTGCTCGTCGACGAACGACGCCGTCCGCTGTACGTCTACAACTTCTTCGGCAGACGAACCACGCGGTTGCTGTCCAACCACCCGTTACCGGTGGGCCGCTCCAAGCTCAATGTTGCCGTGGAATACGCCAAGCCTGGCAGCGGCGGCGGCGCCAACCTGCAACTAGCCGTCGAAGGCGGGGCGACCGTCACGGCAACCCTGCCGCAGACCGTTCCCTACCTGTTCAGCATCCACGAAACCTTCGATGTGGGCTTCGACAGCGGCAGCACGGTGACCGACTACCGCGGCCTAGGCCAGGCACCAGGCGGTGGCGAGGCTCGTTTCGCCGGAGAGGTGGCACGCCTCGACGTCCACCTCAAGTTCCCGCAGCAGCGCTGAAGTGGCCGCCGCTTAGCGCCGGCCCTTGGCAGGACCGGCCAGCGTCTTGACGATGCGATACCAGTGCTCGAGGCCATCGTAGTACGACGCCACCGGGATGCGCTCATCCAGCCCGTGGGCGAACTGGTCCTGCGGGCGAATGAAGGTTTCGCTGATGCCATAAGTGGGAATGCCGGCTGCCCGGTAGAAAATGCCGTCCGTCGCGCCGGATTCCTGAATGGGAATAATGGGAATGCCGGGATAACGTGTGTGGATAGACGCGGTCACTGCATCCATCACATCCTTGCGCAGCGGTGAGGCATCGCTGTAATTCGGCTCGCCGATCAGCGCAACCTCCACCTGCTTGCCCACTAGTGCCTGCAACTGGTCGGCGATTTCTGTCGGCTTCGTGCCAGGGAACAAGCGACAGTTGACGGTGGCGGAAGCTTGCTGCGGCAAAGCGTTTTCCGCATGGCCACCGCGAAGCATGGTGGCCACGCAAGTCGTGCGAGTAGCGCCTACATAGGTCGGGTTCGCCCACAACACATCAGCCGCTGCTGCGTCCTGCGGGTTCGCGGCGAAAGCCTGCATGGCTTCGCCCAATGGGCCGGCGGTGCTGGCGCCCATCGCTTTGAAATAGGCGCGCGTGGTTTCCGTGGACATGGCTGGAAAGCGATAAGCCTGTACTTGCTTCAGGGCATCGGCCAATTCATAGATGGCGTTGTCGGCGCGTGGCTGCGAACTGTGGCCGCCGGGGTTATAA
>CAIOHZ010000242.1 GCA_903858165.1 uncultured Pseudomonadota bacterium
ACCACGCGAGCACATACTCTGCAGTGGAAGCGCCCGAACGCACGGTCGTCGGCGAATATATGGCCGAAGGTTCCATCGCACCGGTCGTCATGCTGCGCCGTGGCGAATGGAAATTCATTCACTCGCCGGTGGACCCCGACCAATTGTTCCACCTCGCCAGCGACCCGGATGAAGTCCGGAACCTGGCGGGGGACCCTAGCCATGCGGTAACGCTCGCTGCCTTCCAAAAGGAAGTCGCCGCACGCTGGAACTTGGATGCTGTCACGCAGCGTGTGCTGGCCAGCCAGCGCGAACGGCATTTCATCACTGCCGCGCTGCGCAATGGCAAGTTCACGCCCTGGGAATACACACCGCCGCGGGACGGTACGCAAGAGTACATGCGCAACCATTTGGACCTGAACGACGTGGAACGCCTGGCCCGATGGCCGCGGTAGATACCTAGGTAATAACCGTGTTCGTTTTTATCATTTTCGCCGGTTTGATAAGACGGGAATGAAATACCGAAAAAATTGACGTACAGAAGAGTACTAATGGGGTCGCGATCACAACATAAGGACGGTACTCGCCATGATGCACGCCATACCAACCCCCATCGCCGCTGAGCCATGCCACAACGCCCTGCTCGCTGCTGTTCCGCCTGCCGATATGGCCCGCTGGAGCCAGCATTTGGAACCCGTCGAGCTCCGCGCTGGCCAAGTGCTCTTTGACGCAGGCACTCGCGTCACGCACCTCTACTTCCCAGTTACTGCCATCCTCGCGCTGCTCAATGTCATGGAAGACGGCGGCTCCGCCGAATCTTCCGTCGTCGGTCGCGAAGGGCTGGCCGGTACTGCATCTGTTCCTGCACTATACGCAAGCGCTTATCATGCAGATGTCGCAGACCGTGGTGTGCAACCACCACCATTCCGTCGAACAGCAATTGTGCCGCTAGCTCCTGCTGTTGCTAGACCGCAGCAACGGCAGCGAAATTCTGATGACCCACGAGACCATCGCCAATATGCTTGGCGTACGTCGTGAAGGCATCACGGAAGCAGCCTGCCGTCTGGCACAGCTGGGCTACATCAGTTACCGCCGCGGGCACGTCACCGTCGTGAATCGCGCTGGCCTGGAACGCCGCTCCTGCGAGTGCTACGGCGTCGTGCGGAAGGAATACCACCGTCTGCTCCCCATGGCCTCGCTGCCACCGCGCCCCCTGCTCTCCGCCGTCTCTTGAGGAGTACTTCCCATGGAACGGGAAACGCTGGCGCCACGGCGTCACTTACTGCCCACGGGCATCACCGGCCTGGATACCATTCTGGGCGGTGGTTTTCGCGAGGCTTCGCTGAACCTGATTGCCGGGCGCCCAGGCACCGGCAAGACCACCCTGGCCCACCAATTGATGTTCGCGCTGACGCGCCCAGGCCGCACCGCACTGTACCTGACAGCTCTTGGTGAGCCGCCAGCGAAGATGCTGCGGCACCAAGAGCAATATGCGTTCTTCAGACCAGAAGAGCTTCACCGCAGCATCCATTTCCTGAATCTGGCTGCCGTGGGTGGCAGCAACGACACCGAGCTGATGCTCCAGAAAATTCAGGAAGCGGTGGAAGAGCATAAGCCTTCGCTCGTATTCATCGATTCCTTCCGCTCGCTCTTCGCGGCATTGCATCGCGGGCAAACCGGTGTCACCGGTCTGCCAGCCTTCCTGCACCAAATGGCGCTGCTGATGCGTGGCTGGCAAGCCACCACTTTTCTGGTGGCGGAGTACCTAGACCCCGACCGCGAAGACCCGCTGTTCACCGTGGCCGACGGCATCCTGTGGCTGCACAACCAAGCGGAAGGAAATGACGGTTCACGAAAGTTAGAAGTAGTAAAACTACGCGGGCAGGAAACATTGCCTGGCCTTCACACCTTCCGCATCAGTCACGAAGGGCTGCGCGTCTTCGCCCCTTGGGTGAATCCACTGGCGACTCGTATCGCGCCGGTCGGACGTGCCGACACTGGCATTCGCGGACTCGACGGCATGCTCGGCGGTGGAATTCGCCGCGGCACTTCTTTCCTTGTGGCAGGCCCTTAGGGTTCGGGCAAAACTATTCTGGCTGACGCCTTCCTGCTCGCGGGCGCCAGCGCCGGCGAAAACGGCGTCATCGCCGTGTTCGAACAACGCCCGCCGCGCCTACGTAGCCCCGCGCTGGAAAAACTCATCCACTCCGGCAGCGTTTCCGTGGTGGAAACGGGCTCCACTTGCCTGGAGGTTGATGAAATTGCCCAGTTGATCGTGCTGGAGGTGGAACGAATGAACGCTACACGCGTCGTCATCGATTCACTCTCCGGACTGGAAATGCTCTTGTCTGCGACCGGGCGAGCACGCTTCCGGCCCTCACTGGCACGGTTGCTCGAGGCCATGGCGTCACTGGGCGTGACAGTCGTGATGACCGCCGAGATCGAAGACCGCCACAGCTTCCTGCCGCTCAGCCCCGAGCGCACCGCCTTTTTGGCGGACGGTATTCTGCTGCAGCGTTATGTAGAGGTGGGCAGTCGCCTGCTACGCATGCTGGTGGTGGCCAAGTTGCGTGGCAGTTGGCATTCCAATGAACTGCGTCAGTACCACATTGACGACGACGGGGTGCAGTTGGAAGAGGCCCTCGGCAGTTACGACGGCTTGCTGGGGGGACGGCCTAATCAACGGTCGCACGCCCTCTCCGTCGTAGCGGGGTCTTAGACGCCGTCTAGCCGGCCAAGTGTTAGCCCGGCGCGGTTAAACCAACACTTCGACCAAGGCCGGACCGGTGGCAGCGAACGCGGTCAGCAGCGCCGCGTCCAAGTCCTCCGGTCGGGTAACGCGTTGCGCGGGCACACCAAAGCCCGTGGCCAACTGTACGAAATCAAGCGCCGGCAAGGCAATGCCCTCCGCCGCTGGCAAACCGAACAACTGGGCGAACTCCAGCAGCGAGGCATAACTGCCGTTGCGCACGATGACCACCGTGAGCGGCACCTGCCACTGCGCAGCGGTCCAAAGCGCTTGAATGGAATACAGACTGGACCCATCGCCCATCAGCGCCAACGTCCGCTGCTGCGGCCTGGCGAGTGCTACTCCGACAGCGGCCGGCAAGCCATGGCCTAGCCCGCCGCTCGCGCAGGTAAAGAAGCCATCCTCTTGGTCCACCGGCAAGTAGCGTTGCATCAACGAGCGGCTGCTCGGTGCTTCTTCAACCAAGAGCGAATCCGCCGGACGCAGGGCCGCAAGGCGCGACATCAACCAAGCCACCCCCACGCCGGCACCCGCCACCGCAGGCGCAGGTAGAGGTGCCGCACCACGCCCCTGCCCTGGCGCACGGGCAGCCACCGCCAACGGCGACGCCAGCAACTCCTGAATGGCTGGCTGCAAACTGGTAACAATGGCCGTACCGACAGCGGCCCAAGCGGCCTGTCCCGGGTGATCGCCCAACTGGAACAAAGTGGCGCCGGCAGGAATGAACGGACCGGAACCGGCCATGTGGTAAGTGAACACGGGCGCACCGAACACGACAATGAGGTCGTGCCCGGAAAGGCAAGCCGCCACGGACTCGCGACTGTTGGGCAGGAACCCGGCGAACAGCCGATGGCTTTCCGGAAAAGCGGCGCGAGCCGTGCGCGGGGCGGTCCAAACCGGTGCCTCATGCTGTTCAGCCAAGCGGGTCAGCGCCGCATAGGCGCCGTCGCGCGACACACCACTTCCCGCCACGAAGACCGGGCGCGCCGCAGCGGCCAATGCTGCCGACAGCTGCGCCAGCAGCGCCGCGTCACCGCGCACGGTCCGCGATACCGTCCGCTCCGGAAGCGGTTCCGCGGGTTGCTCCCAGTCATCAGCGGGAATGGATACGAAGGTGGGCCCACGGGGCGCTTGCTCGGCGATGTAGCGCGCGCGCGCAATGGCCGCAGGCACATCCGCCGCGGTGGCCGGCTCTACCGACCACTTCACATAGGGTTTAGGGAACTGCGCGGCGTCTTCAGCGAACAGGAACGGCTCCATACCGAGCATGGAACGCACTTGCTGCCCGGCCGTAATGACCAGAGGCGTTTGGTTGCGGTAGGCGGTGTAGAGGTTGCCAAGCGCATGCCCCACGCCCGCCGCGGAATGCAGGTTCACGAAGGCGGCACGGCCAGTCGCCTGGGCAAAGCCATCGGCCATACCCACCACCAGCGACTCTTGCAGTGCCGTGACGTAGCGGAAATCCGCGGGAAAATCACGGAACAGCGGCAACTCGGTGGAACCAGGGTTGCCGAACACTGCTGTCATGTCAGAGCGGCGGAGAAAATCGATGACCGCTTCGCGGACCGTGAGCGAAGACTGGGGAGTGGACACGCGGCAGAACTCCAGAGGGAATGCCGCGACAGCTTAAGCTATGCGCTGAGCGCCGGGTATCGCCCGTGGACCGACCGAACGCCTCGCGTGAGCGAGGCGCCTGCACTTACACCAGTTGCAGCACGGCCTCAGCGACCCCATAGCCAATAGCGGCACCAGCCAGCACATCAGTGGGGTAGTGCAACCCAAGGATGACGCGTGAAGCCGCCACCAGCAGCGCGAACGGCACCAGCACGCTGGCCAAGGCCGGGAACGCCGTCACGGCCACCGTAGTGAAGCCCGCGGCATGTAGCGTGTGCCCGGAGGGAAAGCTGTAGCGGTCGAGCGGCGGCATGGCGCAGTCGATGCCGATGAGGCCGATGTAAGGGCGCTCACGAACCAGACGATGCTTGAGCAGCTTGTAGATACCCAGCCCGACCGCGCCTACAACGGCGAGCCGCAAGCTGGTGAATAGTCCCGCGGCCCCCTGCCAGAGCGGCAGCACCACCATCAGGGAGTACCAGAACATGCCATCGCCCAAGCGACTCACGGCGCGGAACAGGTTACGTACCGCCCGGCGACGCGCCGCCGCATTGGCCAGCAGACACAAGCGGCGTTCCGCTTGGTCGGCGCGAAGAAACAGCGTGGAATTGCTCATGCATGTGTCCTGTATTGCGCACTGGCAACGGTGGAGTTTGGCCGCAGCGCCCCACACTGGCTCGAATGATTGGCGATGACTTGTTCGTAAAGCTCGACGAGGCGCGCAGCCATCGCGGCGGAAGCCCAACGCTGCGCGTCCGCAGCCGCCAGCGGCGAAAGTGCCGCGCGACGCGCGGGGTTGAGCAGCACGTCGGCCACTGCAGCCGCGAAGACCTGCTCGTCCTCGGGTACCACCACCGCACCGGCGGCGCCGGTGAGCACGTCGACAGTTCCCATCACGGCGGTGGACACCACCGGCGTGCCCTGCGCCATCGCTTCCAGCAGCACCAAGCCTTGCGTCTCGGTACGGGAAGCGAACACGAACACGTCGGCAGCGCGGTAGCAGTCGCGCAAGGTCGTGTGGCGATCCATGTAGCCGACAAACAGCACGTTCGCCTCCAGCCCGAGGCTCGTCACGAGACGGCGCAGATGTTCTTGCGCCGGGCCCTCGCCGGCAATGACCAACAGAGCATCCGCACATTTCGCCCGCAGGGCACCCAGCATACGCACCAAGAAATCGATATTCTTTTCATGGGCCACGCGCCCCACGAACAGGGCCAACGGACGCTCGACGGGAATCCCGTGAAGTGCGCGGAAGCGTGAGCCATCGCCAACCGTGTACGAGTCGGGCGGCAGACCGGTAGGCAGCACCTCGATGGGCGTCTTGACGCCATATTCGCGCAATGCATCGGCCATCTGGCGGGACGGCGAAATAAGCTGCGCCACCTGGTGACACTGCGAAACCGTCACGCGCCGCGCAAAGCGACGAGTCAACATCGACGGCAGTGCCGGCACATAGTGGTGCAGGTAGTGTTCGAAGTAAGTGTGGTAACTCTCCACCACTGGCACGCCGAGGTGGCGGGCGATACGGAGCCCTGCGTAGTGTGCCGCGAACGGCGTCTGCACATGCACGACGTCGATTTCGCCCGGCTCAAGTGCCTTGCCCCATTGGCGCAGCGCGCGCATGGACAGCAGGCGGTCTTCCGGATCACGTGGGATGCGGCGCGACGGCAGACGGAACAGCTCATCGTCGTCGGCGGCGGCAGTGGGGTATTCCGGGGCTACCAGCAGACAACGGTGCCCAGCGGCCATCAGATCGCTTCGATACGTCTGAATGGACGTGGAAACGCCATTCACCCGCGGGAAGTAAACATCCGAGACCATCAGGATCTGCATCAAGCAACGCTCCAGCCCATCATCCCGGAACAGTAGATTGGACATCGCGCGTTGCGTAGGCATGGCAGTAGGGTTGCAATCGTGTGACAAGGTATGCTTGCGGCATCCCTCATCAACCGTCCGTGGAGCCGCTCATGACCACCCGCAGCCTCGAAGAACGCGTCCGTGAACTCGAGGACCGTACCGCCATTGCAGAACTGGTCGCCCGCTATGGCTTGGTGATGGACAACCGGGACATGGACGCCATGCCAGGGCTATTCACGGCCGATGTCCACATCCGCTCGGGGGATGGCGTCATGGACTGCCGAGGCCGCGAGACCGTGGTAGAGCTGTTTCGCGGCCGGTTCAAGGTGCTTGGGCCCTCGAACCACTTCACGCACGACCGTATCGTTACCTTCAACCCGAACAACCCGGATGAAGCCAGCGGCGTCGTGTTGTCGCACGCCGAGATGAACCGACTGGGCCAGCCCATGCTCACCGCCATCCGCTACCACGACGAGTATCGACGCGAGGACGGCCAATGGCGTTTCGCTGCGCGCGTGTTGAACATGTTCTATTACGTGCCCACGGACCAGTATCTGGACGTGTTCCGCCCGGAAGGCCTCGCCACGCGCAACCGCGCTTATGCCACCCCGACGGCGGCAGATTGGCCCGAGACCTTGGCCACTTGGCAGGCGTACTACGGCAAGTAGTCCGCGACTGAATGTCGCGGAAGGGCGCTAGCCGCGCGCTGCAGCCTCGCGTCGGCCCATCGCCATGGCTTCGAGCACCGCCAAGGGCTCGGCGCCCGTGAACAAGTCGCCCACTTCCAGTGGCAGGCGACGGCACCAGTTCGGATGCTCGCGGTCCGTCCCCGGCACGTTCACCGGGTCCACTTCCATGGCCAAGTCTTCGACTTGCACCGCTGCCAAGGCGCTACGAGTGCGCCCCAAGAATCGGTGCAGGGCTGCGTTCAGTTCAGGGGTGAAAGGGCCGGCACCGTCCACCGGCCAAGCGGGCGCGATGCCTTCAGCACGCAGCGCCTCCAGGAAGCGCCACTTGTCGACGCCACGGTCCCAGCGCAAGGCGTCGCGCACTGCGTCACTGGGGTAGAGCCGCAGGCGGTCGCGCAAGTCGATGTCCTCGGCCTCCCACCAACCACGTAGCGTCGGCAGGTCGTGGGTGGAAAGCACCGCGAGCGCGCCGGCCTGATAGTCACGTGGGGCACGGAAAGCCTCCGCATCGGCGCGCTCGAACAAGGCAACCTTGTAGCTGTGCACCACTCGCGCGGGCAAGGTAACGCGGATAGCCTCGGGAACCGTCCCCAAGTCCTCGCCCACGATGAGGCATTGCCGCGCACAGCTTTCTTCGGCCAACACATCCAGCAACAGTTCCAGCGGGTAATGCACGTAACCGCCTTCTGTGGCCTTGTAGCCGCGCGGTACCCACCACTGCCGGAACAGCGCCATCACATGGTCGATGCGCAGTGCGCCGAAGTAGCGCAGGTTGTTGCGAATGAGCGCCCGAAACGACGCCCCAGCAGTAGCTGCTAATACTTCGGGGGACTGCGGCGGAATACCCCAGTCCTGCCCCAGCAGGGCCAGCGAATCCGGCGGCGCACCAATGCCAGCACCAAGGCAATAGGTCGCGGCGTCGGCCCAGGTTTCAGCACCCCCGGGGTTAACCCCCACAGCGTAGTCGCCATAAACACCTACGGCCATGCCCAGGTCGCGTGCCAGTTCCTGCGCTTCGGCCAACTGCGCCTGCGCCACCCACTGCAGCCAGGCGTAGAACTCCACTTCCAACGCGTTCTCTAAAGCGAATTCGCGCACTGCACTGCCGCGGGCATCCCGGAACTGCGCGGGCCACGAATCCCAACCCCAGTGCGTCGGGTCCAAGGTGCGCATATGGGTCTGCAGCGCATCGAAGGTGGCCTGCAACTGCAGCGACTCACCCTCCTCCCTCACGTACTGCAGAAAGGCGTTGCCCAGCGCACTGCCTTGCGCCAACTGCTGCTGACGAAAGGCTTCATGCAGCAGACGCAGCACCGGCAACTTCAAAGCCATGACGCCGGCCGCGTCGGCATAGCGTAGCGCCCGCAAACGCGCCAATTCCGTTTGGAACGATTCGGACGCCACCAGTGCTTGCACCTCGGCTTGGGTGGCATAGCCCACCACCCGCGCCACGTCGATCATGGCGACCGACAGATAGTGACGACTCGATGGACTGTAAGGACTGACATGCGCCGGGTCCGCCGGAAACAGGGCATGCAATGGGTTCAGGCCGATGAAGGCCGCTCCGGCCCCCGCCGCGTGGCGCACGAGTTCGCGCAAGGTGCCGAAATCACCAAGCCCCCAATCACCGCTACTGCGCAGGGAATAGAGCTGCGCGGTAACCCCCCACCACTTGGCGCCCGCCACCAACTCGGCGGGCACATGACAGCGCAAGGCGT
>CAIOHZ010000243.1 GCA_903858165.1 uncultured Pseudomonadota bacterium
CCTAGCCCGTGGCCGCTGAAGGCACGCAGCGGCGCTTGGCCTTGGTGCAGGCGCTAAAGGATGGCGCTTGGCATAGCGGCGAGACCATCGCCGAGGCCATGGGCGTTTCGCGCACGGCTGTGTGGAAGCACGCTGCGCACCTGCCGGACTGGGGCCTCGAACTGGAAAGCGCCGCCGGCCAAGGCTACCGGCTGCCGCGGCCGCTCTCGTTGCTGGATGCCACTGCCATCCGCGAAGCGCTGGACGCCCCCGCCCGCGCCGCCGTGCGCGATGTGCAAGTGCACGCGGAGCTGGCCAGCACCAATGCCCACTTGCTGGCCGTGAACACGCTGCCGCCCGGCGCCTTCGACCTGTGCCTGGCCGAATACCAAACCGCCGGCCGTGGTCGCCGCGGCCGCGCCTGGCAAAGCCCCTTCGCTGCCGGTCTGTGCTTTTCGTTTTCGTGGGCGTTCAGCACGCTGCCCCCCGGGCTGGGCGCGCTTAGCCTGGCCACCGGCGTGGCCGTGCGCCGCACGCTCGCGCGCTTTGGCTTGGCCGCGCCCGTGCAGCTGAAGTGGCCCAACGACTTGCTGGTGAATGGCCAGAAGCTGGGCGGCATATTGCTGGAGCTGCGCGCGGAAGCCGGCGGCCCCGCGTATGTGGTGCTGGGCATAGGCCTGAATGTGCAAGTGCCTGCCGCCACGCGCGAAGCCGTGGCCGCCACGGGGCTGGAACTGACGGACCTGGAGGCGGTGGCGCATTCAGCGGCAAGCGCTGCGGCGCAGGCCCAGTCGGCCGGTGCCTCGCCAAACACAGCACCAACCACAGTACTGGCCACCCCCACCTTGCCCACTCGCACCGCGCTGGCCGCCGCCCTCGCTTCCGAACTGCACGCCATGCTGGTGCAGTTCACGGCCGAAGGCTTCGCGCCATTACACGCCGAGTGGAGCGGCGCCGACGCGCTGGCAGGGAGCGAAGTGCGCTGGCAGGAAGGCGAACGCGAACGCAGCGGCACCGCTTGCGGCATAGCGCTGGACGGCGCGCTGCAGGTGCGCACCGCGCCAGACCGCGTGGAGCCCATCTATGCCGGCGAAGTGGTGCACATGCGGAAGCGCCCATGACGCTGCTGGTGGACGTGGGCAACACCCGCCTGAAGTGGCGCTGGCTTCCAGGCCCGGCGGGCGTGCCGCTAGGTGGCGTGCTGCCAGTGGCGGAAGTGAACGCTGAAACGCTGGCCGAACAATTCGCGGCAGGGTGGGGCAGCCAGCCTGAACCTTGCGACGCGCTGCTTTCCTGCGTGGCCGATGAAACACTGGCCGCTGCCGTAGCGCACGCCGCCACGCTACTGGGCTGCCGCCCTTACCGCATGCAGAGCACCGCCGAAGCCTGCGGCGTACGCAACGGCTATGTACAGCCCGAGCTGCTGGGCGTGGACCGTTGGCTGGGGCTGTTGGCCGCGCGTTCGCGGCGCCAGGCGGCTGCGTGCATCGTGGGGGTGGGCACGGCGCTGACCGTGGACCTACTGGACGCCGACGGCCAACACCACGGCGGGCTGCTGGTGCCCGGCCCGGAGCTGATGCAGGAAGCTTTGGTAACCCGCACCGCGCGCATAGGCGCGGCGGCGCGCCAAGCCGAACCGCAAGTACGTGAAGGGCTGGGCGTGAACACCGGCGGTGCCATGCGCGAAGGCGGCGTACTGGCCTCTGCAGCGCTGGCCCAGCGTGCAGCGCAGGACTTCGCCGCACGCACCGGCGCCCCCGTGTGGCTCTGCCTCACGGGCGGCGGCGCAGAAGCCGTGGCTGAACGCTTGCCCAAGAACGCGCCGTGGCCCGCAGGCATTGCCGGCGTGGAAGTGCAGCCGGACCTGGTGCTGCACGGCCTGGCAGTGATGGCTGCGGCAAGCCGCGACGGTTTGCGGCATTATTAAGGCCATGCGTACCTGGTTTGCCTGCCTGCTGTTGTTGAACGTGGCCTTCCTGGGCTGGGCCCGCTTGGTGGACCGGCCCCAACCGCCACCGCTGGAAGCGGAAAAAGCCACCGTGCCTACGCTGCACCTGGCCAGCGAACCCGGCGCACTGGCCGCCGTGGCCCCGCACTGCACTA
>CAIOHZ010000244.1 GCA_903858165.1 uncultured Pseudomonadota bacterium
GCACAGACGTCCGCGCTGCACATGGCCACGTAGCCGATGCGCAGGCCTGCCAATGCAAAAGCCTTGGAAAAGCCATGGACCACCACCGTGTTTGCCGCCACGGCCGGCGACAAGGCAAGCATGCTGGTGAACTTCGCCGGCGCGTAGACAATCTCGCTCCAGATCTCGTCGCTCAGAATGCGCAGACCACGGGCCGTGCAGAATTCCCCGAGCTCTTCCAATTCCGCGCGCGTGAAACAGCGCCCTAGCGGGTTGTGGGGATTGCACACACAGACCATACGCGTGCGCGGAGTAATCAACCGCTCCAGCCCTACGAGGTCCAGAGCACCCTCGCGGGTAACCCGCCAAGACACGGGGATTGCCCCGGCCGCGCGCACCACATGGGCGAACAAAAAATCGACGGGGTCGAAGACAATGGCTTCGTCGCCCGGGGCGAGCCAGTGCTGTGCCACCATGGCCAAGCCGGCCGCTGCGCTGTTCACGGCAATGACCCCGGCTGGCGGCACACTGCACTGCCGACTATCCAGATACCGCGAAACGCTCTCACGGAATAACGGCAGGCCACCGGCAGGCCCATAACTGAACACCCCGGACGAGGTGTAATCCGCTACGGCCTGCCGAATCACTGGCGCGGCCGGAAAATCTGGATCAGCGGCAGTCAGCGGAATCACATCCAGCGGCAACTCTGCCCAGCGCAGGTTGAAGGCGCGGTGGCGGAGCAAGTCGAGCCTAACCGCGTCGTCGCCAAAAAAGGGAGCGTTATCCATCGGGTTCACAACACGAGGGGAATGGCGAAGGCGTTGTCTGCCACGGGCTCCACGAACCCACGCGCCAGTGCGCGGCCGGCGGAAAGGTACCGGTGTTTTACCGGTTGTCGCTCCTGCTGGTAGCGAGCCAATGCTGCGGTCACTCCAGCGGGGTTGGTACTACCGAGGATGTACTCAGCTAACTGCTGGGCGTCTACCAGCGCGCTATTGGCACCTTGGCTGGTAAACGGCAAAAAGACGTGCGAGGCGTCTCCTGCCAGCGCCACATTGCCGCGCACGATTTGCGGCACCGGCTCCATATCGACCGTGTCCCAGACATGGGGCGTAGGGCCGGCCGTTCCGGCTACCACCCGCCGCACCACTTCGGGAAAGTCCTGCAGCGTGGCTTCCAGGAAGGGCAGCACCGCATCGCCGCTTGGGCGCGCATAGCGCTCCGTGTCGAACTGCACGAACCACACCACTTGGCCGTCGCCCACCGGTACCAGACCCACCGCCAAGCCGCCTGCGGGGTGTACGAACTTCAGGAAGGTATGTTCCAGTTCCTCAGCGAGATCTGGCAAATACGCCGCACACACAATTTCCTTAACGCGCCCAGGCGTCGAGCCGGCCCCGGGCGAAACCGCCTCACGGCACTTGGAAACCACGCCATCAGCGCCCAGCGATGACCTGCGACGCCTGCGGATGCCGCTGCCCACCACCATGCTCTGGGGCGGCATGACCATCGCCGGTGAAGACCTCCCGCACTTCTTCAAGGTGGGTCGCTCGTGGGCGTCGACGATGAAGGTGGCCGGCCTGGTGACGCGCTACGCGCTGGAGCGCGCCGCTGGCCATCCGCGGGGGCTGCGCCTTGCCAACGGGAACGGACTGATCGCCGGCTTGTGGGCAGCTGCGCGTCGGCGAGGCATCCATGTGCTTACAGGTGCGTGCGTCGAGTCCCTGACGCTGGACGGTATCGCTCCTGCCCGGGTCAGCGGCGCCGTGGTGCGGATCGGCGAGCGCACCGTGCGTTACACCGCACGCCGCGGCGTGGTACTAGCGTGCGGCGGATTCCCCGGCAACCCCGAGCGGCGTGCGCACTTCTATCCGCATGTACCGCAGGGGCGCGCGCACCACACGCTGGCGCCCATCACCAACACGGGAGATGGGCTCAGCTTGGCCGAGGCGGTGGGAGCGACCTTGCGCACGAGTCTGTCGCGACCGGCCGCCTGGACACCGGTTTCACTCGTGCCCCAACCGGATGGCGGTGTCGTGGGGTACCCACACTACATCGACCGCGCCAAGCCCGGCATCATCGCGGTCACGCAGGAGGGTCGACGGTTCACCAACGAAGCCGCGTCGTACCACGACTTCGTCCACGCCATGCTGGGGGTGGAGGGCCATGGAGCAGAGGAACCCGCGTTCTGGCTGATCGCCGACCACCGTGCACAACGCCTGTACGGGCTGGGCGCAGCACCCCCTGCGCCGATGCCGCTCGGCGCTTGGCAGCGGTCCGGCTACTTGCTCTCGGCGCCCACACTGCACGCGCTCGCAGCACGCCTGCAGGTGTCGGCAGCCGCGCTCGAAGAGACGGTGACGCGTTTCAATGGCATGGCACGCGATGGAAGCGACGCCGATTTCAACCGCGGCGCGGACCCTTACGACCGCGCCAATGGCGATGCTACCCACGCACCCAATCCCTGCCTCGGGCCACTGGAGACGGGGCCATTTCATGCAGTGCGCCTATGGCCCGGCGATATCGGCACCTTCGTCGGCCTCGCCACGACGCCGCATGGCGAGGTGCTTGACGCCACCGAGACGCCCATCACCGGGCTCTACGCTGTGGGCAACGATGCCGCCAGCTTCATGGGCGGCAGCTACCCGGCCGCGGGCATCACGGTGGGTGCGGCGATGGTCTATGGCTACCTGGCCGGCCAGCGCGCCGCTGCCGCGCAACACTGACGCATCAGACCGGCGCAGACACAGCCACGCCCGCCCACTGCCAGCGCCTCAGACGATCGCGCGCGAGCGCACCTGCTTCGCGATGATGAACACCACGAGCAACATCCCTGACCATCCCACCGTGGGAAAGATCAGGTTCAGCAAGCGATCGAAGGGCAAAGCAGTGGCGATCAGCAGCCCCAGCGCCGCCAAGGTGCCCATCAGCACCCGATAACGGACGCTGCCGTCCTCAGCGAGGCGCACCGAGGTGATCCACAGCATGGGCGAGGCGGTGGTGAATATCCCCGCGATCACGATCCACGCAAACATACCCGCCAACCACGGCGTCGCTTCTTGTGCGAGGTAGAGCATGGGAATCAGCTGTTTTTCTACGCCAGGGAAT
Organism: uncultured Pseudomonadota bacterium; assembly: GCA_903858165.1. GTDB lineage: Bacteria > Pseudomonadota > Gammaproteobacteria > Steroidobacterales > Steroidobacteraceae > CAIOHZ01. The sequence goes on from CAIOHZ010000244.1 coordinate 3,088, forward strand.
CCTCCCAGCAACGCCAGAGTGCAGAGGGCCAGCGTCACGCTGAAGAGCAAAGGCCCGAGGATCGCGGACAACTTGAGCGTCGCCTCCTCTGAGACAGATGCTCCGAGCGGCGGCAGGAACGCGGCGAGCGCAGAGTGGCACAGGGCTACGTACACAAACGCAGAGCTCCACCAGTTGGGAGCCGCACGCAGCATCTCGGCGGAGCCGGAAACCGTGGCGCCCTGCATGACCCGCTCGGGATCATGCAGTATCGCGGACACGGCGATCACCACCAGCAACACGATCAGGAGTGGGCCGATGGAGCCGATGACATCGATCAGTTCATGCAGGCCGAAGAAGAGCGTGAGAAACACTGCGACGGCCATGGCGACGGCACCACTCCACTCGGGCGCACCGAGATGCTGGTGCAACACGGCACCTGATCCGGAGAGCATCACGATATAGATACTGTAGGCCACCACCACCACATACCAGCCGAACACGGGGCCGATCACAGGACCCGCGTAGTGGCGGAAGACCTCATCGCTGTTGTGCAGACCATGACGACGGCCCGCAAGGAGCAGACTCCATGCAAGATAGGTCGCGCAGACAAAGTAGATGAGGCATCCCGCAAGCCCCGCGAGGCCGAAGCCGGAAAAGAACTGCAGGAGTTCCTGCCCGGTGGCGAACCCCGAGCCGATAAGGAACGCGCAGTAGGCGCCCGACAGCCGCAGCACCACCGACATCTTCGCCATCGGGAGATCTCCACTCTTATTGGTCTCTGCACGCCGCTGCAGGGCGCATGCCTCGCTGGAGACCGCGTCATTGTGACGGGCCGGACCGGTGCGGGCTAGTCGGTAGCCATGCCATGAATGAGGAAGGGAAGAATCAGGCTGATCATCCCCGACGCAGACCAACGCTCAGATCCAGCTGGCTAAAGTATAGGAAGGATAAAGCCCCCCCAGACCGAAGCCAGCCTTGCCATCCCCTGCCTTCAGGGCGCCTGGAGGGTGACGGACCCGCGAATCGCCCCTGCCGTCCGCCTCCTGCCGGGGTCGCGTAGCGTCCTTCGCAGCGCGAATAGTCCGCTGGTTCCC
>CAIOHZ010000245.1 GCA_903858165.1 uncultured Pseudomonadota bacterium
CGTGGCTGGGGCGTTTCGATGCCGCCTCATTTGGGCGGCCACAAATACCCCTCGAATGTGTCGAGCATCCTTACACGGAAACCACCACACGCTCCCGCGAAGGCTCGCAAGTGACTGTTTTTCAACAAATGGCACGGGGGGTGCAGTATTCCCAGCATCCAAGCCCGAACAGGGTTTTGGGGGAAGTGAAGACCAGGGGAAAAGCCCTCAAGGGCAGGGGTACCACCGCGGGGGCGCGGACGGGTATCCACTGGCCGGCTCCGCTCGCGGAGCCGGCCTTTTATTTTGGGGCGCGCCTCGCCACTTCACTGCCAACCGCAGAGTGCGACAATAGTTCTGCGACCGACTCGGTCGCCTACGCCGGCCCAAGGCTCTCCAACGGGAAAAGCCCCCAGCATGACTCCCATCGAAATCGCGCTCTCCCCCGTGGCCAACATTGCGCACGCCATCGAACTGTCCGTGGCGCCCGTGTTCCTGTTGTCGGGCATCGGCGTCTTCCTGGGCGTGCTCACGCAACGCCTGGCCCGTGTCATCGACCGCGCGCGCGCGCTGGAGCAAAGGCAGGAACACGCCAGCACCGAGACGGAACACACCAGCATCGACCGTGAACTGCGCCTGCTGGCGCGCCGCGCCCGCTACATCAACCGTGCGGTCACTTCCAGCGTGCTCAGTGCCATTGCGGTAGCGCTGGTGGTGGCGCTGATCTTCCTCAGCGAGTTCTTGCGCTTTCCCTTAGCGGCTCCAGTGTCCTTGCTGTTCATCGGCGCCATGCTGGCGCTGCTGTTCGGGCTGGTAAACTTTTTGATCGAAGTCCGCGTTGCTACCCAGCAACTACGCATCGGCAAACACTAGACCACAGCGTAGCCGTGGACAACGCGAGCATAAAAAAAGGCCACCGGTGAGGGTGGCCTCGAGGGAACACGTACCACCTTGCTGTTTAAGGCTGCCAGCGCATTAGCCTGGCCGGGTACATGTCGACGGGTTCAAAGCAGCAGCCGCACTTGCTAATGGACGCGCGGCCTCAGCCGCACTTGCTAATGGACGCGCGGCCTCAGCCGCACTTGGATTCACCACAGTTCAGGCACGTCATGCAGCCGTCCATCATGACAGCGGCCACGGTACTGCACTTGTTGCACAGCTGCGCACCTTCTGGGAAGTGGCCACGGGCGAAGGCGTCCGTCTGCTTGTTGAGCGCCTCGAACTCCGCGCGCTTTTCCTGGATAAGCTTCTTGCGATGCTCGTCGAGTTCTGGCCGTGCGATGAGGCCGATGGTCTGCAGGTGCTTCTCGATGACGTGGCCGAGTTCCGCGATGATGGATGGCATGAACTTGCCACCCGGCTGCCAATAGCCACCACGCGGGTCGAACACCGCCTTCAGCTCGTCCACCAGGAAGGTGACGTCGCCGCCCTTGCGGAACACGGCCGAGATGATGCGCGTTAGCGCCACAATCCACTGGTAGTGGTCGAGGTTCTTCGAGTTCACGAAGATCTCGAACGGGCGACGGTGTTCGTGTTCCGTGCCCTCGTTGAGGATCATGTCATTGATGGTGACGTACATGGCGTGGTCTGAGACCGGCGTCTTGATCTTGTACGTCGAACCAATGAGGACGTCCGGACGCTCGAGTTTCTCGTGCATCCAGATGACATTGGAGACCGGGTCCTGACGCAAAGCCACAACCGCGGCGGCTTCCGCCTTCTTTGCTTCCGCCTCACCGGGCTTTTCCACCCGGAACTTGGCGATCTTCTTGCCGATGACTATGTTGCTCATGGTCAGAATTTCCCGTAGTACCCTTCTTTGAGGGCATCGAAGAGGTTGGCAGCGGAATGCATTTCGCCGTCGTACTCCACCATTTCGTCGCCCTTGGTCTTGACCTCGGTGCCGTCTTCCAGCGTGAACACATAGGTGGTGTTCTTAAGGTCTTCTTCCTTGACCAAGACGCCTTGGAAGGCTTCCGGGTTGAAGCGGAAGGTGGTGCAACCCTTCAGGCCCTGCTCGTAGGCGTAGAGGTAGATGTCCTTGAAGGCTTCATACTTGAAGTCCGTGGGGACATTGGCGGTCTTGGAGATGGACGAGTCCACCCACTTCTGCGCCGCCGCTTGGATATCGACGTGCTGCGTGGGTGTCACGTCGTCGGCGGTGGTGAAGTATTCCGGCAGCTTTTCCGACGCATTCGTGGAATGCGGCATGGCGCTGGCGTTGATGAGCTCGCGATAAGCCAGCAACTCGTAGGAATAAACGTCCACTCGTTCCTTGGTCTTGCGACCCTCGCGGATGACGTTGCGGAAGTAGTGGTGAGCGAAGCTGGGCTCGATGCCATTGGAGGCATTGTTGGCCAGCGACAACGAGATGGTGCCGGTGGGGGCGATGGAACTATGGTGGGTGAACCGCGCGCCTTGTTCGGCGAGCTGCTCCACCAGTTCCGGCGCGACCGACGCAATGCGCTGCATGTAGCGGCTGTAGCGCGCATGCAGCAGTCGGCCCGGGATACGGTCCCCAACCTTCCAGCCATCGCGCGCCATTTCGGGGCGCTTGCGCAGCATGGCGCCAGTGACATCGAATTCGCGGGCAAGGATAGGGGCCGGACCCTTTTCCTTAGACAGTTCCAAGCCCGCTTCCCAGCCAGCCACGGCCATCTCGCGCGACACAGCCTCGGTGAAGCTGACGGAGTCGGCGGAGCCATACTTCATGCCGAGCATGGTGATGGTCGAGCCCAATCCCAGGAAGCCCATGCCGTGACGACGCTTGTCGGTGATCTCGTGGCGCTGCTGCTCGAGCGGCAGGCCGTTGATCTCGACAACATTGTCGAGCATACGGGTGAAAACCTTCACCACCTGACGGTATTCAGCCCAGTCAAACTCCGCCTGCAGGGTAAAGGGCTTCTTGACGAACCGGGTGAGGTTCACTGAGCCCAGCAGGCACGAGCCATACGGCGGCAACGGCTGCTCGCCGCAGGGGTTGGTAGCGCGCACATTTTCGCACCACCAGTTGTTGTTCATCTCGTTGACGCGGTCGATGAGGATGAAGCCCGGCTCCGCGAAGTCGTAGGTGGAGGACATGATGACGTCCCACACACGACGTGCCGGCAAAGCCTTGTAAACCTTGCAGCAGACCAGCCCGTCTTCGCGGCTGACATAGCCTTCGTTCTGCGGCCACTCGCGCCACACGAACTCCGCCGGGTTGGCGAGATTCATGGTAGCGGCGTCGTATTCACGGGTGGGCAGTGGGAAGGCCAACTTCCATTCGCGGTCGTGTTTCACGGACTCGATGAACTCGTCCGTGATCAGCAAGGAGAGGTTGAATTGGCGCAAACGGCCGTTTTCACGCTTCGCTTTGATGAACTCGAGAGCGTCGGGGTGGCCGACGTCGAAGGTACCCATCTGCGCGCCGCGGCGACCGCCGGCAGACGACACGGTGAAGCACATCTTGTCGTAGATATCCATGAACGACAACGGGCCGGAGGTGTAGGCGCCAGCACCCGACACGTAGGCGCCGCGGGGGCGCAGCGTGGAGAACTCGTAGCCAATGCCGCAACCGGCCTTCAGCGTCAGGCCAGCCTCGTGCACCTTGTTCAGGATGTCATCCATGGAGTCGCGGATGGTGCCGGACACGGTGCAGTTGATAGTGCTGGTAGCCGGCTTGTGGGCCAGTGCACCGGCATTGGAGGTGATGCGCCCGGCGGGGATGGCACCCTTCTGCTGTGCCCACAGGAACAAATCGAACCATTGCTCGCGTTGCTCGGGGGCTTCCACTTCGGCCAAGGCCCGGGCAACACGGCGGTACGTGTCGTCCATGGTGTGGTCCACAGCGGAACCATCCTTGGCGGTCAGGCGGTACTTCTTCTCCCAGATATCGAGAGAGGCTTCTTGGTAGGGGATTTGATCCACGTCTTTCGGCTCGAACTTGAAGGCCGTACTCATGGGGGGATGACACTCCCTTCTTCGTATATCTATGGGCTGAATTATTAGCGGAGCCCGCGCCAATGACTGGCACAAACCCACTCCCTTATTTTCTGCCTGCCCACACCTCCCAATCTGGGCGCCGACCTGCCCTTTCGGGCAGCCAGAGCAAACACAAGATGTTGTGGGCAGGGGTGCTACGTTATTTTCCGCGGGCACTGCTGTCAAGCAGCGTTGAAAGTTTTTTTTCGCCAGAAAAAACTATAAAAAACAGTAGGTTAAAAAAAATACCTCATATTTCACCGGGTCCCACCAACCACGGATTCTGTCAAGCGGGGAAAAACGTAAACACAAGATGTTGTGTTGCACCGCGGCAAACTTAGGGTATTTCCTTAACCGACGGTCCCATACACAAGTTATCCACTGGTTATCCACTTGCGTAGCCGCCGCGAACGCGTTAAAGCAGTAGGGCACGCCAACCGTTGGCGCTGCAGCGGCCGGGAACTTTCCAGCGAACTGGTCAGTCCACCGCTGCACTGTTGCCGTTTGCTGCCCGGAGGCCTCGTGACCCATTTTTACCGCCCGTTCCTGCTGGCTGCCACTGCCGCCACCACCCTGCTTGTCGCCAGCCTACCGGCGGCCACCCTAGCGGGCACCAAACTTCCCGCACAGGTGGCTTCTACCCCGGTGCCGTCACTCGCGCCCATGGTGAAGCGCGTTTCGCCTTCCGTGGTGAACATCCAGACCCGCGGCAAAGTGCGCGCCCAGCGCAACCCACTCATGGACGACCCGTTCTTCCGCCGCTTTTTCAACGTGCCCGAAGGCCCCGCCGAGCGCGAATTCCGCTCCGCTGGTTCCGGTGTCGTCGTGGACGCGAAGCAGGGCTACCTCATCACCAACGCCCATGTCATCGAAAACGCCACCGAAATTACGGTCTCGACGCAGGATGACCGACAATTCAAGGCAGAAGTGGTGGGTAAGGACACCGCCACCGACGTCGCCGTCCTGCGCGTGAAGGACGCCCAGCTGCAGGAACTGCCCATGGCAGACAGCGACACCGCTGAAGTAGGCGACTTCGTCGTTGCCATCGGCAACCCCTTTGGGCTGCAGCACACCGTCACCAGCGGCATTGTCAGCGGCCTCGGCCGCAGCGGCATCAACGAAGAAAGCTTTGAAAACTTCATCCAGACGGACGCCAGCATCAACCCAGGCAATTCCGGTGGCGCACTGGTGAACCTGCGGGGAGAACTTGTCGGTATCAATAGCGCCATCCTGTCCGGTGAGGGCGGTGGCAATATCGGCATCGGCTTCGCCATCCCCAGCAACATGGCGCGCGCCGTCATGGACCAACTCATCAAGTATGGCGAGGTAAAACGCGGCGTACTGGGCGTCAGCATCTTCACGCTGACGCCGGGCCTGGCCAAGGGCGCCGGCAACGCCGAGGCGCGCGGCGCACTCGTATCGCAGGTGGTGGACGGTTCGGCTGCAGAGAAGGCCGGCGTGAAAGCGGGCGATGTCATCACCGCCGTGAATGGCCGGGCCATCAAGAGCGCTGCCGAACTACGCAACGCCATCGGGCTGCTGCGCGTCGGCCAGCAGGTGCAACTCGAAGTCCTGCGCGATGGCAAGGCGGTGCAACTCACCGCCAGCATCAACGACGCAGCACCCGACAAAGATGGCAACGCCGCCAAGGCCAGTGGCGACCCGCATCCGGCGCTGGCCGGCGCTTCCCTCGAAGACAGTACGAATGGCGTACGGGTCCAGTCGGTGGAACCACGTTCGCCCGCCGCCGCCATCGGCCTGCGCACTGGCGACGCCATTGTCGCCGTGGGCCGTAACCGCGTGGATAGCGTCAACGCGCTGCGGGGGGCCCTGAAGGAAGAAGGCTCCTACCTGCTCACGGTACGCCGCGGCAACGGCGCAATCATCATTCCGCTGCAGTAATCCAGAGCTCCGCATCGCTCCTGCCAAAGAGCGATGCGGCCTTGGCGCCTCGAGACCGCTATAATCAGCGACATGAGGCGCCTTTCCGTTTGTATTTTGGGTGGCTCCGGCTTTATCGGCCAGGCGCTGTGTGCTCGTTTGGTCCGTCTAGGGCACGGCGTGCGCGTGGTCAGCCGCCGCCCTCTACTGCCCCCAGGCTTGGCCGTGTTGCCGGGCGTGGAGCTATGGGCCGGCAACGCCTACAACCGCTCTTTCCTGCGCTCCGCGGTGGCCGGGCAAGACGTGGTCATCAACCTCGTTGGCATCTTGAATGAAGCGGGCCGCGACGGCCGCGGCTTTGAGCGAGCCCACGTGGACCTTACCCGCGCCGTGGTTGCGGCCTGCCGCGAAGCGCATGTACCGCGCCTACTGCACATGAGCGCCCTGCACGCCAGCGACCAAGGCCCTTCACACTACTTGCGCACCAAGGCCGCTGCCGAACGCGTGGTGCATGACGGTTGCGGCGAAGTAGGCTGGACCATCTTCCAGCCATCTGTGGTGTTCGGCCCGCAGGACAGCTTCATCAATCGCTTCGCCAGCCTGCTGCGAATGTTGCCCTTCTTACCTCTGGCCCGTGCGAACGCGCGTTTTGCGCCAGTGCACGTGGAAGATGTGGTGTCTGCGTTCGTGCTCGCCATGAACGACCCGAAGACTATCCGCGAAACTTACCAACTCTGCGGCCCCGAAATTTTTACGCTCCGTGAACTGGTTTGCTACGTGCGTGACCAACGGGGCCTGCGCCGGTGGATCTTCGGCATTCCTGACTGGGCGGGCCGCCTGCAAGCCGGCATCATGGATTTCGTCCCCGGCAAGCCGCTTTCTACAGACAACTTTCTGTCACTGACGGTAGACAGCGTCGGTACCCACGACGGCTTCGCGCGGCTCGACTTGGACAAGTCCAGCCTGCGCACGGTGGTGCCTAGCTATCTGGGCCCCGAGCAGCGCGCAGGGCGCTTGGCACGCCTCCGCGCCAGCCGCTGATGGAAGTCTTCCTCGTCGGCGGCGCCGTGCGGGACACCCTGCTCGGCCGCGCCGTCAGTGAACGCGACTGGGTAGTGGTAGGCGCAGAGCCCGCCACCCTCACCGCTTTGGGTTATCGCCAGGTCGGCAAGGATTTCCCCGTGTTCCTGCACCCCGAGACGCAGGAGGAATACGCGCTGGCGCGTACCGAACGCAAAGTGGCGGCTGGCTATTACGGCTTCACCACCCACCACGCGCCCGAAGTGACGCTCGAAGAAGACCTGCTGCGCCGGGACCTCACCATCAACGCCATGGCGCAGGCCGCCGACGGCACGTTGGTCGATCCTTACGGCGGGCAACGCGATTTGGCAGCGAAGCTGCTGCGGCACGTATCGCCCGCGTTCAGCGAAGACCCGCTCCGCATCTTGCGCGTCGCCCGTTTCGCGGCGCGCTACGCGCCGCTAGGGTTTCGCGTAGCACCCGCAACGCTGGATTTGATGCGGGCCATGGTCGCCGCCGGCGAAGTGACCAGCCTCGTGCCGGAACGCGTTTGGCAGGAAACTGCTCGCGCCCTTGCCGAGCCCAGCCCGCGAACCTACTTTGAAGTACTGCGCGAATGCGGCGCGCTGCGCGTCCTGGTGCCGGAACTGGACTGCCTCTGGGGCGTGCCGCAGAACGCCACTTACCACCCCGAGGTGGACACAGGTGACCACATCCTGCGCTGCCTCGACGCCGCAGCCCTGCTAGGCAGCAACGCGCGTGTACGGTTCGCCGTGTTGCTGCACGACCTCGGCAAAGGCACCACACCGCCGGCAGAATGGCCGCGGCACATTGCGCACGAAGCACGCGGCGTGCCTCTGGTGCGCAAAGTCTGCGAGCGCTGGCGAGTACCCACAGACCACCGAGAACTGGCAGAACTGGCCTGCCGAGAACACTTGCGCGTGCACCTCGCGCTGGAACTGCGGAGCGACACCACCTTGGACTTGCTGGAAAGCTGCGATGCCTTCCGGCGGCGTGAGCGCTTTCTGGAACTGCTGGAGGCCTGCGAAGCTGACAAGCGCGGACGGCTCGGGCGCGAAGCGGAGCCTTATCCGCAACGCGCTTTACTAACGGCTGCCTTGGCGGCAGCCGCAGCGGTGCAGCTGTCACCGGAAGAGCGTGACGGGCTTAGCGGCCCCGCCATCGGCGCAGCCCTAAAGCAACGCCGGCTCGCTGCCGTAGCGCAGGCACGGGCTCAAGGTTGAGCTCAAGCCCCCGTTCAGACGAAAATGTAGACGCAGAACGCGGCGAGAGCCAAGCGGTAAACCGTGAACGGCGCCATGCCGACGCGCTGGATAAGCCGCAGCAGTAAATGAATGGACAGCAGACCGGTGACGGCAGACACCGCCACCGCCACACCCATTGGGCCCCATGGCTGGCCGGGACCCGCCTTCGCCAGGTCCAACACCGCCAATGCGCCCGCCGCTGTCACCGCCGGCACGGATAGCAAGAACGAAAACCGCGCCGCGGCTTCGCGGGTAAGGCCCAGCGCCAACCCGGCGGACATGGTGATACCACTGCGCGAGGTGCCAGGGACCAAGGCCAGCGCCTGCGCCAAGCCAATGAGCAAGCCGTCACGCAGGTCCATCTGCGCCACACTGCGGCGGCGGCGTCCGTAGCGATCCGCCAGCCACAACACCACGCCCCACAACGCCAAGTTTCCCGCCACCAACAGCGGGTTACGGAAGACGTGCTCTATGGTGTCCTTCAACAACAACCCAGCCACCGCCACGGGAATAGTTCCCAAGACCACCGCCCAAGCCAAGCGACTGTCTGGGGTGTGGCGCCCTTTGAACACGCTGGCGAGGCCCGCTGTGAACATGCGCCACAAGTCCTGATGGAAATAGAGCAGCACTGCCAGCAAGGTACCCACATGCATGGCGGCGTCGAATGCCAGTCCTTGATCTTCCCAGCCAAAGAAGCGCGGCAGCAAGATGAGATGGCCACTGCTCGAGATGGGCAGCATCTCCGTGACGCCCTGCACGATGCCTAGCACCACAGCCTGAAGATAGGAGCCGTCACCGGCCGCTTGCGCAACTAGGGGGAGGGTGGTGCTCAAGACAAAACTCCGTGCGGACTCAAAGGGTAGCGGTGAGGTCGCGCCGAGCGAACCCGACGAGGGGCTCATCGTAACCCTTCGTGAATGACAACACCTTGAAACGTTCGCCCATTTCCTGCGGCATCAGCAAACGCTGTGCTCCCTGCGCCAAAGCCGCTAGCCGCAGCGCCCGCGTAGCCGCACCCGCCTCCACCGGTTCGCCGGCTTCGAGGCCAGCCAGCCTCGCCGCATACGCGGCATCCAGTCCTGCGTTCACCAAAAACTGCGCTTGCGTCGTGAAGCCGGCAACGCAGGCACCTGCCGCAAGACCCGCTTCTGCCACGCCGGTGAAGTCCACCCAGGCAGTCAGATCCTGCAAGCCCGGGTGCCATAAAGCGTCTTCGTGCTGTCGATGCCTGCAAAAGGCACTGAACGTGCCGCGCGGCCGAGTGGGCGAGTACAACTGTGCCCGGGGCAAGCCATAGTCAATGTAAAGGGCAACGCCGGCAGTGAGCTGCGCGAGTGCGTCTTGCACCCACGGCCCGGCAGCCAAGCAAGCCTCGAACTCGGTTCCCACCGGCAAGGACAGTGACAAGGGCAGCGGCAACTCCTTGCCAACTTCGGCAAACCACGCCTGCAACGCCGATGCAGCCGGCTGCCAGTCCAACGCCAAGCCAGCGGCACTCGCCACCACAAAGCGTTGCTCCAGCCCCTCCCCGCCGATACGCAAGCGCTCTACCGGCAAGGCGTCCAGAACCTCGTTGGCTAACAACACGCCCCGCCAGGGCGCGGCTGCGTGCCCGGGCCACCAGCAAACTCGCGCAGCCAGCGCTGGCGGCAACCTAGCCACCGCCTCGGCCTGCCGCTCACGCAACTCCGCGGACACCTCGACAATGGCATAGGCGTCCGGCAGTTCGCCCAGTTCGGCGAGGCGCTGCAACAACTGTACGGCCAAGGTTCCGCTGCCGGCGCCGTATTCCACCAACGTTAGCGGCGGACCCGAGGCCGCGCGCAGATTCCCGAATACTTCGGCTACTTGCCGCGCCAGACAGTCGCCGAACAGCGGCGAGACTTCCGGGGCGGTAATGAAATCGCCAGCCGGCCCGAACTTGCGCGCACCAGCGGCGTAGTAGCCAAGGCCAGGTGCATATAGCGCCTCCGCCATGAAGGCAGCGAAGGGCCAGCGGCCACCAGCGGCCTGCAGGCCGGCGACAAGGTGTGCCAGCACGCGCGCCGCGTGAGCGGTCTCGTCAGGGGTCAGTTCGGGCAGAGGCAGGCTCGCTTCCATGACGCGATTATCACCCGTTGCGACCACAGGATTGGTATCTTGCCGCCATGGTAACGACGTTGGAATCCCTCTCCCTGGCCGAAGACGTGGTGCTGGTGACGGGTGCCGCCAAGCGCTTGGGCGCCGCCACGGCGCGTCTGCTGCACGCCCATGGCGCTAGCATTGCCGTGCATTACCACCGCAGCGCTGCGCCGGCGGCAGGTCTTGTCGCGGAACTCAATGCCCTTCGCGCCGGCTCGGCCGTGGCGTTACGTGCCGACCTACTCGATGTCGACGCCCTCGCCGCTCTAGTAGATGCCACCGTCGCGGCTTTCGGAAAACTCACCGCGTTGGTGAACAACGCCAGCACTTTTTACCCTACCCCCGTGGGCACCATCACCCCGGCGCAATTCGACGACCTCATCGGTACCAACCTGCGTGCGCCGCTGTTTTTGCTGCAGGCTGCGGCCCCGCAACTGCGGCAGCATGGCGGGCAAGTGGTGAACATCATCGACATCCACGCGACGCGGCCGCTGAAGCAGCACCCCGTCTACTGTGCGGCCAAGGCGGGGCTCCATATGCTGACGCAGTCCATGGCGCGCGAATTGGCGCCAGCCATCCGGGTGAACGGCGTAGCACCGGGGCCCATCCTTTGGCCGGAAGCGACCTCCCCGCCGGACCGGGCTTTGCAGGAACGCATCCTCGACCGCACTGCGCTGAAGCGCATGGGCAGCCCCACCGATGTGGCCAAAGCAGTGCTGTTCTTCCTGAAGGACGCGCCCTACGTGACGGGCCAGATACTAGCGATAGACGGCGGCCGCACGGTCGGCGGCTACTGACCGCGCAACCAAAACGCGAGCACCAAACCGTTCAGGTCAGTTCAGGCCAGCGAGACCAGTCTTGGCTGCCAGTCGGTTTTATCGAATGCAGCCCAAAGCTCGGCAATAGCCACGCCCGACGTCGGGTGCAGCAGCGCCGGTGCTAGGTCCGCCAAAGGGCCCAACATGTAGGCGCGCTTGAGCAAGTCCGGTCGCGGCAGAATGGCGCCGGGGAACTCACCCACGCAGTCGCCAAAGAGCAGGACATCGAGGTCCATGGCACGGGCGGCCCATTTCGCCGCCTGGCGTTCGCGCCCGCAGGCTTCCTCGATGGCATGCAACCGCGCCAGCACGTCGGCTAACGGTAGGTTCGTATCAAAAGCAACCACTAGGTTGTGGAAATCTTCGCCCTCGAAACCGAAAGCGGCGTTGGCATAGCACGGCGATACCGCTAGTTCACCGAAAGCAGCGCGGAGCCCGGCCAGTGCCTGCGGCAGCCGACGGGCAGGGTCGATATTGCCGCCCGCAGCAACGAAGACGCGCGTCATTTCAGCCGGCAGGCGGGTAGTCCGCGCGGACGCGTTCGATGGCCACACCGACATCGCGACTATTGCGGATAGCACCAGGCTTGCTCAGCGTCACCTTCACCCAGTCCACATCGAACTCGGTAATGATGATTTCCGCAATGCGCTCGATGAGCGTTTCCACGAGTTGGAAGCTGCTGGCCTCCACATAGCCGAGGATACGCTTCGCCACTTTCTTGTAGTTCAGCGTATCGGCAATGTCGTCCGTAGCGGCAGCGCGGCGGATGTCGACAGGCATCTCGAGGTCGATGCTGACGAACTGCCGGGTTTCACGCTCCCAGTCGTAGATGCCGATGATGGTCTCGACACGCAATTCGCGCAGGAAGATGCGATCCATGGTTTCCGTTCACTCCGCCTGAAGGTGCCCACCGGGGGCACGCAGTGTATCTACTGGCCAACGCGCCCGCGCGGAAATCTGGAGCCCGTCTTGCTCGCCGGCCTCGCGACGGTACCAGCCGGCCAGCGCGATCATGGCGGCATTATCCGTACAGTACAGGGGACGTGGGTAATGAGTCGCCACACCACGCCGCGCGCAGGCCTCGGCCAGGCGCGTGCGCAAGCGCTTATTGGCACCAACGCCCCCTGCGACGACGACCCGGGGCGCGCCACAAGCATCGAGTGCACGAACCGTCTTCACCACTAGCGTTTCTACCACCGCGTCCTCGAAGCCGCGGCAAAGGTCCGCGCGCACCTGCCCCGGCAACCCTTCCGGAGCCAAGGCCTGCTGCGCGCGAATAGCCAAAACAGCCGCCGTCTTGAGGCCACTGAAGCTGAAATCGCACCCCGGGCGGTCGAGCAAAGGGCGCGGAAACTTGAACACGCCCGGATTTCCGGCCTCCGCGAGGGCGGCCAAAGCCGCCCCGCCGGGGTACGCCAAGCCGAGCATTTTCGCCGTTTTGTCGAAGGCCTCGCCGGCGGCGTCATCGAGCGATTCACCCAGCACTTCGTAGCCGCCCACGCCCGTCACATGGACGAGCATGGTGTGCCCGCCGGAGACCAACAAAGCCAAGTAAGGAAACGCCGGCGCAGCGTCTTCAAGACGCGCCGCCAGCAAATGTCCTTCCAAATGGTGAACGCCAAGCGCAGGCACATTCCAGCCAAAAGCGAGACTTCTGGCAACACTCGCCCCCACTAATAACGCTCCAACAAGCCCTGGTCCTGCCGTATAAACCACTCCGCCCAATTCCGGCCCAGTCACTCCGCCGGCCGCAAGGACGCGCCGGACCATCGGAGAAAGGCGCCGGACATGGTCGCGCGAGGCCAGTTCCGGCACCACACCACCGTAGATTTCGTGCAGGTCCGCCTGGGTATAAACCTCGTGTGCCAGCAACTGCGGGCACGGCCAATCCGGGCCACCCGCGGCAGAAAATGGGGCGGTAAAAGACCCCGCTACCCCGAGCAATGCGACCGCCGTTTCGTCGCAGGAAGTTTCGATGGCGAGTACATACATTTGATTTTGCGCCCCGCGGTGCTTAAGATTGGCGGTCTTGCCCGGGTTGCCGGGCATTTTTGTCCAAGGCAGGAAGGCCCCAGATGCCCAGCGTCCGTATCCGCGAGAATGAGTATTTTGACGCAGCGCTGCGTCGTTTCAAGCGCGCCTGTGAAAAGGCTGGCGTTTTGACCGAGCTGCGTCGTCGTGAATTCTACGAAAAGCCGACCCAAGAGCGTAAGCGCAAGAAGGCGGCCGCAGTCAAGCGCCACCTCAAGCGCACGACGCGCGACACGGGCGGCGCTCGTCCCGCTGCCCGCTGATCCGGGGTTCTGCATGTCCCTCAAGGACGGCATTACCACGGACATGAAGAATGCAATGCGCTCAGGCGAGAAAGATCGCCTCGGGCTCATTCGCTTGCTTCTCGCAGCCGTCAAGCAGCGTGAAGTCGACGAGCGCATCGTGCTCGACGACGCCCAAGTGCTCTCGGTCATCGAAAAGATGGTCAAGCAGCGCAAGGAATCCATTACGCAATTCCAGCAGGGCGGCCGCGAAGACCTCGCTGCCACCGAATCGCGGGAAATTGACTGGCTTACCGGCTATTTGCCGGCGCAGCTAGGCGCTGAAGAGCTCGCCGCCATCATCGACGAAGCTGTTGCCGCTACCGGTGCCGCGTCCATCAAGGACATGGGCAAGGTCATGGCGCAGGTGAAGGCGAAAGCTGCCGGCCGCGCAGATATGGGTGCCGTCGGCGCTCTCATCAAGGCACGCCTCGGCGGCTAAGCCGGGCCGAATCTGTCTGGCGGGTCGGCTCTTCCCTGCCCGCCAAGCAGTACTCTCGCCGCTGCCCCGGTCCTGCCCTATGCTTCCTCTATGGCCGGTCGCATACCTCAGCATTTCATTGACGAACTCCTCGCCCGCGTCGACATCGTCGAAGTGGTGGGTTCGCGCGTCGCACTGAAACGCAGCGGGCGCGAATCGAAGGGCTGCTGTCCGTTCCACAACGAAAAGTCTCCGTCGTTTTACGTGAACCCCGTGAAGCAGTTCTACCACTGCTTTGGTTGCGGCGCGCACGGCACCGCCATCAGCTTCCTCATGGAACATGACCACCTCGGCTTCATTGAAGCCGTGGAAGAACTGGCCGGACGCGCCGGGTTGGAAATTCCTCGCGAAGGCCCCGAGGCTGGTCCGAAGGACCGCCGCGACGACGACCTGCAGGCGCTGATGACGAACGTCACGCAACATTACCGGTCCGCCCTGGGCGAAGACGAGCGAGCCCGCACGTACCTCAAGCAACGTGGCCTGACCGGCGAAACGGTCAACCGTTTCGCACTAGGCTTTGCACGCAACAGCTGGGACGATGTACTGAACACTTTCGGTGCTACAGCCGCTGGCCGCGAGGCCTTGATGGCCACGGGCATGCTCATCGAGCGCGATGCGCAAAACGCGCGCGGCGCCGGCCACTACGACCGTTTCCGCGACCGCGTCATGTTCCCCATCCGCGATGCGCGTGGCCGTGTCATCGGCTTTGGTGGCCGCATCATCGACCAAGGCGAACCGAAATACCTCAATAGCCCGGAAACCGCGCTGTTCCACAAAGGCCGCGAGCTTTACGGGCTCTACGAAGCCCGCCAGGCCTTGCGACAAGTGGCACGCCTCATGGTGGTCGAAGGCTACATGGACGTGGTGCGCCTATCGCAGGCCGGTATCCACTACGCTGTGGCCACACTGGGCACCAGTACCACCCCCGATCACCTCAATCGCCTGTTCCGCGTCTGCAACGAGGTGGTGTTCTGCTTCGACGGCGACCGCGCCGGCCGCGCCGCCGCTTGGCGCGCGCTGGAAAACGCCTTGCCGCAAGCGCGTGATGGGCGTCAGCTGAAATTCCTCTTCCTGCCCGACGGCCACGACCCCGATACGCTTGTGGGCGAAGAAGGCAAGGAGGCCTTCGAGGCCAGGCTGGAAACGGCGATGCCCCTGTCCGAGTACTTCGTGCAAGGCTTGCTGCAGGACATTGACCTCGATAGCGTCGACGGCCGCGCGCAGTTGGCGGAAAAAGCCAAGCCGTTGATCGCGCGCGTGCCAGAAGGCGTCTACCGGGAACTGCTACTCGACCGCTTGGCGCGCGAAGTGCGCATGCCCGCACAGCGGCTAGGCCAACTGCTGGGCCTGACCCATCGCACCGATGATGCGGGCCAAGGCGGTGGCCTGGTGGGCACCCAAGCGAACGGGTTCCCCGGTGGAGCGCGCGTGGCTACCGCGAGTTCCGGCCGGCCGGCGCGCCCCACCCTCGGGCAATCGGTATCGCCGGGCCGCGGCAACTTGGTTCGCCAAGCCATCACGCTGCTGGTGCAACACCCCATCGCAGCGCGCGGCGTTCGCGATGGCGGCGAATTGGATGGCGTGGAGAGGCCCGGCGTGGCGCTGTTTCTGGAAATGGTGGCCGTGCTGCGGGAGGAGCAGATTGGCACGGCCCAACTGTTGGAACGCTTCCGGGGGCGCGAGGAGCACCCGGCTCTGGAGCGCCTGGCCGCGGCGGAGTCGCTGGTGCCGGATGCCACCAGCGCCACCAATGAACTGCGCGACCTCTACGCCCGGCTGGTACTGGAGTTCGGCCCCAAGCAGCGCCAAGACGCCCTGCTGACCAAGGCGGCCGACCTCGGGCTAAGCCCTGAGGAGCGCGAAGAACTGCGCCAGTTGCAGGCGAAACTGCGGCCAAAACACCCGGCGGCCAGCTAGGCCGTCCGGCGCTACCGAACCCGCTGTTTTCCTTCGGGAATTTCCAGCCCGTGGAGCAGTCCTACGGGTAGGCCTTGACAGCATGTGGTAAACTTCAGGGCTGTTTTTGGGACGCTGTCTGGCCGTTCCCATGGAAAGGTTTTGTGCGTCGCGCAGGCAACTGTTAGCGGCGTGCGGACAGGCAACGAGATAAGGGGTGGCACCTTGAGCGAAATTAAAGACCGCGCCGCGGACGACCGCACGTCGCAGCTGCAGAAGCTCATTGCCCGTGGCAAGGAGCAGGGCTTCCTCACCTATCTTGAGGTGAACGACCACCTGCCCAGCGAAATCGTCGATCCCGAGCAGATCGAAGAGATCGTCAACATCATCAACGACATGGGTATTCCGGTCTACGAGAAGGCGCCGGACGCCGCATCGCTGAGCCTGAATGACGCCACCGTCACCACTGACGACGAGGCTATCGAGGAAGCCGCTGCTGCCCTCGCCACCGTCGACGCCGAGTTCGGCCGCACCACGGACCCCGTGCGCATGTACATGCGCGAGATGGGCACCGTGGAGCTACTCACTCGCGAAGGCGAAATCCGTATCGCCAAGCGTATCGAGGAAGGCCTCAACGCCGTGCGCCGCGCACTCGGCCACTTCCCCAGCACCTACACCATGCTGCTGGGTGCGTACGAGCCCATCAAGGCAGGCCAAGGCCGCCTAGTCGAAGTCATCACCGGCTTCGTGGACCCGAACGCGCCCGACGAAATTGCCCAGCCCCAGAACCCGAAGGTGCAGGCCGCTGCGGCCGCTGCCAAGGGCGAGGAAGTCGAGGAAGCCGAAGACACCGAAGGCGACGACGAACCGGGCGAAACCGGCCCGGACCCGGAAGAAGCGCTGCGCCGCTTCACCAGCATCGCCAAGCTCGCGGCTTCGGTAGCGAAGGCGCTCGACGAAAAGGGCAGTAAGGACCCGAAGGTCGTCAAGGCACGCGAAAAGCTGCTTGGCGAATTCATGGAGCTGAAGCTAGCGCCGAAGATGTTCGAGGCACTCATCGACAATCTGCGTGAGCAGATAGCCGAAGTGCGCGGCATCGAGCGCGAAATCATGACGCTGTGCGTAAAGAGCGCCGGCATGCCCCGCAAGGACTTCCTCGCTGCATTCCTGAAGAATGAGACGAAGGTGGCTTGGCTGGACAAGACCATCCGCGCCAAGCGCAAGCATAGCGCCCCGCTCGGCAAGCTGAAGCCAGACATCATGGCGCGCCAGAAGCAACTGATGGACACCGAGAAGGCGCTCCATCTGTCGCTGCAAGAACTGAAGGATATCAACAAGGAAGTGGCCGTGGGCGAAGCCCAGGCCCGCCGCGCCAAGAAGGAAATGGTCGAAGCTAACCTGCGCCTCGTCATCTCCATCGCGAAGAAGTACACCAACCGCGGCCTGCAGTTCCTCGACCTCATTCAGGAAGGCAACATCGGCTTGATGAAGGCCGTGGACAAGTTCGAATACCGCCGCGGCTACAAGTTCTCCACGTACGCCACGTGGTGGATTCGTCAGGCCATCACTCGCTCCATCGCCGACCAGGCGCGCACCATCCGCATCCCGGTCCATATGATTGAAACCATCAACAAGCTGAACCGCATTTCGCGGCAAATGCTGCAGGAGATGGGCCGCGAGCCGACGCCGGAAGAGCTGGCCATCAAGATGGAAATGCCCGAGGACAAGGTCCGCAAGGTATTAAAGATCGCCAAGGAGCCCATCTCCATGGAGACTCCCATCGGCGACGACGAAGACAGCCACTTGGGCGACTTCATCGAGGACACCTCGGTGCAAAGCCCGCTGGAAGCTGCCACCGGCGAAAGCCTGCGCGAGACCACGCACGCCGTGCTCGCTCAGCTCACGCCCCGCGAAGCCAAGGTGCTGCGCATGCGCTTTGGCATCGACATGAATACCGACCACACCCTCGAAGAAGTCGGCAAGCAGTTCGATGTAACACGCGAGCGCATCCGCCAGATTGAAGCGAAGGCGCTGCGCAAACTGCGTCACCCGAGCCGCAGCGAGCAGCTGCGCAGCTTCCTGCAGGAAGACTGAGGACAGGCCGCGCGTGCAGCTTCGGCCGCACTCGCGCCTCGCTTTACGAACCAGCCCGGCTCTCGCCGGGTTTGTTCTTTTGGTGCCTGCGTTTCGCGAAACCGCAACGAACTTGGCACAGACTACTCACCGACCATCACTGGCGGCACGCTCTGGCGGTGCTAATCTTCCGTTGGTTGGCTCCAAGTGGGGCCACCGAGCGCAGCGCTATCGCCCACCGCGCCCCTACGCAGGGCGCAACGCAGGAACGAACCCATGCCCACGCCTTTTTCCCGCCGCCAATTCGTAGCCACCGCAGCCGCTGCCGCTGCCCTGCCAGGGCTTGCTCAGGCAGTCGGCCGCCAACACGCACCAGACGGCGTCTTCCAGCATGGCGTGGCCAGCGGCGATCCCTTGGCCGACCGCGTGCTGCTGTGGACGCGCATCAGCGGCGCCAGCGACACCGTAGACGTACGTTGGCGCATAGCGCGGGACCCAGGCTTGCGCTACGTGGTGGTCAGTGGCCGCACCCGCACTAGCGCCGAACGTGACTTCACCGTAAAGGTGGACGCGACCGGACTCATGCCCGGTGTCACGTACTACTACCAGTTCAGTGCTCGCGGCGCGCATTCGCCCGTGGGGCGCACCAAAACCCTGCCGGCGCTTGGCATGAACCACGCGCGCTTGGCGTTTGCCTCTTGTTCGAACTATCCCTACGGCCTGTTCAATGCCTATGCGCTTATTGCGCGCCGGCATGACTTGGACTGCGTGCTGCACTTGGGCGACTACCAGTACGAGTATGCGAATGAGGAATATGGCGATGGTCGCCCGCTGAACCGCGTGCCGCGGCCGGACCGCGAGACCGTGACGCTGGCGGACTACCGTGAGCGCCATGCTTGCTACAAAGGCGACAAAGATCTGCAGGAAGCCCACCGGCAACACCCGTGGATCTGCGTCTGGGACGACCACGAGAGCACCAACGACTCCTGGGTAGGCGGCGCAGAAAACCACACGCCCGCCATCGAAGGGGACTGGTTCGTGCGCAAGGCGGCGTCCGTCCGTGCCTACCGGGAATGGATGCCTGTGCGCGACGCAGCAGATTGGCTCGCCGTCGGCGATAGCGCCCTGTCGGGCGCTATTCGTGGGGCCGCCGGCAGTGGCCGTATCGAGCCGCTCTTCCGCTCGTTCCACTTCGGGGGCCTCGCGGATCTCGTCATGCTGGACACGCGCCTTTACGGGCGCGACGACGCGGCCCACGACCCCAGTGGCAAGAAGTACACGGGTGTTGCTGCAGACGACCCCACCATCAACAACCCGCGCCGGTCATTGCTGGGCTTCGACCAAGAGGCCTGGGCTTACGGCGAACTGGCCCGCTCGAAGCGGCGCGGCAGCACCTGGCAGGTGCTGGGGCAACAAGTCATGATGGCGCAGCTTTCCGAGGACCACGGTGTCACCTTCGAGAACCGCGACCAATGGGACGGCTACACGGCCACGCGTGACCGCCTTTACGCGGCGGCTGCCCAACGCGACGTGCGCAACCTCGTGGTCCTCACGGGAGACATTCACAGCAGCTGGAGCAACGATCTAGCGCTGAACCCTTGGGATGGCAGCTACGACGCCGCTACGGGCAAGGGCGTAGTCGGCGTGGAGTTCGCCACGCCGGGAATCACTTCACCGGGCAGCGCGCCGGCCGAAGCCGCGAAGCGCACGGCGCTATTGGCCAAAAATGCCCCGCATATGCGCTATGTAGAGATGACGCAGCGTGGCTATGGCGTGCTGGACCTCACCCCGGAGCGGGTGCAAGGCGAGTTCTGGCATGTGGACACGGTGGACCGCTATAGCCGCAACGAACGGCTGGCGAGCGCCATGTATACCCAGCGCGACCGCCCGGGCCTGATGGCCGCGAGCGGCGCGAGTAAGCCTAAAGTAGCAGCCGACCCGGCGCCCTGAGGCGCTCTGGCAGGAGCAAGCTTGCTCGCGACCGTCGGGAGCAAGCTCCCGACGAGTCAGCCATGCTCACTCGTCGTTGGCCGCCTCGCCAGCGGCGGCGGCACCACGCCAGAAACCAGCGCAGTCTTCCAGCAAGCTCGGCAGCTCATCCACCAAGCCCTTGCGCTCTTCGCCACCGGCTTCGTCGCTGGCCAAGCGCTCGATAAGCTTCAGGTCTTCGTCGCCGCCCTCATTGGCCACCCAGGTTTGCCAGGCATCTTCACGCAAGGACATACCGGCGATAAAGCCCATGGCCCAGCCCATCCCGAGCTGTCCCGCCATCTCTTCCGAATCCGGGTCGTCGCCATCCGGCTCGACGATGAGCGGTTCAATCTGCTCTTCGGCCGACACGGCCTCAGCCAGTTCGGCGTACATGCGCCCAATGAGCCCGGTGATGCGGCCATGCTGGTCGGGCGAGGCCCACACCGGCGCGGCGCCGACGCCGGGGTCGTCGCTCCATACGTTAGGCAGCGCCTCACCCAGCGTGACCGATTCGGGGCCCACGGCCAGCGCACACAGGAAGCCGTCGAGCGTCTCGATGTCCATGGCGGTTTCAGGCACGGCCTCGGAAACGAGGAACTCGGCAAGCTCCAGCAATTCGTCGTCGCTGAGCGGGTTCTGCGTGGCGCTGTTCATGGTCAAACTCCGGAAAGATGCGCCATTGTCCCCTAAAACCATCGCTAGTGGGGGTGCGCCAGCAAACGACTGCCGCGCTTGCCCCTAAGCGTGCACCCCGGTAGCGTTCACGGATGAACTCGCAAAACAGCCTCGGCCTGAACCGCAGCCTCGGCCTCGTGGCAGGCATCTGCATCAACGTCGCCAACACCATCGGCACCGGCGTATTCCTGAAAGCGCGCGTGATGACGTGCAACGTTGGCGATCCCTGGTGGGTCATGGTGGTGTGGCTGGCCGCAGGCCTCCTCTCGCTGGCCGGTGCCTTCTGCTACGCGGAACTCGCCGCCATGCTGCCCGCTGCGGGTGGCGAATTCGTGTTCCTGCGCCGCGCCTATGGCCGGCTTACCAGCTACCTGTTCGGCTGGACGGTGTTCAGCATCATGCGTACCGGCTCGCAAGCGGCGCTGTCGGTGGGCTTCGCCATCTTCATGAACGTGGCGAGCGGCGGCGCACTGGATGCCACGCTGTTTACGCTACCCATCGGCGATGGCATTGCTGTCAGTGGTCTCAGCACCGTCGCGCTCACAGCGTTGTGGAGCGTAGCGCTGGTAAACACCGCTTCCGTTGGCGCCAACGGCAACGCTGCCACGGTGCTAACTGTACTGAAGGTAGTGATGGTGTTGTCGGTAGGTGTGGGTGCCTTCCTGCTGGGCCCCGGCGACCCGGCGCATTTTCTGCAGAATGGTAGTGGCGGTAGTTGCGAAGGCGTCTCTGCCAGTGCCATGGGCGGCATCGCCGGGTTCGGCGCTGCCATGCTAGGCGCCCTATGGGCCTACGACGGCTGGAACAACGTGGCGCCGCTCTGTGGCGAAGCCAAAGACCCGCAGCGCACGCTACCCCGTATGTTCATCTACGGCATGCTGGTGGTGTTGGTGCTGTACCTGCTGCTGAACTTCGCTTATTTCTGGGTGCTATCGCCTACGCAAATTGCTTCGGTCTCGCCAACATCTTCGGTAGCTGCGCTGGCCATGAGCACCTTTGCCGGCCCCGTGGCAGTCACGTTCATCGCCGCGGCACTCATGGTGTCTTCGCTCAGTTCATTGCATGCCAGCGTGCTGGCGAATTCGCGCGTGCCTTTTGCGATGGCACGCGAAGGCCTGTTCTTCCGCAGCTTAGGCACACTGTCACCGCGTACGCGCGTGCCGGTGCGGGCAGTATTCGCGCAGGCATGCTGGGCTAGCGTGCTCACGCTTTCCGGCACCTATGACCAACTCACGGACTCCGTGGTATTCGCTTCCTGCGGCTTCTATGCACTGGCCGCCAGCGCTGTCATTGTGCTGCGCAAACGTGAACCGGACCTGCACCGCCCCTTCCGCACTTGGGGTTACCCCTGGCTCCCCGGCATCTTTATCGTCGTGTCCGCAGCCTTGCTGGTGAACGCGCTCTATGCCACGCCGCGCCAGGCAATGACCGGCATAGCCATCATCCTCGCAGGCCTGCCGTTCTACTGGTACTGGTCGCGGCAGTTGCCTGCAGAAAGCAAATGAGCAGAGTGCGTGTAGGAGGGAGCTTGCTCCCGACTATCGGCAGCAAGCTGTCTCCGACAAAGAGCCTACTGGCTGTGGCAGCGAGCATGCTTCGGACACTTCTTCTGGGAGCGAGCTTGCTCGCGACAGCGTCTTTCGCTGCACCACCGCAAGCGCCCACTGGCCTTGGTCCGCTGCGTATCGGCATGAGCCTGGAAGAACTCCGCGCCGCCACACCCGGCGTGGAGTGGACTGCTGGGCGACCATTGAAGTACAGCCAAAAGCCCACTGAATTCACGGCCAGCGGCGTACTGCTCGCCGAGCGGCGTTTCGTGGTGAAGGTGTCCTCTCGCCACCATGGCTTTTACAGCCTGGAACTGGACCATGCCTACGCCGCTCCCGATGCGGACGACTGCGAGCAAACTGCGCGAGCGGTCTTCGCCTTCGTAGAGCCACAAACTGGCCCCATGCGCCCACCCGGCGAAATGATTCGGGGAGAGGAAAGGGAAGCAATGGGTGCGTGGTCCACGGTCAAACTGAGCCAAGTGCTAAAGGAAGAAGAGTTCAAGCCCATTAGCCGAGCCAAACTGAAAGGCAGAAAGCCCGCACGGCGCTGGCTACGAGCGACCACTCTCGAGAGTGCCGCTAATCGCACCAATCCGTTCATCGAACTCGAGACAATCCCCGGCCACGCGGAGGCCACGTTCGCCATGGACTACCGGCGCCGTGACAACGAGGACACTTGCCACATACGACTGGTGGCCCAACGCGCACTCAACCCGCCGCCTCTGCAACAACTCCCCGCCACCGCATTAACTGCAGCACAAGCGCCCAGCATCTCCCGTCGTCATTTCGAGCAGTCACGCCTCGCCGTCAGCGTCCTGCTGCCGGCCAGTGGCGTCGACGTGAATGTGCAGTGCCGCGTAGAGCGAGACTACGGCAGGACGCGCGATTGCCGACTGAGTGAACTGGGCGACAGACAAAAAACCATTCCGGGTCTTGCCTCTAGCGTTACCTACGTCACGCTCATCAGTACCCCGAACAACAACGCCATCATCACGAACGGGCCGCCGCCGCCACCGCCGCCGCCCCTAACCCCCGAGGCACTTACCGCCAAAGTCCACTCGACCGCCCTACGGCTGGCGCGCGCTTACCAGTTCGACATGGCACGAGTTCCCAACCTTGACCGCGACGACCCCTTACCGGTCCTCGTGGATATACCGATCCGCATGGCACCCACGGACCTTCGTGAAGTGAAGGCTACCGACCAAGCTGTACCGTTGTCGCAAGCGGGTTTTCGTTGGGCCACCAGGCCGCCTGCTTCCCAACTGGAGCAGCTTTACCCGAAACGCGCACTGCGCGCAGCCGAGCAAACTAACGTCGCGCTGGTGTGTGAAGTGCAGGAAGATTTTTCAGCGGTTTGTGCCCCGGCGAAGCAAGACCCACGCCCCGCACCAGATTTCGAATGGGCAGCGCTGGAGATTCTGACCTACTACCGTGCCGAGCCGATGGCGAAGGACGGCACGACGACCGTGGGGCGAAAAATCCTGCAGAACCTGCAGTTCCGCCTCGAATAGCACACCGCGTTGGCGCCGCCCGAAGGTGGCGCAGCAACCCAAGGCCGCAACATGAAACACCGCCCCTTCAAGCAAGTCGACGTCTTCACGGCCACGCCTTACCGCGGCAACCCGCTTGCGGTGGTGCTGGATGGCGAAGACATCACCACCACCGAGATGCAGGATTTCACGCACTGGACCAACCTTTCAGAGTGCACCTTCCTGCTGCCGCCCACGCCGGAGGGCCGCGCCGCCGGCGCGCACTACCGCGTCCGCATCTTCTGCCCGGGCCGCGAACTGCCCTTTGCGGGCCACCCCACGCTGGGTAGTTGCCACGCCTGGCTGGAAGCGCAGTCCGCTGTTGGCGCTGCGCGTAGCACTACCGCCACGGCGGCCGGAGAAAGTGGTTCATCCTTGCCCGCCACCATCGTTCAGGAATGTGGCGCCGGTCTGGTGCGGATCCGCCGTGACGGTACGCGACTGGCTTTTGCGGCACCGCCCTTGCTGAAAAGCGGGCCTTTGTGCGAAGAGGACATCGCCCGCATCGCTGCCGGCCTCGGCATTGCGCGCGCCGACATCCTGCACCACGCGTGGTGCGACAACGGGCCGAACTGGCGCGGGGTGCTCCTGCGCAACGCCGAACAAGTATTGGCTTTGAAGCCAGACGCGGGCCTACTGGGCGATATGGACTTGGGGGTCGTGGGACCGTGGACACGCGGCGACGGCGCGGCGACGGAAATGGCCGCAAACGCGCACACAACTACCGCCACCCGCGGCGACGCTCCCGCCTTCGAAATCCGCGCCTTCTTCCCCGGCAACAGCGGCCTGACCGAAGACCCGGTCACGGGCAGCCTGAACGCCGCGGTAGCACAGTGGCTCATTGGCGCTGGCCTTGCCCCGCCCCGCTATGTGGCTGCGCAAGGCACTGTCATGGGCCGCGCCGGACGCGTCCATATCGAGCGAGACGCCGCAGGCATTTGGGTGGGTGGCGACAGCGTTACCTGCGTAGACGGCACCGTCCTGCTCTGAGCGGCCACTGAAGCCATCGCGCAAGTCTTGGGCGCTGCCGCACCGCTCGAAGCTCGCCGCAAATCAAGCCCAGCCTCCTCCTCATCCCACGGGGCTTGACAGGCTTTTTCTATTTCAGTACCTTTTTATGAAAAGGTACTTAGCCAAATGCAAGAAGACACCAAGCTATCTCCGCTCCGCAAGGGCTTACTGGAATTTCTGGTCCTAAAGATCGTGGGCGCCCGCAGCATTTACGTACCGGACATCCTGCGGCGGCTGGCCAGTACGGAATTCGCCACCCAGGAAGGCACCCTCTACCCACTGCTCAGCCGTCTGCGGCGCGAAGGCTTGGTGGACTACGAATGGCAGGAATCGGGCCTTGGCCCGCCACGCAAGTACTACCGGCTCACCGCCGCCGGCCAGGGACAACTCGAAGGCTTCCAGTCTTACTGGGCACGCCTCAACGCCACCATTTCAGACCTCGGACAATAAAACCATGGAACGCGTCATCACCATCAGCCTCGGCGGCCACTTGCTACACCTCGAAGAAAGCGCGCACCAGCGGCTAGCGGCCTATCTCGCCCAAGCCGCGGTGGCACTCGCTGCCGACCCAGACCGCGAGGAAATCACCGCGGACCTAGAGGCAAGCATCGCCGAAAAGTGCGGCGCCCCAAG
>CAIOHZ010000246.1 GCA_903858165.1 uncultured Pseudomonadota bacterium
CGAACGCCCCGGCGAAGTGCTCATCCAGACCACCTTCCCGGACCACCCGCTGCTGGCGCGCTGGCTGGAGGGAGGCTACAACGCCTTTGCTACCGTGGCGCTGGAGGAGCGCGCGGCTGCGGGCTGGCCGCCGTATTCGAAGCTGGCGGTGCTACGCGCGGAAAGCGAGGACGAAGGCGCAGCGCTGGCGTTCCTGCGCGCGGCGCGGGATGCGGCCAATGCGCTGGGTATTCAGGGAGTGCGCCTGCTGGGGCCGGCACCGGCAGTGATGGAGCGCCGCGCCGGACGCTTTCGGGCGCAACTGCTACTGGAGTGCCCGCAGCGCGGCCCGTTGCACCAGTTGCTGGGGGCTTGGCTGCCGCTGGTGGATGCCTTGCCGCGCCCACGCCGGGTGCGTTGCGCCCTCGACGTGGACCCGGTGGAAGTGGCCTGAAGCCAGCTCCTGTTCCCTTGCAGGAGGGGACTGGCTCCCGACGCTTCAGCGACGCTTTTGGCGTGCCGCTTTCATCTCTTCCCGCGTCAACTTGCCATCGTGGTTGGTGTCCATCACGGCAAAGTGTTCGGCAAGCATGGGCATGGCCTTCGCTTCTTCAGCGGAAATAGCGCCATCGCCATCCTTGTCCGCGCCGCGCAGGCGTTCGCCCATGGCGCCTTCCATGCGGCCCTTCATGCGCCCGCCCACCGCGGCCATCATCAGCTTTTGCGCGGCCGCGGCTTCGGCGCGCGTTACCTTGCCGTCGTGGTCGGCATCGGCCTGGTCGAAGTGCTTGGCCGTCATGGCGGTGAACTCGGCACGGGTGACGACGCCGTCGCCATCCTCATCGGCCATGCCAAACATGGCGCCGGGGCCGCCCATGCCACCGCCCATGCCACCACCTTTGCCATGCCCCATGCCACGGCCTTTGCCGTGGCCATTACCATGGTCCATGCCGTGGCAACCCATCGCGGTTCCCGCCACAGCGGCACAATCCGGCGGTGGCGGGGCCGGGGGAGCAGGCGGCGCGGGCGGTGCAGCCAGAGCCACCGCGAAGGGCAGCCCGAGGGCCAAGAGAAGACCGGAAACCTTCAGCGTTGCGTGACGCATGTTCGTAACTCCAGAAAGTGGGGGGCACTGTTGTCCCCATAAACCATGAAAACGACTTGCAGGTCCGTCGGTTGACACGCGCTACGCCGCCGCCCTCGCGAAAGCGGGCGCTGCCATGAAACCGACCACCGCGACCGGGCCACGTTCCATTACAATACGTCCCCTTTTTGCTTTCCGGTCCAACCCCTTGAAAACGCTAGTCGAGTCGCTGGTGGTCCAAGCCCTGGCCGCGCTGCCCGCAGGCATCCTCCCCGAAGACGCTCAGGCGTCGGCCCGTTTGGCCCCGGCGGATATCGAGCGTACCCGTGACGCGCGCAACGGCGATTTTGCCTGCACTATCGCGCTGCGTCTGGCCAAGGCCGCGAAGAAAAACCCGCGGCAGTTAGCGGAGGCTCTGCTCGCGGCGCTGCCTATTCATGCCGACGTGTTGAAGGTGGAGATTGCCGGGCCAGGCTTCATCAACTTCCACCTCGCCCCGGCTGCTTGGCAAGGCGTGGTGCGGGAAGTGCTCGCGCAAGGCGATACCTATGGACGCAGTCACCAGGGCGGCGGCAAACACGCCATCGTGGAGTTTGTTTCCGCGAACCCCACGGGCCCACTGCATGTGGGCCATGGGCGCCATGCAGCGTTCGGCGCTACGTTGGCCAATCTGCTCACCGCAGCGGGCTGGCAAGTGCACCGCGAGTACTACATCAACGACGCGGGTCGTCAGATGGAAATTCTCGCTGCATCCACTTGGCTGCGCTATCTGCAGCAGCGCGGCGAGCATTTCACTTTCCCCAGCAATGGCTATCGCGGCGACTATCTGCTGCCCATCGCCGAACAACTAGGTAAGCGCGCTGGCGATACGCTTCACCGTGCTGCAGCCGATATCTTCACCGGCTTACCGCCGGATGAAGCAGCAGGTGGCGACAAGGACGGCTACATCGATGCAGTCATCGTGCGTGCCCGCGAACTGCTGGGCGAAGACGGCTTTCGTATGGCCTTGGACGTGGCGCTTGAAGACATCCTTGCTGATATTCGTCAGGACCTCGGAGAGTTCGGCGTGGTCTACGAACGCTGGTACAGCGAGCGCAGTCTGACGACCAACGGCGCCATCGATCGCGCGCTAACGCTGCTGCAATCGCAAGGCCGCGTATACGAGAAGGACGGCGCGCTATGGTTCCGTGCCACCGAGTTCGGTGACGAAAAAGACCGCGTAGTGGTGCGCGAAAACGGTGTAAAGACCTACTTCGCCTCGGACATCGCCTACCACTTGGAAAAACGCGAGCGTGGCTTCGATCTATTGCTCGATATTTTGGGTGCCGACCACCACGGCTACATCGCGCGCGTGCGCGCAGGCTTAGAGGCCATGGGCCAGCCGGGTGACAGTCTCGAAGTGCGCCTCGTGCAGTTCGTCACGCTGTTCCGCGGCGAAGAAAAAGTGCAGATGTCAACGCGTAGCGGTGAGTTCATCACGCTGCGCCAGCTCCGCGCAGAAGTAGGCAATGATGCCTGCCGCTTCTACTATGTAATGCGCAGCAACGACCAGCACCTCGACTTCGACCTCGAGCTGGCCACCAAGCGCAGCAACGACAACCCGGTGTATTACATTCAGTACGCGCATGCGCGTGTGAGCAGCGTGCTGCGCCAATTGGCAGAGCGCGGGCTAACGCATGACAGCGCCAGCGGCCAAGCGGCGCTGGGCCGCCTGACGGAGCCGCAGGAGCAGGCACTGGCCGCCACACTAACCCGCTACCCAGAACTGATCGATAGCGCCGCCACGCAGCGCGCACCGCATCTGCTGGTGCACTACCTGCGCGAGCTGGCGAACGACTTCCACAGCTACTACAACGCACACCCCTTCATCGTCGATGATGCTGAACTGCGCGATGCGCGCCTTGCGCTCGTGCTGGCCACGCGGCAAGTGCTGCGCAACGGCCTTGGCATTCTCGGCGTTACGGCGCCGGAGAGCATGTGAGCACAGGACGCGATTACCGCAAACTGACCACACCACGCAACCGCGGCTCACTGAGCGGCGGGGCAGGCTTGGTCATTGGCCTAGCGCTCGGTGGCGTGCTGGCGTTTTTCACCTACCAGCAAGGCAAGAAGGCGGGCACGGCAGCGAGCGTAGAAACTCGCGCACGCAAGCCGGCCAGCCAGCAGGCAGCTGAAGCGGCGGCCGACGCACCGCCCGTGGACACTATCAACTACACGTTCTACGACCGGTTACCCGAGCAAGGGGTAGACGTCCCAAAGAAACAAGAGACCGTGCCCAGCGTCGTACCTGCTGAAGAAGACCAAGCGCTATACCTGGTGCAGGTGGTGTCTTTGCAGCAGCAGCCCGACGCGGAGGCCGTGCGCGCGGAGCTGGCACTAAAGGGCTATGACGCCAAGCTGCAAACGGTTGAAGTAGCGGGCGAAACTTGGCACCGCGTCATCATCGGCCCACTCAACGAAATGAACGTGGCACAGGCCACTGCCGACCAACTGGCGAAGCAAAAGTACAACCCAGTGGTCAGCCGCGTAGCGGATTAGCCGCGCAGCAGGCTGACCAGCAGGGTTTCTGCCTCTAGCGCCCGCCGCAGGCTCTCCCGGCCTTTGGCCGATAGGTACAGCACGCGCTCGCGGCCATCGCCGCGCGCACCATCGCGTACTTCCAACCAGCCGCGTACGCGGAATTCTCGCAACGTTCGCCCGGCTACTGCGTGGGAGCCTAGTCCGTTGATGCGGAACGCCATCATGACTTGCTGCTTGGGCTGTCCGGAATGTCGCGCCAGCAGGCAGGCCGCTGCCAGCCAGCACAGGTCCATCTCTGCGGCCGGGGCCTCTACCCCTGAATAGTTGGTATCGTCTGGCATAGCGGGTTTAGCCGGAGCCATTCCGCGCAGCGCCGCGCGTAGGTTTGCGCGGTGCGCAGGTGAGCAGCGCCATCTTCATGGTCATCATCAGCAGTTCCTTCTGCGAATTGATGTTCAGTTTGCGAAACACGTGCTTCAGATGCGCGCGAACAGTGTGCGGCGATAACTTCAGGGCCTTGGCGATACCAGGCACGGCATGCCCACTGATGGCCCCCAGCGCCACCCGGGCCTCGGCGCGCGTCAAGCCAAGCGAAGAAATGAGCATTTTCTCGGTGAGGCGGCCGCGGTCCTCGCCGTCCAATACGAGCAGCAGCACTGCCTCGCCGTCTTCCACTTGCTGTGCCAGCACCAGGTGCGGTTCGCGCTTGGCGGTGCGGCGCAACAGACGCATGAGCATGCGTTCCGGGCCAGAGCCTTGGCGAAAGGCACGGAAGTGCTCTTCGAAACTGGCGTCTACCAGCCGCAACTTGCCCTCGTTGACGCGAAACGCATCCCCGCGGGCCAGCAAACGGTTGGCCGCATGATTGGCTTGTTGTAGCGTGCCATCCGGGGTGACGAGCATCACTCCCATTGGCAAGTAGTCCATTAGGCTATCTGGCACGAATCCTTCCCATCCTTGGTCTAGAGCCAAGTGTTGCCCTTGGTCATCCTCGCTCAGCATCCCTGAATTTTCCCTTATTGACATCCCCCAATCGGGCTAAAAACAGTGCATTTTTTATCTGAAGACCATGAAAGCACGCCGCAGGATCAGAAACTGACCCGCGTCCTGTAGTGCGCTGCAATATCCCCACCGAGAATCCAAGATTTATACGCGCAGCGTCTGGGGTTCCCACGAATATAGCCACCGAAAACAGTTACTGTTTTCATAAATCTTTTATAACTATCTAAAATGACAGTCTTTTTTGTTAATTGTTTTTTGCGTCAATTCCTTTACTATTCGCGACGTCACAGGGTTCACAAATAAAAGAAGAACGTCGGTGAATCCATTGGGGGCCATTCCTTACCTCGTGCTGGTGGCAACCACGCCCCACCCCACGGTCACTCACGTCATATTGAACTGGCGCATGCATGATTTCGGTGGCGAACGCTATTGCCGGACTCAATTACGGCAATTCGAGGCAGCCGGACTGGTAGAACTGCATGACGGCCAAGGTCAGGACCGGCGCGAGAAACAGGTTTGCCTTACCGCCGCGGGCCACGCCGAGTTGCGTCGTCTGAGCGAACTGTTGGCGAAATTGGAAGTGGTGGAAAAAGCGAGCCAGCGCGCCTGAAGTGCCTTCAACGGGCCTGAGGGCGGCCGCCTTCACAGTACCCGCCGCGCGTGAAACACTGTGGCCCCATGAACACTAACGACGGCAGCCTCCCGGGCAGCATCGGCCGTAACGCCGCAGTTCCCGACGCCAACGCCCCCCCCGGCCCCCGCCACGTCCTGCGCCGGCATGTCGGCCGCCCCACCACCGACGGTGCCGGAGTGAAGCTCACCCGCGTCATCGGCGTGCCTGGACTCGACATGCTCGACCCTTTCCTGATGCTGGACGAGTTCTGTTCGGACGACCCCGCCGCCTATATCGCCGGCTTCCCGGAACATCCGCACCGCGGCTTCGAGACGGTGACCTACATGCTGGCCGGTCGCATGCGCCACCGCGACCATCTGGGTAACGTCGGGCTGCTCGAGCCTGGCAGCGTGCAGTGGATGACTGCCGGCCGCGGCATCTTGCATAGCGAAATGCCAGAGCAGGAAGACGGGCTTCTCCGGGGCTTCCAGTTGTGGATCAACCTGCCGGCCCGCAACAAGCTGTGCGCACCGGGCTACCAAGACATAGCGCCAGACCGCATCCCGGAAGTCGCCCTGCCGGACAGCGGCAAGGTGCGCGTGGTAGCAGGCTCCTTCGCCAACTCCACTGGGCCGGTGGTCGCGGCCGATACTTCCCCGCTGTTTCTCGATGTGCGCCTACCCGCCAATGCGAACGTTGAACTGCCCGTCCCTGCAGGGCACAGCGCTTTCGTGTTCACTTACGAAGGTACCGTTCAAGTGGGCACAGGCAACACCGCGCAGCCCGTAACAGCGCGCGAACTGGCCGTGCTCAGCGAGGGCAACAGCGTACACTTCGCCACTGGCAGTACGGCCAGCAAGGCGCTGTTGGTGGCTGCGCGCCCCCTCTGCGAACCCGTCGCCAAATACGGCCCGTTTGTCATGAATACGCCGCAAGAAATCCACGAGGCCATCGCAGATTTCCGCGCTGGTCGTTTCTAAACGAGGCCGACATCGGGAAGAGGCCGACTACGGCGACCCCGCCATGTTCAAGGCCTAAGCCCTGCATAAAAGCTTCGGCATGGCACTGCTGGGCGATGGTGCGGTAAGCGTCGCGAGCAGGCTCGCTCCCACAAGACTCATGTGGGAGGAAACTTGCTCCCGACGCTTCAGTCGTCGCTGCCTTGGCGGAAGTCCACACCCAGCGAACGCAGCTTGCGATAGAGATGCGTGCGTTCCATGCCCACCCGCTTGGCCAACTGGCCCACCTTGCCGTTGCACAGTAATAGTTGCTGCTGCAAGTACGCGCGCTCGAAAGCCTCGCGCGCCTCACGCAGCGGCAGCGCCAACAAGTCCTGTTTTACCAACGGTTCGTTCTGCGCCGCGGCCATGGCCAACTCGCGCTCAATGTCCTCGAGGCGAATTTCTTCTTCGCCACCGAGCACCAATAGCCGATGCACGAGGTTGCGCAGTTCACTGATGTTGCCGGGGAACGGATAGTTGCGTAGACGGTTCTGCGCCGCCATGCCGAAGCGGCGGAACGGCAGGCTTTGCTCCTCTACCAAGCGGTCCACGTAATGGCGCAGCAGGTCCGGCACATCCTCGCCATAATCGCGCAAGGGCGGCACGCGCAGCACCACCACCGCAAACGCGGAATACAAGTCGCGACGCACCAACCCCGGCCCATCGCCCGTGCGCTGCTCCACGCCCAGCGCAGTACTGCACGACCAGCGTACGTCGATAGTCTGCGACTGCGCACCTTCCGGGGTATACCGGCCCGCCTCCATATCCGCGGCCAGTACCCGCTGCGCTGTAGGCGAGAGGTCCTCGAGACCATTGATGAACAAGGTTCCACCCGCGGCCTGCGTATAGAAACCCGGCTCAGTAGCAGTGCCCCGCAAAGAACGCGCCGCGCCAGCGTCGTCGAGCAAGCCCCCCACCACGGTGACAAATGGCTTGCCCGGACGGCCAAGCTGATGGAGATAACGCGCAAAAGCCTCGCGACCACTCCCCGACTCTCCCTGGAACACCACCGGCGACGCATGCGGTGCCACTTGCTGCAGTTGCTCACGTAACTGCGCAATGACACGGCTCTTGCCCACCGGCGCTGGCAGCCCACCACCGAGCAAGCGCAAACCCTTGCGACGGCGACGACCCGCTTCCAGCGCGCGCTCCACGGTACGCAGCAACTTGTTTAACGATAGCGGCTTTTCCACGAAGTCGAAGGCGCCAAGACGGGTGGCCTCGACGGCCGTTTCCACGGTCCCGTGGCCTGACATCATCACCACCGGGCAACTCAAGGCGCCTTCACGCGACCATTCACGCAACAGCGTGATGCCATCCGTATCTGGCATCCAGATGTCGAGCAGGATGAGGTCCGGGTCCGCCTTCGCCCGTGCGGCGCGCGCGGCGTCGGCGTTGGCGGCCACTTCCACCTCGAACCCCTCGTCGGCGAGGATTTCCTGAAGGGTACTGCGGATATCGGACTCGTCGTCCACGACCAGGATACGGGATGCGGTCATGCTCGTTCTCTCCTCGGGTCGCTCTTGCGCGTCTCGCGCGTACCCAGTTGGGCACGCGACTCTTCATTCAGCGGTAGGGCCACCAGCACACTGGCGCCACCCTCAGGGCCATTGTGCGCCTCGATACGGCCACCGTGCTCTTCCACCACCTTCTTGACGATGGCGAGGCCGAGGCCCGTGCCCTTGGGCTTGCTGGTCACGTACGGGTCGAACACCTGGCCCATCAGCTCGCGCTGGAAACCGGGACCGTTATCCACCACCTCGATTTGCACCACGGGCTGACCATGCCATTCCGCACGGCGGGTACTCACCTGCACGTAGGGCTCGGGACTGCCCTCCAGCGCTTCCATCGCATTCTTCAGCAAGTTCGAAAGAATCTGTCGCACCCGGCCGCGATCGGCCTCCACAGCCTCTAGCCCGGCTTCCAGCGCCAGTTCCACCACCACCGGCCGCTCGCCCGCGCGGTAGAGTTCGGCCACTTCGGACACCAGGGCATTGAGGTCGAACGGCTCCAATACCAACTGCGGCGCGCGGGCATATTCGCTGAAGGCATTTACCATGCCCTTCATCGCCTCCACTTGCTGCACGATGGTATGCGTAGCGCGCTCCAACACCTGCGCGTCCTTCTCGTTCATGCTGCCGAGGAACTTGCGGCGCATCCGTTCGGCCGACAACTGGATGGGCGTGAGCGGATTTTTGATCTCGTGCGCCAAACGCCTCGCCACCTCGCCCCACGCGGCATCACGCTGCGCCTGCAGCAGCGTGGTAATGTCATCGAATACCACCACAAAGCCACCAGCAGTCTCGCCAACCACGGGCAAGGCTGTACACGCACACATCAGTTCGCGACGCGAACCCTCGTCATGGATGGGCACTTGTTCGCGCCATTCGGCTTGCCCGGCCTGCAAGCGCTCACCGACGCGATCAAGAAACTGCCCGAGCCAGCGATTCAATTGCGAGGCCTCGGCCAAAGCCAGGCCGGAGGTCTGTTCGGGGTCCACACCCAGAATGCTGCCTGCCGCGGCGTTCATGCTGCGAATGTGCAAGTCCGGTTCGAAAGCGATAACACCAGTAGACAGTCGTGCCAGCACGGTCGCGAGGTTCGCGCGTTCTTTTTCCACGGCGGCGCGGCTCTGCTCCGTCTCGGCGCGCGCCAGTGCGAGGCGCTTGGTCATCTCATTGAAGGAAGTGACGAGGTAACCGATCTCGTCGCGCGAGGGCAGCGACAAACGCGTTTCAAAGTCGCCCTTGGCCACCGCACGGGTACCGGCGATAAGGTCCTGCACTGGCTGCACCAAGCGCTGTGCCCAGAACAAGGCGCCGTAGACCGCCGCCAACAACGACAGCAATAGCACCATCGTCAGCGTCAGCGCGAACGTGCCTTTCAGGTAAGGGCGCTGGTACGTGAGCCGGCCGTACTGCGCAGAAGCGCTCTGTACGCCTTCCGCCAACTTGGCGAGGCGATCGGGGATGGCGTATTGCCCCACCAAGACCAGCGGCTCTTCGCCCGGTGCGCGGCCGGGCAACGGGGCCGCCGTGAACACGCCGTAGCCACCATCGCCGGTCGGGTCGAGACTGACGAAGGGACGGTCTTGCCGCGTCTGCATCAACACATCTTCACCGGGCAGCATGGGCAGGGCCCCGGCGCCGGCCGAAGACGAAAACGCCACCAGTCGCCGGTTCGCACCGACCACGATCATCTCTTCCGCTCCATTGGCCCGACGAATGCTGTCGAGACGGATGACCACACCAATCTCGCTTTCGTCCGACAACTCGCGCGCCGCGCCTTCGGTGCGCGCCAGAAAATCGCCCATGCGCAGACTCAGGCTGGAACGGGACAAGGTGAGCGCGTCCGCGAAACCCTGGCGCACGTTCACATCGAACCAGCTGTCGATACCGCGGTTCAGAAACTGCAGCGACAGCCAATACACCACCAACAGCGGCACGACGGCGAGGACCGCGAAGGTGCCTACGGCACGCAACATCATTCGCGAGCCGGGCACATGCCGGCGGTAGTCGAGGGCCAAGCGCCAAGCCTTGCGGCCAATGAGCACTAACAGCACCAGGATACCGAGGCCATTGACCCCGAGCAGCAAGGGTTGCAAGCGTGCGAAGGCATTCGCGTCCGCGGCGGTACGCGACATCAAGCCCAAGGCAAGGGTAACGAACGCCAGACCCAGCGAAACCAGCACCACC
>CAIOHZ010000247.1 GCA_903858165.1 uncultured Pseudomonadota bacterium
AGCCGGGCGTTCTCTGCTTCCAGGCCCCGCAGACGCTTGGCGTCCGAGACGTCCATGCCGCCGAACTTGTTACGCCAGAGGTAAAAACTTGCCTCTGAAAACCCGTGCCGGCGCGCCAGATCCTTCACCGGTACCCCGGTGTCCGCCTCCTTCAGGAAGCCAATGATCTGCTCCTCCGTAAACCTCTTCTTCACGTCCAACCTCCTGTCGCCGGGGTCAGACTCTAATCCACTTCGCTACTCAAAACTGGGAGGACGTCGAGGGCAGTCTGGGGCGCGGCCTTGATGACACATGTGCAGCCAGCAGCTAGTGCGGGCGCGAGCGAGCGAATGAGCAGGATGATGGGTGCATTCCACGGAACGATGATGCCGGCAACACCCATCGCTTCGCGCCCGAGCATCGAGTAAAGCTGTGGCTCGAGTTCGATGACCCGCCCGTAAAGCGTACGTGCTAGGCCTGCATAGTAGCGGAGCTCCGAGATGGCTATTCCGAGCTCCCCCTGCGATTGACGCAGAATTTTACCGTTCTCGGCCGTGAGCAAGTTCGCGATGCTGGTCTTTTCGGCCTCCAGACGGTCTGCCAGTTCGAGCAGCACTTTCGCACGGAGCAGGGGGGATCGCGACCACACAGAGGTATCAAATGTGTGTCGGGCGGCAGCAATGGCCGCGGCGGCCTCCATCTCACCGCCGGCGGCAAAATATCCGATGACGGCACCCGTGGCCGGGTCAAGGCTCGCGGCAATGGCTCCATCGCTGGAGGCGGTGTACTCGCCTGCGATGAAATGGTAGACAGGGTCTGACATACAGGATCCGCGCAGGTGGAAAGTGAGTTAGACGACGGTTCTAAGTGAGTGCTTTGTTTAAAAGTGTACATCAAAACACCATATTCAAAGTGCCGCTCTCAGGAAGAAAAAGTTTACAACTAGAGAATTCGTTATAAATACAGTACCTGACGTTTTATCGGTCAATGGGCTTCCTTGCTAACCATCTAAAAATGTTGCACAGTCTTACGTGTTTCGGGTCGATCGCCCGTGGAGTTGCAAGTGACGACGGAAGCTCGTGTGACGGAGTATTTGGCGCGGCCCAAGCCGCTCTTGATTGATGGGCGATGGGTCGAGGGCCGTGGTCCGGCGTTCGAGGTCCACGACCCGGCCACCGAGCGTGCTATTGCCACCGTTATGTCAGCTGATGTTCACGATGTTGACCTGGCCGTGGCGGCAGCTCGAAACGCCTTTGCGGGGCGTGCATGGCGACGCATGCCGCCCGCAGACCGGGCCAAGCGGTTGTGGAGATTCGCCGATTTAATCGAGGCTCACGCCGCTGAGCTCGCCCATCTCGAGACGCTCAACCAGGGCATGCCAATTGGGCTGGCCCACTTCCTTGCCGGTCATGGGCCAGCAGACGCAGTGCGTTATTACGCCGGTTGGTGCACCAAAATGGAGGGGGCTACTGCCGTGCTCTCCGCGCCTGACCAGCGCGCCGGAAACCCGACCGGTCCCGCCTATCATGCTTACACCTTGCGCGAGCCCCTTGGGGTCGTGGCCGCCATTACCCCATGGAACGTACCAGTCATCATGGCAACCGCGAAGCTGGCGCCGGCCTTGGCGATGGGAAACTGTGTGGTGTTGAAGCCGGCCGAGTTGACACCGCTGACCGCCCTTCGCCTCGGCGAGTTACTTCTGGAGGCAGATTTCCCACCGGGAGTCGTGAATATCGTGCCGGGCCCCGGTGGCGTCACCGGGAGACACCTCGCGGCGCATGCTGGCGTCGACAAGGTCTCTTTCACTGGATCCACGGCAACCGGACGGGCCATCACCCAACTCGCTACCGGCAACCTCAAACGAGTTGCACTGGAACTTGGGGGTAAGTCGCCGATGCTGGTTTTTGCGGATGCGGACCTTGAGCGCACCATACCCGCGGTCGCCGAAGCAATCTTCATGAATTCCGGGCAAATCTGTTTCGCAGGTAGCCGGCTCTACGTCGAGCGACCTATCTACGACGCTGTGGTTGCTGGAGTCTCGGCAATTGCGCGACGTATGCGGGTGGGGCCAGGACTAGACCCCGCGAGCGAACTGGGCCCGTTGGTGTCGGCTCGACAGCAGGCCGCAGTACTCGGCTTCATCAGCCGGGCTCAGCTTGAGGGAGCTACATTGGTGACTGGCGGGCGGACCGTAGGCGACCGTGGTTACTTTGTCGAGCCCACGGTGTTTGCCGTCCCCGGCAACGACATTGAGCTTATGAGGGAGGAAATCTTCGGGCCTGTGCTTGGCGTGATGCCTTTCGACACGCTGGAAGAGGCGGTCGCTCTCGCGAATGACACGCCCTACGGCCTGGCGGCCGGCGTTTTCACCCGTGATCTTTCTACCGCGCATGCCATGGCCGCCGAGATTCGTGCGGGTTCCGTTTGGATCAACTGCTACGCCATGCTGGATGAGTCATTGCCAAATGGTGGATTCGGCCAGTCAGGCTGGGGGCGCGAGTCTGGGCGGGTCGGTGTCGAGGAATACACCGAACTGAAGAGCGTGGTGGCCGGCTTGTGAGCATCATTCCAAGCCCGCTCACGTTTTCGCTATCATGACCTATCGACCGTTTACTTTGGTCGTGGCAGGAGCTGATGGTGACTACTTCAAAGCAACGTGCTTACGACAAAATACGCAAAGCCATCTTCAGGGGTACGTTCAAGCCCGGGTTTCATCTCAAAGAGGAAGAGCTTGCTGGATACTGCAATGCCAGCCGTACACCAGTGCGTCAGGCAATTCGCGCGCTCGCGAGCGAAGGGCTAGTCACCATTGCCGGCAATAAACGCAGTTATGTGTCTGATGTCAGTGAAACGCATGCCGAGGAAATCTTCGACCTCCTGAGTTTCCTAGAAAGTTACAGCGTTGGTTTGGCGGCAGAACGCGTCACATCGGAAGCGATCGCGGAGTTACGCGCAATTGTCGCCGAGCAAGAGGCCCTGGTAGCTGCGCGTCCTGCGGACGATCGCGCCTTCCTTGAATTGAACTCACGGTTTCATCGCGCGCTGCACCGCTGTTCCGGCAACAGCACGCTAACCGAGATTATATTCCGCATTGTCGATTTCACCCAGAGTCTCTATTTGAAACTCGGGCAATCGACGGAAAGCCAGTCTTCGTTGCGACAGCATCACGCTATCGTTGAAGCCTTGGCCAAGGGTGATAAGGCGTTTGCTGAACTCCAGATGCGTCTGCACACCGAATCAGTGAGAAGGGAATTTCGTGAACTTTGGCTAGGCGCCGCGGAGTGAGGCCATGTCCTTCCGGCGTGGCGGCGTCGAGCCACGATAGCGCAAGCGTTAGCGAGCGCCACCGATGAAGGAGTATTCATGCCGACCGTTGCGACTGCCGCTGTTTTGCAAACACAGCATGGACCTTATGAGCTCTTGCCCGTCGAGATAGATGACCCGCGTGCTGACGAGGTGCGTGTTCGGATAGAGGCATGTGGCGTATGTTTTACCGACCTCGAAGCCATGGAGATGCTGGACGCGCCCTGTGTTCTTGGCCACGAAGGCGTGGGAATTGTTGAGGCAGTGGGGGCCGAGGTCGATGACATTCGCCCCGGACAGCGGGTGCTGGTTTCGTACCCGTGGTGTGGCCAGTGCAATAGTTGCGTAGATAACCGTCCTTATCACTGTACCGAACATATGGCGCTCGCGTTTGCCGGGAGCCGTCCTGATGGCTCCAG
This sequence comes from uncultured Pseudomonadota bacterium, assembly GCA_903858165.1. GTDB lineage: Bacteria > Pseudomonadota > Gammaproteobacteria > Steroidobacterales > Steroidobacteraceae > CAIOHZ01. The sequence continues at coordinate 3,702 of CAIOHZ010000247.1, forward strand.
TCCTATCCGACTGGCCGGGCAGCCTATCGGTAGTGCATTCTTTCAGCAGTCGTCTTTTGCTACCCACGCGATAGCGCCGGCCCGCGATGTAGTCCCGGTCGACTCCCGCTTGTCGCCGGCCCTGCTTGCCGCGCTTCCGTGCGGGATGCAGACAGGTGCCGGGGCCATGCTCAATTCGCTAGCCGTTCGTCCCGGAGAGAGCGTGCTCGTTTTTGGTGTGGGCGCGGTAGGGCTTGCTGCGGTGATGGGCGCGCGTCTTGCCGGTGCCGCCGTGGTCATTGCGGTCGATATGAAGTCCAATCGACTCGAGGCCGCGCTTGCCGTCGGTGCGACGCATGTGCTGGACCCCCGAGATGGCGAAGTACCGGCTCGCGTCAGGGCGATCACTCGGGAAGGTGTACACGTCGCATTCGACACCTCGGGTCGAGATGTCGCTATTCGACAGGCGATGGATATGTTGGCTACTGGGGGGCGTTTGGGCCTTGTCACCATCCCTGACTGGGGTCAGGACTACCGACTATCCCTGCAGCCTCTGTTTGAACGCGCAGGTACGCTCACCTGCATCATTCAGGGTTCTGCTCGTCCCCGGGAGTTCTTGCCCCGCTTGTTGGAGAGCCATGCCGCAGGCCGCTTTCCAATAGAAAACCTGGTGACCAGCTACCCATTTGCAGCAATCAATCAGGCCATTGCGGACATCCGCTCAGGAACTGCGCTGAAGGCTGTACTTGTCATGCCTTGAGCAGCGCCCGCGAGTCGTTTGGCCATGGACTCGGGCAAAGTCATTCGCAGCGAGAGCCGTAGCGTTTTTAAATTTTTGTTGTACACTTAGACGTATATCGTCCGCCCTATAGGGCTTTCGATGCATTGGAAACGCGAGAATTCTAAAATTCACGCTTTTTTTGTACTACAATTTTTATTGTCGCCGCGAGAGTACGTCGATGGCCACGCCCACTGCCAACAACGATGCCGGGCCGGCGGACCCGCTAGACCCACCCTCTGCGACGGTGCCATTGAGCACGATGCGGCGCGTCATCGGCGCTCGGCTCCAGGAGTCGAAGCAGAATGCCCCGCACTTCTACCTCTCCGTAGACATCGATCTTGACCCCGTGTTGCATTTGCGCGAGCGATTGAAGCGAGAAAACTCTATAGAAGTGCCCTCGGTAAACGACTGCGTAGTCGCCGCGACCGCGCGGGCACTGCGCGAGGTGCCTTCGCTCAACGCCCGGATTGATGGTAATCGTCTCCGAATGTTTGAGTACGCCAACATCGGCGTCGCCGTTGCGTTGCCTGGCGGCTTGGTAGTCCCGGTTCTGCGGGAGGCGGACCGCAAAGATTTGTTAACACTGGGGCAAGAGATGCGCACCCTGGCAGCGCGCGCGCGCACCAATAAGCTCATTCCGGACGATTACCGCGGAGCCACTTTCACTGTATCGAACCTTGGCATGTTCGGAGTTCGTGAATTCGTTGCCATCCTTAACCCTCCACAGGCCGGAATACTCGCGTTGGGGCAGGCTGCGCCACGACCAGTAGTACGCAGTAACGAACTTTCCATTGCAACGGTGATGACAGCAACCCTGTCGGCTGATCACCGAGTGGTGGATGGCGTGAACGGCGCCCAGTTCCTGCAAGCGCTGATGCAGCAACTCGCGAATCCTGAATCTTTGTTGGAACCGAGTCCGGGATCCTTGGATCCTGCGGCGGTCGCTGGCAATCCATGATCCCACTTCACGAGAACCGACGCTGATGAATGAAGTTCTGACCGACAGACTTGTCAATGAGCCAAGCCCCGCACAGTTGCTGGCGATGCTTAATGTCATGGTCACTATTCGCCGTACCGAAGAACAGCTTGGGATGGACTCGAAAGCCGGCAAGCTCCCCGGTAACGTCCATCTCTACATCGGCCAGGAAGCAGTTGCAGCCGGAGTTTGCGCGCATCTGGGCGATGATGACTTTATTACGAGTACTCACCGTGGGCATGGGCACTTTCTTGCAAAAGGAGGGAAGCCGCGCGAATTAATCGCTGAAGTGCATGGAAAGCGCACCGGTGCGTGCCATGGGCTTGCCGGATCCATGCACGTGGCCGATCTCTCTAAAGGAATGCTCGGCGCCAACGGAATTGTCGGTGGCGGCATGGCGATAGCCGCTGGCGCTGCACTGTCGGCGCAACTGCAAGGACGCGGACAAGTCGCCGTGGTTTTCTTCGGCGATGGTGCAGCTAGCGAAGGAGTACTAAGCGAAGTATTCAACATCGCCGCGTTGTGGAAACTGCCACTCGTCTTTGTGTGTGAAAACAACCTCTACTCTGAATTCTCTCCAAGCGCCACGGTTACTGCCGGTAGCCTTGTCGATCGACCACGCCCTTACGGAATTCCAACAACTAGCATCGACGGTAATGACGTAGTTGCCGTTTGGGCGGCTGCCGGAGAAGCGGTCAGTCGTGCGAGACAAGGTCTTGGGCCATCTTTCATCGAGGCGAGGACCTACCGCCTCCGCGGGCATCTCGAGGCTGAGGCCGGGTTCATTCAAACCAAGTACCGCACTGACGAGGAAGTGGCCTCGTGGGCAAAACGTGACCCCATCCCAGCTGTTGCGGCTCGTCTGTTGGCTCAAGGGTATCTCGCAGAAGATGGACTGGCGCAGATTGACTCGGCCGTCATGTTGGAGGTCGCCGAAGCTGTACGGTTTGCCGAAGCCAGTGAAGTACCTGATATGAGCTATGTCGAAGCCGCGGGCTTCATAAGATCCGCAGAGCTAGGGAGTCGGTAATGGCTAAGAAGCGGCTAACTCAGGCCATCAATGAGGCATATATCGAGGAGATGGACCGGAATTCGCGTCTAGTGCTCTATGGTGAGGACGTTGAGTTAAGCATCTTTGGCGACACTCGAGGGCTTCATGGGCGGTTCGGGGCTTCTCGTGTGCGCAACACGCCAATCTCAGAAGCTGCCCTTACTGGTATGGCAGTCGGGGCCGCGATGGCCGGAAATCCGGTTATTTGCCACATGATGTTTTCCAATTTTCTTTACACCGGTTTCGACGCTATCGCCAACCAGGCGGCCAAACTACGTCTGATGACGGGCGGCCAAGCACGGATACCGGCGACGTTTGTCGCGGCGATCGGCGGTGGAACTTCTACCGCAGCACAACATTCGGATACGCCGTACCCGCTCTTGATGAATCTCGGCGGGGTTCAAGTCGCGGTACCTTCAACCCCGGCAGATGCCAAAGGCTTGCTTAAAACTGCTCTGCGCGGGGAAAACCCTACAGTCTTTCTGATTCCGCGTTTGCGCGGTGCAACGATGGGTGAGGTACCGGAAGGTGATCACTTAGTGCCTTTCGGAAAAGCGGTGGTGCACCGTGTTGGCAGTGACGTCACTATTGTGGCTATTGGCGCGACCGTGAGCCATGCCCTTGGCGCCGCCGAGACGCTGAGGGCGCGTGGTATCGAGGCGGAGGTGGTTGATCCTAGAACGCTCGTTCCACTCGACGAGGATGCCATTCTCGAATCCGTTGCCAAGACAGGCCGTCTGGTAGTGGTGGATGAAAGTCGCGACCGGTGCAGCGCGGCAAGCCACATCGCTGCAGTGGTCGCCGATCGTGGTTTCCATTTCCTAAAGTCACCCGTCAGACGTGTGACTGTTCCCGACACCTCGCTGCCGTATGCGCCAGGGCTCGAGAAGGCATTGCTACCCGACGCAGCAAAGGTCGTCGCGGCAGTATCCGCTATCTTTGGCGACGCCCAACTGGAGGCCCCATGAACATCGACCTCATTCTGGTCCGTGTCGGCATGAACATGGAAGAAGCGACGATTTTGACCTGGCGCAAGCAGCCCGGAGAAAGCTTTGTCACCGGTGAAACCATCTACGACATCGAGACGGACAAGGTGACTTTTGAGGTTGAAGCGCTATTCGACGGGAAACTGATCGAAATCAAGGTTCCGGAAGGTGAGAACGCAGCAGTAGGCCAAGTAGTAGGTGTTGCGGAACAGTCGTGATTGGTGGCGTATGCATGCGACGGATAGCAGCCAGAGGATACCGAACATGACGAGTGTGGTGAGTACCCTGCATACCGGCTTTACGGTCGCGGATGTTCGGCGACTCGCGGCGTTCTTCCGCGAATGTCTCGGCTTCGAAGTGACTGAGCCCCGCTCTCCACCTTCCGAAACGCTATCACGCATCATCGGGGTGCAAGCCGCTGCGGCGGATGTCGTCTACGTGAATGCACCGGGGCACGTCATCGAGTTGCTGCAGTATTACTCACCGGTAAGTGGTACCGCGAACGCGCCTCGGCCGTGCGACATCGGATTTGCACATCTATCTTTCTTGGTGGAGAACGTCGCTTCCGTCGCCGACGCTGCCGCTCGCTTCGGTTTTGTGGCGGAGACCGCTATGCCTACCATTCAGCACGGGCCGCATGCGGGACGTCGCGCCACTTACCTGCGAGATTCACATGGATTCTCCATTGAGCTCATGGGGGGATAACTCGGTGAACTGGGTTGAGGTTGCATGAATCTCTCAGACCGGGTCGCCTTGGTGACAGGCGGTGCGAGCGGCATTGGTCGCGGCATTGCCGGGGTACTGCTCTCCAGAGGGGCAAGGGTGGCGATAACCGATGTCAGACCCGAGGCCCTCGAGGAAACCCGCGCCTACTTCTCCGGGTATCGGGGCCGCGTGCTTACCTATCCTCTTGATGTCAGTGATCGTCCGGCATTCGGCGGTGTCGTTAGCTATATCGAGCGGGATCTCGGGCTCATTGAGGTGTTGATTAACAACGCCGGCGTTGGATATTCCGGTGTTCCACTACATCAGACACCGGACAACGACATTGACTGGGTTCTGGACGTGAACCTCAAAGGTGTCTTGAATGGCATCAAAGCCGTTGTTCCGGGAATGGTAGAGCGGCGCAGTGGTTGGGTTGTGAATGTTTCATCGATGTCCGGCCTGGCTCTTCCTTCCGGAATACATCACGGATTGTATGGAGCTACCAAGGCGGCAGTCACTTTCCTCTCAGAAGGCATGCGACAAGATCTGATTGGTTCGGGCGTGGGCGTGACAGTGCTCTGCCCGGGATACGTTCGTACAAATCTACCGTGGTCCAGTACATACCGTAGTGCGAAGCATGGCGGACCGACCACCCGGGAGCCGAGCCCCGGTGTGCTGGCAGCCATGCGGCGCGCTATGGATCCGGCCGAAGCGGGAGAGCTGGTTGCCGGAGCGATAGAGCAGGAAAAGTTCTTCGTGTTCACTGACATCGAGGAAATGACTGATGTGCTTGCGTGGCATTCTCGTGTTGATGAAGCGCTGGCTGCGGTCGGAGCATAGATAGTGTGCATTTTGCTGTCATCGGTCCGAAGCATCGCTTGCATGCTCGTTCTGTTTGCTTTGTCGATCGACTACACGCGGGCCTCCACGCCATCTAGTCAATCCACTCCCGCAGGCCGACCAAATTTTTTGGTCATTGTCGCCGACGATATGGGCTATTCCGATCTTGGCGCCTTCGGCTCAGAAATCGCTACTCCGAACCTAGATCGCCTCGCTCGGTCGGGTATTCGTTTGACCAATTTTCATACTTACGCCGCCTGCTCGCCGACTAGGGCAGCGTTGCTGACAGGGGCTTCTCCACACAACGCTGGCTTCGGGACGATGGCAGGTGACTGGACGCCGGAGACTGAGGGAAAACGCGGTTACGAGGCAGTCCTCACCTATCGTGTGGCTACGATCGCCGAGATGTTGGCGGGGGCTGGCTACCAAACCATGCTGTCGGGAAAATGGGATATGGGCGGGGCCCGTGATGTCGCCTATCGCCCCGCTGCCAGAGGATTCCAACAGCACTTCGCCCTTATTCAAGGCGCCGCCTCCCATTTTGATCGACGCGGGGTGTTCCCAGATATACCGACCGTCAAGTATGTCGAAAACGGCCAAGAGGTTGAGTTACCGAAGAATTTCTATAGTTCCCGAACTTTCACGGACAAGATGATTGGGTTCCTTGCCGCGGGAGATCGGTCAAAGCCTTTTTTTGCCCTGCTCACGTTCACGGCACCGCATTGGCCGCTGCAAGCGCCTACTGACGACATTGACCGACAGCGTGGTCGTTACGCTAAAGGCTATGAAGAAATTCGCGCTGCACGTCTCGCGCAGCAACGTCGCCTAGGTGTCGTTGGAGATGCGACAACCGCGGCGCCGTTTGACTCCGATTGGCCAGCTTGGTCTGCATTACCCGCGGACATCAGACAACTCGAAGAGCGGCGGATGGAAATCTACGCCGCGATGATCGGCTCGCTCGACCGGGAGGTAGGCCGCGTCATTGCAGCGTTGCGGGCGAGCGGTCAACTTCGCAATACGATTGTCGTGTTCATGTCTGACAACGGGGCGGACGGAGGGAATCCACTGGATTTCGGGGGGCGTGATTGGTACCGATGGGCCGAGCGTGAACGTGAACTGAGCTTTGAAAAGATGGGTAAGCCGGGCTCGCACGTGTGGTACGGACCCCAATGGGCTCATGTGAGCAATACGCCGTTCCGTCTTGATAAGGGCTTTGCTACGGAAGGCGGGACGCGCGTACCGTTCATCGCCAGCGGCCCTGGTATCCGACGTAGTGGCTCGCTGAATGGCGCATTTACCCATGTTCTCGACATAGTGCCGACGTTGCTGGATTACGCCGGACTCGCCGTTCCGCAAAGTCAATTTGATGGTAGACCCATCGAGCCTTTGGAAGGCAGAAGCCTTCGACTTGCCTTCGAAGCCCAATCAGTCGGAGAACTGCACCCGGTGGAAGAGTTCTTCGGATGGGAGCTCTGGGCGCGCAGGGCGGGGCGAATGGGTAATTGGAAGATCGTGTGGCAAAACCCACCCTGGGGACCGAACGAACAATGGGCCCTATTCGATATCGCCAAAGACCCGGCCGAACAGCACGACCTAGCGGCGCAGAAGCCGGCAATCCTCGCGGCGATGGTTTCGCGCTGGAACGAGTGGGCCGCTCGGCAGGGCGTAGTCCCGATTCCGTACTTTCCGTCGGACTGGAGCAACGTCCGTACCCATTTCGAATGGCGCCCTCCCGGCGGTGTAACGACAGTCAATAGCGGGGGTCGCTCTACCAAGCCACGGTCCCCAATGAGGCAGGAAAAATGAGTTTCGAGCAGCAGGTGATCATCGTCGGCGGCGGGCCCGTTGGCATGGGTTTGGCGATTGAACTGGGACAACGCGGTATCCGAGTCGTCGTGGTCGAGAAGTATCTCGAGCCCCAACCGATTCCGAAGGGGCAGAATCTCACTCAGCGAACCATGGAGCATTTTTATGCGTGGGGTGCCGAAAAGGAACTGCGCGCCGCACGTACCATTCCTAAGGAATACGGAATTGGTGGTATGACCTCATACGGAACCTTGCTTGGTGATTATCATTACGATTGGTTGCAACGCGAAATCGTTCGACCGTACTACTTCACGGACAACGAGCGTTTGCCGCAGTACGCCACTGAGGCCGTACTACGCAAGCGCGCCGCCGAGCTGACGACCGTTGAGTTTCTCTATGGCTACGCGGTAACTGACCTGCAAGACGGCGTTGCCGGTGTTTCAGTGAAAGTAGAGAACAGGGAGACACGAGCAACGAAGTGGTTGTCAGGCCGTTTCGTAGTAGGCTGCGATGGTAGTACTTCGACAGTGCGCGAGCGAGCCGGTATGACTCAGACCAGCCGCGACCACAATCGGCTTATGGCGCTTTTGGTATTCCGCTCCACTGAGTTGCATGAGTTGCTGGCGCGGTATCCCGGCAAATCGTTTTACAACGTATTGAGCCCGGAGCTTCACGGCTATTGGTTGTTTTTCGGGCGCGTCAATCTTGGCAATAGCTGGTTTTTTCATGCGCCCGTCCCAATCGGCACCACGGTAGAAAACTTTGACTTCGATGCCTATCTTCACAAGGCGGTCGGGACGAAGTTCTCTATCGAGTATGACTACCGTGGGTTGTGGCAATTGCGAATCGCCATCGCAGACCACTACCGGAAGGGTAACGTGTTTATTGCCGGGGATGCCGCACATAGCCACCCGCCGTATGGTGGATATGGCGTGAATTCGGGTTTCGAAGACGCGCGTAATCTCGGCTGGAAGTTGGCAGCAGAATTGAATGGCTGGGCAGGCGGTGGCCTTCTCGACAGCTATGACGCCGAGCGTCGTCCGGTGTTCGAATCCACGGCAAGGGATTTCATCGAGACTTCCATTCGGGTAGATGGCGAGTTCCTTGCGAACCATGACCCGGAGCGCGACCGCGAAGCATTCGAGGCCGCATGGAGCGCGCGCGCCAAGGGCACCGCAGGAGAAGTAGGATCGTTTGCACCGAATTACGATGGGTCACCGGTGGTCTGTGGAAATTCGGGTGCGCAACCAACAGCCTTGGGAGATCACCAACACGCAGCTCGCGCAGGGCACCATCTTTCGCCACTATCTTTGGTGGATGGAACCAATGTCTATGAGCGGCTGGGCGCCGGCTTTGCTCTGCTGAGTTTTGGGGCAGATCAGCACGATGTCGAGGATTTCCGCCAAGCTGCCGAGGCTTTAAGGCTTCCCTTTGCAGTAGTAGATGGATTGACATCGCAGCATTTGTCACGCTACGGCGTACAACTAGTGCTTGTCCGTCCGGATCAGTTTGTTTGCTGGACTGCAGACAAACTGAGCTGCCCAGCCGACACGATTCTGCGCAAAGTCATCGGTAAGGAATTACAAGCTTAGAGGGCGGCTGTTGCTTGCCTTCTGGCTGCTGGCGTAAGGGCCGCCAAAGCTACGAGTCCAATGACCAGCGCGAGCAGCAGCACCGCGTCGCCACCCTTCCGGCCGTACATTACGGTCGCAATTGCCGGGCCTGCCGCGATGCCTATTTTCTGCATGGCGGTCGCCATGAAGATGAGGTGCGAGGAAGCATCCAGTCTGGCGAACAAAGCCAGCAGATAGGCATGGCCGAGGTTCCAGCCGAAGTGGAAGAAAATCACGGCGGCAAGGAAGGTCGTGGCATCGGTGTGAAACAGCAGCAGTGCTGGAGCGGCAATACAACAAACGATGGCGAGCAGTAGAGCGATGGGTACTGCCAGCCGGTTCCCTGCCATGGCGGGCAGTGCGGTGCCGGCAATACCTGCTACCTGCGAGATGGCCAAGGCGCCGGCTACGGCGCCGGCCGCGACACCGTTATTCCCGGCGATCACCGAAGCGAAGGACCAGAATGAAGTCAGCTGAGTGAAGAACAACAGCATTCCTGTCAACGCCAGCCACTGACCGGGTGTCGGCCACTGGCCCATTGCCGGCCGCGCTATGTCTTGATGCGCTGCTTCGACGGGAAACCACGCCATGAAGAGCATTCCGAGCAGGCAGGTAAAAAGCATCCCGCCCATCAGTCCGCCAACGCCCGCCACTTTGGCAAAGAAAGGCATCAGACTCAGGAAACCTGCGGCATAAAGCAGCAGGACTCCAATCATGATTCCGAAGGCTCGCTCTGGACGGGGCAGGCGGCCCACTGTGGCGAAAGCGATTGGAACCACCAGTCCGGAGGCCGCGCCAACCACTAGGCGCACTGCAAGCAAATATGCGGGGTCGGCGACAAAAATACTGGCTATGTTGCCAGCGGCAATAACGGACAAAGCTGTCCAAAGGGTTTTGTGCCAGGAGATTCGGTGTGAAACAAGGGCCATCGCTATCGTTGTAATGGCGAACGCCATCATCTCGATAGAAAGAATGTAGCCGGCTCGCTCTGTCCCCAGACCGCCGTAGTTCGCAAGAGTATCGACGTAAGCGGGTTGGATGAAGACCGTTTGCGCAGCTGCCATGTCCACCCAGATGGCCGCTGCAATAACCTTCAGTTCGTGACGCTCGAGCATGGTAATTCCCGTTGGATCTATCGGGCGTGCGGCGCTATGCGCCGCAATCATCAATGTAGAAATCTTGCCACTGGAAGCGACTACCGGCTAGTTGTCTCGCACCAAAAAGGGCAAGAATCGACCAGATGCGGATTCAAAAAACGATATTACTGTGCAACATCAACTGACCTATTAGTCGGCGGAGGGCTATCTTTTCTCTAGAAAAATGCGGCAAAAAAACAACAAAAAATACCATATTTCGGCTTTTTTCTTGCTTTTGACACTGTTCGCAGAGCCTTCAATCCAGTCTGACCACGGATTTCGAGGGGTCGTGATTTCTTCATAATTGTTGCACAGTTTTATGGAATGGGATAATTTGCGGGTCGAATTGGAATTCTCCTTGGAGGGGTAATCATGTCTTCTGCATTCGGTCGAACCCTGCTTGCCGCCACTTCGTTGCTTGGCGCTTTGTCCCCCGTTGTGGCTGAAGCAGAAGGTGCTGCAGCAAAAGACCAGATGGGTGGCATCGAAGAAATCGTCGTCACGGCTCAGAAGCGCGCCGAGAACCTCCAGGATGTCCCGGTTGCGATCACTGCTTTTACTGCTAACACCATCAGCAGGCTCGGCATGAGTTCCTCTGAGGACTTGGCTTCCTTCACCCCCAACCTTAACTACCAGCCGGCGGGTGGTATCGGTTCCAGCATCGGTATCCGCGGTATCCAAGACCAGAACTTCACTTTCAATCAGGTGGGTTCCGTCGCCGTCGTTGTTGACGAGGTAGCGTTGAATTCCCCCAACCTCAACACTTTCGCCCTGTTCGACATTGAACGAATCGAGGTGTTACGGGGCCCTCAGGTCACTCTGTTCGGCCGCAGCACCACCGGCGGTGCTCTCAACGTCGCCACACGTCGCGCCCGAGTTGGCGAAGAGGCGAATGGCGAGGCTTCGTTCAGCTACGGGAATTTGAACGCCATGGACGTGCAGGGCGCTTTTGGTGCACCCATCGGTGACAAGTTGGCAGTGCGTGTTGCGGGGCAGTACCAGAAGCGGGATGGTATCCAGCAGAACATGAGCGTTGGCGGGCGTGATGGAGACCGTGACCGTTATGCTATCCGCGGATCGCTTGCCTACAATCCTATGGACAATGTAGGTATCGAGTATTCCGGGCTCTACGGGAAGGACGACGGCGAGCAGCCGCGCTATCTCCCGATTGGCTTCTTGCAGCCAGGTGGCGGTGCTACTGCCTGCACTAATCCAAGTAGACAGCCGGGAAACGGTTGCGCTGATCCCTATGGCTTCGTCTCGCCGGGAAAATTTGATCAGAGCTACTCTAGTTTCCCGAGTTATGCGCATTCGAAAGTCTTCGGCAATACGCTGAACATCGCGGTTGATCTAGGTGCTGTCACGCTGTCGTCCATCAGCGCGGTCATCGACCATTCGATCAGCCGCCAGGAGGATGTGGACTCCGGTCCGAACGGTCGTGTCGAAGTGCATAACGATGTCGATACCATCCAGCGTTCGCAAGAACTGCGCATCGCCACGAACGGGAAGGACCAGCGCGTCAACTTTGTCGGTGGTTTATTCCTGTTCCGTGAAACCAACAACGGCATGGTAGCGAGGAGCATCTTGACGGCCGGTGCGGGAACTCCACCGCTTGGCTTGAATTCTCTCGCATTCCGCCAGAAGACCGAGATCAAGTCGGGTTATGGGCAACTGGATTTCAAGTTGACGGACCGGTTGAGTCTCGTGGCGGGTGCCCGTTACTCGGATGAATCGAAGGACGGCTCCGCGCGCTCTTACCGCCGGACCGGCGCGGGTACTGGTGCATGGACAAATTTCGCGCCTAGCATCGGTACGCACCTCGACCTGGCCGCGTTGATTGCCCGTTCCAATGCCGCGCAGTCCTCGGCCGAAGTCCCTTACGGAAATTCGTGGACTAATTGGGGTGGAAAAGTTGGCTTGAACTTCAAGGTCAACGACGACACGTTGCTCTACGCTAGCGCCTCGAAAGGCTTCAAGGGCGGTACCTTCAATCTCATTCCCGCCTACAATTTGCAGGTAGCCCAGCCCATAGCCAACCTCAAGGCTGGTGTGAATCCCGAGACGATCGAGTCCTACGAGGTGGGTGCCAAGCTCCAACTGCTGGACCGCCGCCTCCAAGTAAATTTGGCGGCATTCACAAGCGACTATCGTAATCAGCAGGTGTTCACCTTCATTGGTGGTGCGGCTGCGCTGCTGAATGCCGGCAAGGCCAGCATCAGTGGCGTCGAGGCAGAATTGACCTGGGCACCCGAAGGCGGCTGGTTGGTTCAGGCCGGCATGGGCCTGCTGGATGCGTCATACGACAGCTTCATTCTGCCTGAGGAAGCGGGTGGCCCCGACTTCGCTGGAAAGCGCACCCCGCATACGCCCAAGTCTTCGTTTATGGGCCTGGTGCAAAAGAGCCTTGAGGTTGGAGAGAATGAACTGAGTGCGCAGATCAGCATCAAGCAGACGAGCAGTCAGTACGCTGGATTCCACAATACCGCAGATGAGTATCTGCCGAGTCGCACTACGCTTGACGCCCGCATCCGCTATTTGTTCGGCCAAAATCGCAAGTTTGAAGTCGCCGTCTTTGCCAAGAACTTGTCGGACGAACGCTACTGCCAGACCATTCAGCCTGGCGCGTTTACCAACCAGTGCATCATTAACGAGCCCGCGACTTACGGTGTAAAACTGGGCGGCAAGTTCTAAGCTACGGCTATTCTGTTTACTCGCCGCCCGGTAGGTCGGCGGGTGCTTGAATGTCCGGTCCTGAATCGTCAGGGGCCATCGGAGAACCTCGTCTAGGGGCGAGTACTGTGAGGGCGCGAATGATGTCGAGCAGCGCCGTGGTGCGTTTTGGCTTCGCGCAGGTGGTGGTTACTACCGTCTTGGTGCTTGGTTCCATGGCTGTGCTTGGCCGTGGTGCTTCACCTGCAGCATCTGAGACCGGCATGGCGCCACCCAGCCTCATCAGTGCTCCGGTGTTGGTGCCGAACCCAAATCCTGCTGTTCCTTTGGCAGCCGTTCTGTCATTGCGAGCGGAAAGCGGCGCTATCGTAGAGGTAGCTGTTCATGAGCGTCTGGCCAATCGGCCTTCCAAGCAATACAAGTTGGTGATGCCGGTAGGCAGCGATGGTTGGTTGCGAATGCCAATCGTCGGTTTCCGTCCATCTTCCGCAGTTAAATTGCAGGTTCGGTTGCGAAACAGCGCTGGCACATGGACCACCTTACCGACAAAACTCGACTTCAGGGCACCCGACGCACCAGAGGTCGGTCTCTCATGGCCCAAGATCGAGACGACCGAACTTGACCGCTCGCGCTTGGAAGCGGGAGTGACATTCGTTTCCGTACGTCGAAATTTTTTGGGACGCGGTTCCCTGATGACACCCAGACAACGTGACTTTCAACGCAAGTTTGGTCTCGTGATTGCCCTCGATGAGAACGGGGAGGTTGTTTGGTACTATCGTTCGCCGCAGCGTATCGCCGGCATCCAATCAATGCCCGGCGGGCGACTGATGATGACGTTGGCGGACCAGCGTACCCGCATCATCGACATGCTGGGCAACGTTGAGGCTGAGTATGTCGCGGCGCTCCGCCCCGACCAAGAGGTGACTTCAGCCGCAATACCTATCACCGGCGTCCAGACTCTTCACCATGAGCCGTATCCCACGCAGGAGGGGACATTCATTGCGATGTCAACCAATGCGCGGCGTGTGGACAACTATTTCACCAGCGTCACGGACCCATTGGCACCCCGCGCCTCGCAGTTGGTGATGGGCGACTCCATCATCGAGTATGACGCGCGCGGAAAAGTTGTCTGGTCCTGGAACAGCTTCGATCACCTCGACCCCATGCGGGTGCATTTCCACCTCTTTCAACCCTATTGGGTTACCCGCGGATTTCCCGGGCACTTGGACTGGACGCATGGAAACGGGGTGACCTACGACGAGCAGAACAGGACCATTATTGTCTCGCTCAAGCAATTGGACGCGTTGGTCGGGATTAGTCGGGAGACCGGGGCGGTGAAATGGATCTATGCAGATCCGGCCGGTTGGACGGGTGCACTGGCTGGCAAGGTGCTACGTCCGAAAGGCAAGTTTGTGCGCTTCCCCGCCAGCCCCCATCACCCGCATGCAGATGGATCTGGGACCATTACTTATTACGACAACGGGACCTTTCAGGCCCTGCCTTTTAGTGGCAAAGAACCGGTGCCACAGCACTTGAACTTCAGCCGGGCCGTTCGTGTCAGGATTGATGAGCAAGCCATGACTTTCGAGGAATCGTGGACCTCGGAATCCAGGCAGGCTGCCGATTCTTGCTACAACTGGGCGATGGGGGAGGCGGAAACCCTGCCAGTAACCCGCAACGTGCTCGTAATCCGGGCCAATTGCACCCCGCCCGACCCGGCGGTTAGCGACTTCAATGAATACGACCTCACCAAGCGGTTCGTCGATGAAATCTACGGAGACGCATACGTAGACCAGTACACCGGTGATTCTCCGGCAGTGCGGGTGGCTCGGTATCGTTTCTCCCATCCGGACCAGGTCATCAGTTGGACACTCTATGGCGGCCTTCATCGCGCCACCGTAGACGGCCGGGAGGGGATTACTAAAAACAGCAACTGATGGCGGTTTCCGACAAAACCCTGCCGCCACTTAGTGGATAATGCCGCCACTGCCCAGCCATCAGGAGCGCCGCTTTCATGATCAACAAGCTCTACCCGAGCGCTGCCGCTGCCCTCGAGGGCGTGGTCAGCGACGGCATGACGCTCGCCGTCGGTGGCTTCGGCCTCTGTGGCATTCCTGAGGCGCTCATCACCGCGCTGCGCGACAGTGGCGTGAAGAACCTCACGGCCATCTCGAACAACGCCGGCGTCGACCAGTTCGGCTTGGGGCTGCTGCTGCAAACCCGCCAGATTCGCAAAATGGTCTCGAGCTATGTGGGCGAGAACAAGGAGTTCGAACGTCAGTACCTCAGCGGCGAACTCGAACTGGAGTTCACGCCGCAAGGCACGCTGGCCGAAAAGCTTCGTGCGGGCGGCGCCGGTATTCCTGCGTTCTTCACGCGTACGGGCTACGGCACGCTGGTGGCCGAAGGCAAAGAGACGCGTCAGTTCGACGGCGAGTGGTATGTGATGGAGCGCAGCCTGCGCGCCGATGTGGCGCTGGTGAAGGCCTGGAAGGCGGATACCGCCGGCAACCTGGTGTATCGCAAGACCGCGCGCAACTTCAACCCGATGATGGCCACGGCGGGCAAGGTGTGCATTGCTGAAGTGGAACACTTGGTGCCGGCCGGCGAACTGGACCCAGACCATATCCACACGCCAGGCATCTACGTGAAGCGCATCGTGGTGAACGCCACGCCGGAAAAGCGCATTGAACAACGCACGGTAAGGAGCGCCTGACATGGCCTGGAACCACGACCAGATGGCGGCCCGTGCGGCGCAGGAACTGCGTGACGGCTACTACGTGAACCTTGGTATTGGTCTGCCCACGCTGGTGGCGAACCACATTCCTGCAGGCATGGATGTCTGGCTGCAGAGCGAAAACGGTTTGCTCGGCATCGGCCCCTTCCCTACGGACGACGAAGTGGATGCGGACCTCATCAATGCCGGCAAGCAGACCATCACCACCATTCCGGGCAGCGCCTTCTTCGATGGCGCCAATTCCTTCGCGATGATTCGCGGTGGTCACATCAATCTTTCCATCCTCGGTGCCATGCAGGTGTCCGCCAAGGGCGACCTCGCCAACTGGATGATTCCCGGCAAGATGGTGAAGGGCATGGGCGGCGCCATGGACCTCGTCGCCGGCGTGAAGAAAGTGGTGGTGCTGATGGAGCACGTAGCCAAGGGCGACGCCCACAAGCTGCTGCCTTCCTGCACGCTGCCGCTGACGGGCGTGGCTGTGGTGAACCGCATTATCACCGACTTGTGCGTGCTCGATGTGACAACGGCGGGCTTCAAGTTGGTTGAGTTGGCGCCTGACATCACCTTCGAAGAAGTGCAGGCCAAGACGGGCGCGCCGGTTCTGCGTTAGTTCGCTTGTTGAAGGGAGCTTGCTCCCGCCTGCGCGCTACAGCACCGCGTCGGGTTGGCGTTCCGGTACCGCAGCCGCGAACGCCGGCAGCGCCTGACAGGCCGCTTCGATGCGGGCGATGTTCGGAAACTGCTCTACGCCTACGCCGAAGCGCCGCGCCGAGTAGCACTGGGGCACGAGGCAAGCATCGGCCAGCGTCGGGCTGTCGCTGTGGCAGAACTGCCCGGTGGCGGCATCGCGCGCCAACTGCGCTTCGAAGGCCGCCATTCCGCGGTTTATCCAGTGCTTCAGCCAAGCGGCTACTTGGTCCGGCGTGGCGCCGAGTTCTGCGCTCAGATAGTTGGTGGGCCCGAGATTCTGCAGCGGCTGAATGTCCGCCACTACCAGTTGCGCCAGCGACCGAACGCGGGCGCGGCCGAAAGCATCAGCGGGCAAAAGGGCAGGCTGCGGGTAGGCCTCTTCCAACCATTCCAGAATGGCCCACGACTGCGCCAGCACTTGGCCGTCTACTTCCAGCGCGGGCACGCGGCCTTCCGGGTTCAGGCGCAGATAGTCTGCCGAGAACTGCTGCTGGCCACCGGCGGTAATGTTCACCGGTCGATAGTCCGCCGCCAGCCCCTTCAGGGCGAGTGCAATACGGACGCGGTAGGTAGCGCTGCTGCGCCAAAAGCCGTGGAGAATCATACCCTTAGTGTACCGGAGAGATTCGGCTGGCGGTCAAATCCGCGCCTTGCCCTAATTTCAAGCAAGCGCTTGAAACACGCTCGCCGGGGCACTAAACTCCCCGCCCCTATGAATGCACTTCCCGTCCCTTCGACTGCCGAGGTCTTTCCCGACTTCCTGCGGGACGACAGCCCTGCCAACGCCCGCGATGAAACCCGCTGTCGTCTGCTGCGTGCGGCTGTCGATGTGTTTGCCCACCACGGCTACCACGGTGCCTCCACCCGCGAGATTTGCGAACTGGCGGGCGCGAATACGGCGGCCATTCACTACCACTTCCGCGACAAGGCGGGGCTCTACCGCGAACTGTTCCGACTGCCCATTGAATGGATGGCGGATGCCTCGCGGCCGATGACCGACCCCCAACTATCATTATTGGAGCGGCTGGCGCATTTCTACCGCGGCATGTTGTCGGTGCTTTCGCAGGACAGCCGTTTACGCCAACTGGCGTTGCTGCATGCCCGCGAGGAAGTGGAGCCAAGCGGTGTGCTCGGCGACTGCCAAACGCAGGCCATCCGCATCCATCACGACCGTATGCTCCACTTGCTGTTGCCAGAGTTTGGCCTGCAAGCGGCAGATGAAGCGCTGCACGGCCTGGCTTTCGCAGTGGGCGGCGTAGCGCTGGTGTATTTCATGGCCCGTCCGGCAGTGGAGGCTTTCGCTCCCGGTCTGACGGCCACCCCCGAATCTCGCGAAACGTTGGTGCAGCGCTGTGCCATTTACGGCCAGGCGCTTATCCATGCCGAGCGCGAGCGCAGGAAAACCGCATGAAGAAGTTATTGCTAGTTGCCACGGTGGCAACCTTGGCCGCCGGTTGTGCCGTTGGTCCTAAGTTCCGTAACCCCGGGCCCGTGGTGCCTGCGGCTTGGCAGTCGCCGTTGCCCCATGAAGGCCAGCCCGCGCAGTTGGTGGACTGGTGGAAGCAACTGAATGACCCACTGCTAACGGAACTGATCGCCACGGCCGAAACCAATAATCCGTCGCTCGATAGTGCGTTGGCCAGAGTGAAAGAAGCGCGCGCTAATTCCTGGCTGGAGTTCGCTAACCTCATTCCCAGTGGCACGGCGAACGCCGAGATCAAACGTAGCCGTAGCCTCGTGGGGTTCGACAATACGGGCCCCATCACGGGTGTCTCGAAGTACAAGGACCGCAGCCTCGACGCGGCGTGGGAAATTGACTTGTTCGGTGGACAGCGGCGTGCGCTGGAGGCTGCGCGCCGTCGTGCTTTTGCCGCTGAATCGCAGTGGCATGACGCGCGCACCACGCTCGCAGCCGAAGTAGCAAACACGTACACGGGCCTACGCGCCTGCGAGGCGCGGCTGCAGTTGCAGCAGGCGGCGGCGGCTTCGCGTGAAGGCACCGCAGACATGATGGCGCGCAAGGCAGCGGCTGGGTTGGCGGCACCAGCGGAAGCGGCGCAGGCTGCCGCTGCTGCCGCTGACAATCGTGCAGGCGCCAAAGCCGTCGAGGCCGCTTGCCGCCGTGGGCGCATTGCGTTGGCTTTCCTTACGGGGCTCGATGGCGACACGCTCGCGGCCAAACTCGCTCCGGGACACGGCACCACGGCGGTGCCGATTCCCACCACGGTCACGGTACTGCCGGCAGTGCTGGTACGCCAACGCCCCGATGTCGCTGCGGCTGAAGCCGAGTGGGCGGCCTCGGTCGCGGATTACGGCTTCGGTATTGGCGAATTACTTCCAAGCGTCAACCTCATCGGCTCGCTCGGTAAATCCAATACCTCGGTGTTCGGCGAGTCTTTCTCCGTGGACCACTGGCGCTTCGGTCCAGAAATCTCCATGCCGGCGCTCAGTTTCGGCAAGGCCGTGGCTGGTCTGCGCGTGCTCAGCACGCGTATCGACGCGGCGCGTGGCCGTTATGAAAACCAAGTACGCGTCGCCGTACGTGAAGTCGAAGACGCGCTGGTGACACTGGACTCCGCCAGCGCTCGCGATGGCGACGCCGCACGCGCTGCCGACGAATGGTCAATCGCGCTGCGCGGCATGGAAGCACGGCAACGCGCAGGCCTAGCGAGCACGCTGGACCTCGAAGAAGTTCGTCGCCTGCAATTGCAGGCGGCTGACGCTCGCATTGCGTTGGCGCAAGAGCGCACCACCGCTTGGGTGTCGCTGTACAAGGCATTGGGCGGCGGCTGGTCCGCTACTAAGGAATGAAGCAGATGAACGCAGGCAACATGAATACTTTTTTTCGCTCGCGTAGCCACGTCACCACGCTGGCTGGCGGTGCCGCCTTGGTCGGTCTCGTGCTAGGTGTAGTCTTGTTTACTTCGGCCCCGGCAGCAGAGGAACCCGCCAAGGGCGGCGCGCCGTCCATGACGGTAACCACGACGATGGCGACACAAGAACAATGGCCTATCTCGCTGGCTGCGAGTGGCAGCATCGAGCCATGGGGTGAAGCGATTGTCGGCGCCGAAGTGAATGGCCAGCGGATCGCCAGCTTGCTGGTGAACGTGGGCGACCGCGTGCAGAAGGGTCAGGTGCTGGCGCGCTTCGCGGAAGAATTCCTGGCTGCCGACTTAGCGCAAGCCGACGCCGCTTTGGAGGAAGCTAAGGCTCGTGAAGTGCAGGCCCGTGCCAACGCCGACCGCGCTGCCACGGTGCGCGAAAGCGGGGCCCTATCGCCGCAGGAACAAGACCAGTACTCGGCAGCGGCGAATAGTGCCGCGGCACAAGCCAAGAGCGCGCGTGCCCGCCGCGATGCGGCCGCGCTCATGCTCCGCAAGGCCGCGGTAGTGGCGCCGGATGCGGGTGTCATTTCTGCGCGCAATGCGGCCATGGGTGCCGTCGTGCCTGCAGGCACCGAGTTGTTCCGGCTCATTCGCCAAGAGCGGCTGGAATGGCGCGCGGAAGTGGCGGAAGCTGAACTCTCGCGCGTGAAGCGCGGTGGCAAGGCCCAACTGCGCACGGCGCAGGGCGTTCAGCTCACGGGCACCATTCGTTCGGTGTCGCCGCAGGTGAACTCGCGCAGCCGCACGGCCATCGCCTACATCGACTTGCCCGGCGCTGCCGCCAAAACGGCGGCCGGCACGTTTGCCACCGGCCGCTTGCTGTTGGGCGAGAGTGCAGCCCTGACGTTGCCGCAGGCCGCCGTGGTGATGCGCGACGGCTTCGGCTATGTGTATGTACTCCAGTCGGGGGACCGCGTGCGTCGTCTGCGGGTCAGCACGGGTCGCCGCGTTGGTGACCGCATCGAAATCACCAGTGGCCTTGCCGCGGGTGCGCGCGTCGCGAATGACGGCGCTGGCTTCCTCAACGACGGCGACAAGGTTCGCGTCGTTACCGCTGGAGGCCGCGCCAAGTGAGCGACCACCAACCCGTGGACGGCGCGGCATCGACGGCCGCCGCCGAGGCCGAAGCGAAGTGGGGCAGCAGTGGTAGCTGGAACCTCTCCGGCTGGGCCATTCATTCGCCGGTTCCCGCGGTTCTCATCTTTGTGTTTCTGTGTCTAGTAGGCGTGCTGGGCTTCCAGCGACTCGACATTCGCGATATGCCGGATATCGATTTGCCAGCGGTTACGGTGGCTATCGCTCTGCCTGGTGCTTCACCTTCCCAGCTGGAAGCAGAAGTCACCCGCAAGCTGGAAGACTCCATCGCCAGCATTGAAGGCGTGCGGCATATTAGTTCCGTCGTCGGCGATGGCTTGTCGACGACGATTGTCGAGTTCGAACTCGAGACCAAGACGACGCAGGCCGTAGACGATACGCGCGACGCAGTGACTCGCGTTCGCGACCAATTACCGCGCGATGTGGAAGAGCCCGTCGTGTCGCGCCTGAATGTGGCCGGTGCGGCCATCCTCACTTATGCCGTGGAAGCGCCGCAGTTGGATGAGCGCGAGCTGTCGTGGTTCATCGACGGCACCGTGGCGAAGCAGTTGCTCGGCGTGAAGGGTGTGGCGAAGGTTAGCCGTGTGGGCGGCGTGGAACGTGAAATACGCGTGGAGATTGACCCGGTGCGCCTGGCGGCGCTGGGTGCCAGTGCGGCCGATGTCTCGCGCGCGTTGCAGCGTACGCAGCGCGAAGTCCCCGGTGGACGCACGACTTTGGGCGAAGCCGAGCAGTCGGTTCGTACCATCGGTATTACCGGTAGTGTCGAGGAGCTGGCCGCCTTGCGCATCGCGTTGCCTACGGGCGGCACGGTGCGCCTCGACAGCGTCGCTACCGTCACCGACACCCATGCGGAACGTCGCGCCATCACGCTGCTGGATGGCAAGCCCATTGTTGGCGTGGAAGTGTTCCGTACTCGCGGTACGGGTGAAGTACGGGTTGGTGCAGGCGCGCGAGCACGCATCGCTGAACTGCAGAAAGCCCACCCCGACGTGACGTTTCGCGAAGTAGCGAACACCACCGATCAGGTTCAGGGCTCTTACCAGGCGTCGATGGATTCCTTGTGGGAAGGCGCGCTGCTGGCGGTGCTGGTGGTGTGGTGGTTCCTGCGCGATTGGCGGTCGACGCTCGTTTCGGCGTTGGCCTTGCCGTTGTCCATCATCCCCACGTTCGGTGCCATGTGGCTGGCCGGCTTCACCTTGAATACCTCCTCGCTGCTGGCGCTGGCGTTGGTAGTAGGCATTTTGGTGGACGATGCCATCGTCGAAGTGGAAAACATTGAACGCCACTTGCGTATGGGCAAGACGCCGTTCAAGGCGGCGCTCGAAGCTGCCGACGAGATAGGCTTGGCGGTCATTGCGACTTCGCTCACCTTGGTGGCTGTGTTTGTGCCCACCGTGTTCATGGCGGGTATTCCCGGCAAGTTCTTCCGCGAATTTGGTTGGACAGCTGCGGTGGCCGTGCTGGTGTCGTTGCTGGTGGCGCGTTTGCTGACGCCGATGATGGCGGCCTACCTGCTCACGCCGCATGTGGAGCAGCGCCAGGAAACCAAATTGGAGATCTGGTACATCGGTTTGGTGCGCAAGGCACTGCACCACCGGCGTATTACCGTTATTGCTTCTGCGGTGTTCTTCGTCGCCTCGCTTGCCATGGCGGGCTTGTTGCCTACCGCGTTTTTGCCGGCGGCGGACAAGGGCCGCACTTCGCTCAGCATCGAGTTGCCACCGGGCAGTTCGTTGGAAGACACGATGCGGGCTGCCGAGGCGGCAAGACTAGCCGTGAAGCGCGTGCCGGAAGTGCGTAGCGTTTACGCTGCTATTGGTGCCGCGACGGCTGGCAATTTCGATAACAGCCAAGCGGCAGACATTCGCCGCGCCACGCTGACGGTAGATTTCGGGTTGGAATCGACGCGGAGTCGTTCTCAGCTCGCTATCGAAGCAGATATCCGCCGCGAATTGCAGGAGTTGCCAGGGGCACGCTATTCGCTAAGCACCGGCGAGCCTGGTGAGAAACTGCAACTGCTGCTGGCGGGCGATGACCCGGTGGCGTTGGAACAAGCCGCCATGGATGTGGAGCAGCAAGTGCGCGCGCTCGGCACGCTGTCCAACCTGAAATCCACGGCCAGCCTGAAGCGCCCGGAGATTCAGGTGCGCCCGGACCCGGAGCTGACCGCGCGCTTTGGTGTGGACACCATGGCCCTGGGTGACGTCACCCGCGTCGCAACCGCCGGGGATTTTTCCGTGGCACTGGCGAAGTTCGATTTGCCGGACCGGCAGATTCCCATTCGTGTGGCGCTGCCGCTGTCGGAACGCAGTGATTTGGAGACTTTGCGACAACTGAGGGTGCCTGCAGCCGCAGGGCCAGTGCCATTGGGCGTCGTGGCGACGGTCACCGAAGGCAGCGGTGCTGCCGAGGTGCAGCGTTTCGACCGTAGCCGCAATGTCATCATCGAGGGCGAGTTGGGCGGTGCCCCTATTGGCACCGTGATGAACGAGATCCAGCAACTGCCGGCCGTGCGCAACTTGCCGCCAGGCGTCCGTGAGTTACCGGCGGGCGACGCGGAAATTCTTGGCGAGATGATGGCGAGCTTTGCGCTGGCGATGTTTGCCGGCGTGTTGTTTGTTTACGCCATTCTGGTGCTGCTGTTCCACGACTTTCTGCAGCCCATCACCATTCTGGCAGCGCTGCCGCTGTCCATTGGTGGTGCCTTTGGTGGCTTGGTGCTAACAGGAACGGCGCTTTCCATGCCGGCGTTGATTGGCTTGCTGATGTTGATGGGCATCGCCACGAAGAACTCCATCTTGCTGGTGGAGTACGCCATCGTGGCGCGGCACGACTACGGCATGAGCCGTTCGGAAGCCATCATCGATGCCTGCCACAAGCGTGCGCGGCCTATCGTGATGACGTCGTTCGCCATGGGTGCGGGCATGTTGCCGATTGCCTTGGGGCTGGGCGTGGACAGCGCTTTCCGTGCGCCGATGGGCATTGCCGTGCTGGGTGGCTTGGTCACCTCCACCGTGCTCAGCTTGGTGGTGGTGCCGGCGGTGTACACCTATGTGGACGACATCGCCATACTGTTCCGCTCATTGCGTAAGCGGTTCAGCCGGGGTGCACCGGCCGCGTAAGCCGCCCTCGCTACTTTAAGCGAGCGTGTGGTAAACCTTCTGCACGTCGTCATCCTGCTCGAGCTTGTCGATGAGCTCGAGCACTTCCTTCGCCTCGTCTTCGCCCAGTTCCATGGGCGTGGACGGAATGTATTCGTGTTCCGCTGAAATGGGCGTGATGCCACGCTGTTCCAGCGCCAACTGCAGTTGCCCGAAATCGCCGAAGGCGCAACGGATGACGAGCTGCGGTTCGCCCTTCTCGCCGGTGCTCTCGCCCATCTCGTCGAGGCCGTGGTCCATCAGGTACAGCTCGAGGTCGTCCTGGTCGATGTTCTCGGGCGCGAGGCGGAACACGCCCATCTTGCGGAACAGAAACGACACGCTGCCGCTGTTGGCGAGATTGCCGCCGTTCTTGCTGAAGATGTTGCGCAAGCTGCCCACGGTACGCGTGGGGTTGTCCGTGGCGGTGTCCACCAGCAGCGCAATGCCATGGGGCGCATAGCCTTCGTAGACGATTTCCTGATAGTCCACCGCTTCCTTGCCGGCGGCGCGGCGGATGGCCGCCTCCACCTTGTCCTTCGGCATGTTGAAGGCGCGGGCGTTCTGCATGCAGCGGCGCAGGGCTGGGTTGCCATTGGGGTCGTCACCGCCGGCGCGGACGGCAATGCTGATGTCCTTCGCGACGCGGGCGAACTGCTTCGCCATGCGGTTCCACCGCGCGAACATCGCATGCTTGCGGACTTCAAAAATACGACCCATGAAAACACCCGGACGCTGAACGTAGACCGCTATGGTAGCAGCGCCTGCTGTCCACGGAGCGGGCTAGTGCCGCCAGTCTGCGCGGGCACCCGGTGGCCGAATGTGACCTAGTGCCCGTAGGCGCTAGGGAACTGCGTGCTAGCATTTCGGTCTACATCTGGACCCTCGCCCGGGGTGGTTCCGGGCCCTAGCTTTAGAAGGACGACCCTCCATGACCAAGAAGACTGCGCTTTCCGCCCTGCTGGGCGCTGTGACCCTGGCTGCCCTCGTGGCGCCGGTGCACGCTGAAGATGCCAAGCCTGCCACCGAGCGCTGCTACGGCGTGGCCAAGGCCGGCAAGAACGACTGCGGTACGGCGAGCCACGGCTGCGCCAACCAGGCGGAGAAGGACAACATGGCGAGCGAATGGGTCAAGGTGCCGGCCGGTTTGTGCGCCAAGCTGGCGGGTGGCTCCACCACCGCTCCGGCCAAGTAAAACGCTACGGCGTTGGCCAACCGCATTCCGGCCGCCGCTGGCGTCGGCCTGCGGTTTCCTCACCACGGAGTGGCGCTACGGCCCACTCCGGGGGTGAATTGGCTTGAGGTCCATCCGGAAAACTACCTGCTGGACCGGGGTGCGCTCGTTCATCTGCGCCGTGCCCGCGAACACCTCCCCCTTTCCCTGCATGCTGTCGGCTTGTCGCTAGGCAGTGTGGATGGGGTATCCCGCCATTCCTTGCAGCGCCTTAGAACGCTTATCGACGAACTTGAGCCCGGCTTGGTTTCCGACCACTTGAGTTTCAGCGTAGCGAATGGCCACTATCTGCCCGACCTCTTGCCTCTGCCCTATACAGAGGAAGCCCTTGAGGTAGTGGCGAAGAATGTGGACGCGGCCCAAGAAGCACTCGGCCGGCAATTGTTGGTCGAAAACCCTTCGGTCTATCTCGCGCCCGCCGCGCAGGATTTCGACGAACCCGATTTTCTGGCTGCGCTCGTGAAGCGGACCGGCTGCGGCGTGTTGTTGGACATCAACAACGTATTCGTCACCGCCACAAACACAGGGCAGGACCCCAACGTACTGCTGCAGGGCTTTCTGGCGAAATTGCCACGCGAAGCCATCGGCGAGATCCATCTGGCCGGCCACACCACGCGCCACCTCGATTCTGGTCAACGCTTGCTGCTCGACGACCACGGTTCTAAGGTAGGCGACGCCGTCTGGGCGCTCTATCGCGCCGCCATCGCGGTCCTTGGCAGGGTGCCGACGCTGGTGGAATGGGACAACCACTTGCCGGAATGGCAGGTGCTGGCAGCCGAAGCCCTGCAGACGGACGCAGTGCTGGATGCACTGCATGGCCCAATGCTGGAAGGGCTACCTCTGGCCTTTGATGTGACGGTGCCCGGATGATTTCCGTACCACCCCTGTCGTTGGCGCAATGGCAGTCGGATTTGAGCGCCTTCGCCTTGCATGGTGCGGCGGATGCCTCTGCCCGCTTGCTGCCCCACTTGAAGAACTCACCCGTCTCTGCCGAGGCTGCACTCGCGGTACACGCGGCTTGTGTGCATTCCGCCTTGCGCTCCGCGCTGGCCCAGCGCGTGCCGACCGTGGTGGCCTTGGTGGGCGAAGCTTTCTTCGCCACCATGGCAGAGTCTTACGCGCGGGCACATCCACCCACGGCACCACAGCTTTCGGGGTGGGGCGAAGGCTTGCCAGTATTCATTGCGGCCATGCCAGCTTGCGCTGCTTACCCGTGGCTTGCCGACATGGCGGCTTTCGATCTGGCACTCGACCGCGTGGCGTGGGCGGACCCCGAAGACACTGGTCCCGCCTTGCAGCTAACGCCCGAGATGGCATTGGTGGCATCCCCGGGGCTGGCCGTACTGCGTTGCCGACATGCAGTGGACCGTTTGCGCGATGCCGTGGCAGAAGCTACCAGTGGCAACGAGGCGGCGCTCGCGGCGGAGTTACTCGAGGCGGCGCCGCGTTGTTACGTGTTCTGGTGTGCTGAAGACGCGGCCGTACGCTGTCGCGAAATAAATGAAGCGCTGGCTGAGGTTTTGGAAACCTTGTTCTTGTCATACGCTGCTCTTGAAACCGTGCCTGAGATTCCGGCAGAGCGTCTGGCGGAGTTGGCCGAGGCGCTGGTTGCGCTGCCTGCCGTTCGGTTGGTGTCCACCGCCAGCTGACCCCGCCACATAGCCTCGCCGTCGGGCAGAATGGTAAGCCTGCCGCTCCTTGCGGCTGTCTGATAATGGAATCCGCCCCATGACCGCTGCCATTTCGCTTGAGACGCTCTCTACCCACGCTTGCTTTGGCGGCACGCAGGGGTATTACCGGCACGCCTCAACAGCGTGCCAAGCGCCCATGCGCTTCGGCGTGTTTGTGCCGCCGCAGGCAGCGCAGGGCCCGGTGCCGGTGTTGTACTGGCTGGCCGGGCTCACCTGCACCGAAGAGACCTTCAGCATTAAGGCGGGTGCGCAGCAGTTGGCCGCCGAACTCGGCATCATGCTTGTGACACCCGACACCAGCCCGCGCGAACGCCTACCGGCTGACGATGCGGCTTGGGACTTCGGGTTGGCAGCGGGCTTCTATCTCGATGCCACGCAAGAACCCTGGGCGCGCCACTACGCCATGGAAAGCTATGTGACGCAGGAGTTGCCGGCGCTACTAGCCGCGCACTTCCCTGTAAAGCAGGACGCGGCGGGTGCTGTGCAAAGTGTGTTCGGGCACTCGATGGGCGGGCACGGTGCGCTCACACTGGCGCTACGTCACCCTGGGCTTTACCGCAGCGTCTCGGCGTTCGCGCCCATCGCGGCGCCCATGGACTGCCCCTGGGGCCAGAAGGCTTTCACCGGCTACTTGGGCGAAGACCGCGCAGCGTGGACGCAGCACGACGCCACGCGTCTGGTGGCTACGCAGCGCTTCGCTGG
>CAIOHZ010000248.1 GCA_903858165.1 uncultured Pseudomonadota bacterium
ACTGCACGCCCACCAACTGCGAACCATACAGCCCGATGGTGATGAAAATGGCAGTGAGCAAAGGCAAAGCGATAAGTGCGCCAAGGAAGCGCGGCACGCAAACCCGGCGCACCGGGTCCACCGCCATCATCTCCATCGCAGACAATTGGTCCGTCGCGGCCATGAGGCCAATCTCGGACGTCAGTGCAGTACCGGCACGCCCCGCGAACAGCAGCGCTGCCACTACCGGGCCTAGCTGCTTCAGCATGCCTAAGGCCGCCGCAGGCCCCAAGGCCTCCTCAGCACCGAAACGTTGGAGCAGGTCTGCCCCTTGCAGCCCCAGCACCATACCGACGAACAAACCGCAGAACATGATAAGTGCCAACGACAAGGCACCAGCATTATAAATCTGCGCCACCACCAGGCCCGGGCGCAGCAACGCGCGGGGCGACACTAATAGCAACCGCCCGGCAAAAAGCAGGTACGCCCCGAGCTTCTCGAGGGCACCGCGCAAACCGCCCAACCGGTCAATTCGCAGGTTTACCAAGCTCATGGCTTCACCTTCCCGCCACCTGCCTCACGATTGCCGAAGCTAGCCCCAAGCAACTGCGTTTCATAGTCGGGCGCAGGGAAGTGGAAAGGTACGGGGCCGTCGGCCATACCGTTCATGAACTGGCGGACGATTTCGCTCTGGCTACCGCGCAGTTCGTCGGGGCTACCACTAGCCACCACCCGCCCTTCGGACAGCAGGTAGCTGCAATCGGCAACGGCGCTGATTTCGTGGACGTCATGTGACACGACAATACTGGTAATACCCAGCGCGTCATTCATCTGGCGGATGAGCCGCAACACGACCCCCATGGAGATGGGGTCCAGACCGACGAACGGCTCGTCGTAAATCAGCAGCGCCGGGTCCATGACGATGGCACGTGCCAACGCGACGCGACGGGCCATACCACCCGACAACTCGGCGGGCATCCACGAGGCGGCACCACGCAACCCGACCGCATGCAACTTGGTAAGCACCACGTGCCGCACAAGCCGTTCAGGCAAATCCGTGTGTTCCCGTAGCGGAAACGCCACGTTCTCGAACACGGAAAGATCGGTCAACAGCGCCCCGTTCTGGAACAGCATGCCCATGCGCCGACGCACGCCATAGACCTCCTCACGGGAGAGCTTGCCAAGGTCTTGCCCATCGACCAGTACGCGCCCGCGATCGGGGCGCACCTGACCAGTGATGAGCTTGAGCAGCGTGGTCTTGCCAGTACCACTGGGGCCCATGACCGCCGTGACTTGTCCCTTACGAAACGCGAGATTCAGCCCATCAAAAATGGTACGGCGTCCGGCACGGTAAACCAGCCCCTCGATGCTGACGATGGCGTCGCGCACCTCTTCCCCTACGGGCGCACAACTACGCCCGGTCAAGGCGGGATCGACGGCAACGGCAGGAGTGGCGGTAGGGTCCATGGCGTGATTATACCGGACAGTTGCGATGCAAAAAGGTTCCAGTGTGGTGATTAAGCAACATAATGGTGCAAGTAACCCTTGCCAGGTGCTGACACCTCAGGGTGGCGCTTAACCGCAGCGGAAACTTGGCAGCAGGCGCTAACAGGACTAAACTAGTCCTGTATTTTTTCCTCCAAGCCGAGCACCCACTCCCTATGCTGCGTATCAGCAAACTGACCGACTACGCTACGGTTGTGTTAGCCGTCCTGGCCGAAGACGCCGCCGCGCCTCACTCGGCGGCGCAATTGGCGGATGCTACCCATATCGCCTTACCAACGGTCAGCAAGGTGCTCAAGGCCTTGCAGCGAGGCGGCTTGGTGGCTTCCACGCGCGGTGCACGCGGCGGTTACCAGTTGGCGAGGCCAGCGGCAAACATCAGCGCCGTAGACGTGATCGACGCGATGGAGGGCCCCGTAGGACTGACCGAATGCGTCACGCACCCCGGTAGTTGCGACCTAGAAGCCACCTGCCGCTCAGGCGATGCCTGGCAAAGAGTGAACCTCGCAATCCGGCGCGCTCTACAGGACGTCACGTTGCTGGAACTGACGGGGCGGACCACGACTGGCGAAGCCCGCGCAGTGACTGCCGGACAAACTGCCGCTGAATTCGCGGCCGCCCTGCGGGCCGGTACGCTGCGCGCCCGCACGATTGAAGGGGGCGTCCAATGAGTACCACGGAACTTAATGCCATTGAACAAGCCGTTGCCGGCAAGTACCGTCACGGCTTCGTCACCGACATCGAAAGCGACACGGTTCCTCCGGGCCTCGACGAAGATGTCGTGCGACTCATCTCGCGCAAGAAAGACGAACCCCAGTTCTTGCTCGACTGGCGCCTGAAGGCCTTTCGTCACTGGCAGACCATGACAGAGCCGAACTGGGCGTACGTGAAATACCCACCCATCGACTTCCAATCCATCAGCTATTTCTCGGCACCGAAGCAAAACAAGGACGGGCCGAAGAGCTTGGCCGAGGTGGACCCGAAACTGCTGGAGACTTACGAAAAGCTGGGCATTCCACTGCACGAACGTGCGCGCTTGGCTGGTGTGGCTGTCGATGCAGTATTCGACAGCGTCTCGGTGGCCACTACCTTCAAGGACCGTCTATCGAAGGCAGGGGTCATTTTCTGTCCATTCTCTGAAGCGGTGAAGGAACACCCGGAACTCTTGGAGCGCTGGCTTGGCACTGTCGTGCCGCCCGGCGACAACTTTTACGCGGCCCTGAACAGCGCCGTGTTCAGCGACGGCAGCTTCGTGTACATCCCGAAGGGCGTGCGCTGCCCCATGGAGCTTTCCACCT
>CAIOHZ010000249.1 GCA_903858165.1 uncultured Pseudomonadota bacterium
GTGGCAGAGATTGCCGCGCGGCTAGGCAAGACGCCAAACAGTACCGCCGTGCTCCTGGTGGGCTGCCGCGACCGCATACGCCCTTGGCTTGAAGAATGCAGGAGGTACATCAGTGGGCTTGCCACCTGACCGCGCCCCGCGCGACGACGACTGGGCCTGGCTGAACGCCCTCGCCGGCCACCCCGAGCCCGACACGGAAAAGCGCGTGCTACGCGAGACGCAGCTGCTCGCGGAGGCGTTGAAGGCCGCGATGGGCGGGATGGAGCCGCCGAGGGAGGATCTGCAAAACCGGTTTGAAGCCAGTTCCTCCCTGTCGGCCAGGGAGTTCGACGAGTCCAGTCGTATGGGTGTTAAGGCATCCATCGAGCCGCTGTTCAGTTCAGCGAAGAGCGTTCGCTCCTCCGCCTCGTTCAGCAGGGATTCTTCTGACGACAGTATTTACCCGGAGCCCACCGGCAACGGCTTCGCACGCTTGAGACGCCGCTTGCGGGACGCGGGGTTGTTGTAGGGAGGCGGTGTCGCCGAGGCCAATGCCCGGCCAATGTTCCGGCTTCGCCAGAGAGGGTGGGCTAGGAAACAGGCAAGGACCCGAACGGCCCGAAATGGATATTAATGGGTGTAAAT
The DNA here is from genome assembly GCA_903858165.1 of uncultured Pseudomonadota bacterium. Taxonomy (GTDB): domain Bacteria; phylum Pseudomonadota; class Gammaproteobacteria; order Steroidobacterales; family Steroidobacteraceae; genus CAIOHZ01. The sequence continues at coordinate 625 of CAIOHZ010000249.1, forward strand.
GGGTGTAATATTGGGTGGTGCTGCAAACCGACACCATTCTAATCACCCCGGAAATCCTCGGCCTCGTTGCCCGGATTGACGAGTTCAAAGGCGCCTGGCGCGCCTTGGGCACGCTTGCGCCTGCCCGGCTTTCCGCACTGCGCCGCGTAGCCACCATCGAGAGCATCGGCTCATCCACCCGAATCGAAGGCAGCCGCCTCACGGACCGCGAAGTGGAGCGGTTGCTGGCAAACCTCGAAATCAAATCCTTCGCCACACGCGACGAACAGGAAGTGGCCGGTTATGCCGACTTGATGGATTTGCTGTTCGCTTCGTGGCAGGACATTCCTTTCTCCGAGAACCACCTCAAGCAACTGCACCAGCTTCTTCTGGGCCACAGCGAGAAAGACCTCTGGCACCGCGGCAACTACAAAACCAACTCGAACAGCGTCGCCGCCTTCAATGAAGCCGGCGAACAAATCGGCATCGTGTTTCAGACCGCTTCACCGTTCGACACGCCCCGCCTGATGACCGAGTTGGTCGCTTGGGTGAATACGGAACGCGAGACAGCGGCACTGCACCCGCTATTGATTATCGCCGTCTTCGTCGTCGTCTTTTTGGAAATCCACCCTTTTCAGGACGGCAACGGGCGCCTTTCCAGAGTGCTTACCACGCTACTGCTTCTACAAAGCGGCTATGCCTACGTGCCGTACAGTTCGCTGGAAAGCGTGGTCGAGCAGAACAAGGAGGCGTACTACCTCGCCTTGCGCCAAACACAGGGCACCATCCGCACGGAGTCGCCGAACTGGCAACCATGGCTGGTGTTCTTCCTCCGGACCCTAGTGGAGCAGGTGCGACGCCTCGAGCGCAAAGTCGAGCGCGAGAAACTGGTGCTGGCGGCCATGCCCGAACTGCAATTGCAAATCGTCGAATTTGCGCGCGAGCATGGGCGCGTCACCATCGGCAAAGTCATCACGCTTTCCGGCGCCAGCCGCAACACGCTGAAGCAGCATTTCCGGGTGCTGGTGGAACGTGGCACGCTCGTCCAGCACGGTAGTGGTCGCGGCGTTTGGTACGGCCTGCGCTGAACGGGCCTCATGCCACGAGCATTGGCCCGCCCATACTGGTAGGACATATCTTGTCCGCCCCAAGGGCGAAAATAGCTACCTAGCGAAGGGGCAACTCAGTTGAGTCGTTAGCAGCGTCGGGGCCGCCTTGCAGCCCCGCAGCAGATTGCCGCTTGCACCACGGGAGCCAACCCATGACAACGCAAATTCCAGACGTCCTGATTCTCGATGGCGAGAAGCACAAAATGGCCAGCCTGCCGCTGGAGGAATACCGGCAAAAGCGCGGAGTGCTGCTCCCTACCCTGCCGAGGAACTGCAGCGCACTCTGGCGCGGCTATATCGCCACGTGGGAACTGTGCGAAGGCCGGCTTTACCTGGCGGACATCGACACCACCACGTTCAGCGAAGTAGACCTCAAACTGAAAGACTTCTTCCCGGACTGCGGAACGCGCGTGTTCGCCAGGTGGTTTTCAAGCACGCTCCGCGTCCCACAGGGCGAGATCATCCAATACATCCACGGCGGCTATTGCGGCGGCATCCACGAACGGGACGTGAACCTGCGGTTCCGGCGCGGCATGCTGGTGAACCGCGAAGTGGTGAAGAACGAACCCTTCGTGCGGCGCCGGCCACCCCCGGACGACATTGATGCCGCCTCGGCAAACTAGCCTCCACTGTCTAGAAGGAAAATCGGCCATGGAAGCCAAGAAGCCCCGCAAGATAACGCCCGAAGAAGTCGTAGAAATACGCGAGCGCTTCTCGGGGCAAATGGACGAGATGGTGCAGAACCTGAACCGGCGGGCGTGGGAAGCCATTGAAGCGGAGGGCAACCCGGGCAACGCGGTTCGGCCAGATAGGTCCGTGGTTCCTGCTGAAAAGCGCGAAGCCTACTTCGCCACGAACTACTGCTTGGGTTACCGCCCCGCAGAAGTTGCCCTGAACATTGGCAAGTATGAGCCCCGTTTAACAGCGCTCTTCACAGAGCACGGCGTCACATGCGGTGCGTTCATCACTGCCTATAACCCCGAAGGCACGCAGCAGTCCGCTGAAGCCAACTCGCGGGACCACGCCGCGCTGTTGGCACAGGTAGCGGCGCTCGGCCACGCCTTCATCGAAGGCGAAGGCGCAGACGCCACCGGCGAATGGCCAGCAGAACGCAGCGTCTTTGCGTACGGCATGGACAAAGCAACTGCCTGCGCGGTGGGGCGCCAGTTCCGCCAGGACGCCATCGTGTGTGTAGGCGCTGACGCCGTGCCGCAACTGGTGCTGTTGCGGTAGGGCGCGCACGCCACGCTTCTCACTGGCCGACGGGACACGACGCGCCTTATTCCTCGTCTTCCTCCTCGTCCTCTTCCTCATCTTCGTTTTCCGGCACCACCCCAGTGATATACGCGTCCAGGTAAAGCCCGAACTCCGGGTAGTAAACCGAAGACCCACTGATGAATGCCAGCGCCTCGTCGACGGTGTAGAACTCGTTCATCAGCACCATGTCTTCGACCTTGGCGGCCTCAACCACGAACTCACCGAGCTCCGCCAGCGAAAGAGGCACCAGGCTCACCAGGGGCGTTGCGCTCACCATGGACTCGCCATCGTCATCGCCATCCAGTTCACCATCCTCGTCTTCGTCATCTTCGTCCGAAGCGCGGCTGGGCATGTATTCGTCCACCACCCGGTAAACCAGCCCCTTCTTGGTCGGGCGCATGCGCACGCTGATGACATCGGCCGTGGTGGAAGCCAGCTCTATCCGCGCCACTTCCACTTCATCTTTCAGGAAATCCGGCAGGTATTCCCCACCCATGAGCGCGGGGTGCAGCGCTGCAGAGGCGCTACGCTCTTCGTGCGAAAGGGCGCTCTGCAAGAACTGCTCGGGCAAGTCCTCCAAGCGCTCTTCTTCCATGGCCTTCATCAGCTCGTTCCGGCGCACCGTGCCCTTCACTCGCGAAAGCAGAAGGGGAAACAGCTTGGCCGAAGGCCGGAAGGAAAGGTCGATGCCTTCGAAA